>JAEEUS010000032.1 GCA_016290615.1 Lachnospiraceae bacterium | reverse complement strand
TATGATATTCGGGACTATTAACATTATCAGATAGATGAGTCCAACATAAGAAAAACCAAATCGCATATACTACTCCTTTATTGTATGTTTAATCTTTGCCTCAAAGCATCCGACTCTGCAAAATCAGACTAATCTATAAGTATAATAATCCGTAAATTCTCTAAATGCCTCTCTAAACGACATAAGATTATTCTTTAATTCTATATTCTCCGCCAATTCCAGATTTCCTCCTTTACATCTTCCAGGCACTTATGAATCCTCTCGTCAGTAGTATCCGCAAATGTACACATAAGAGAGACCGGATCGACTTGTCCATTATATGAGAATATAAGCGGATCATATTTCCATTTTTGAATACGAACTATATCACTCTCATAATTCAGATCAGGATCCACTCCGACCAATCCTTTAAAGAATGATAAATCCTTGTATAAAGCATACTCAGCATACTTTGGATAGCCCATGTCAGATCTTCGAGACAGGCTGAATTCCCCTGACGCAGGAGTGCTGATGTCAACTCTTGCGTCAGACAGATAAATAACACTTTGGATAGGATTAATAAAATTTTTTACTGCTTTCTCGTACAGATCTCTTCGATCCTTCACACTGACGTTCATCACAATTTCAGTGCCCTGCTTGTTTTCCTCTATCAGGCCTTTTTCATGCAATTGCTTTGATGCTCTGGATATTGCCATCGGCAAAACATGCAGCCTTTTTGCTGCCTCCAGTTTGGTATAGCTATCATTTTCATATAAGAATAACAGAAAAAGGAGCTGTGAGCACGGTGCAAAACGATCCTTGACAACATCCTCTGCTATGGCGCACTTTTCGAATAACACACCCATGAACGGCAAATACATCTGACCATTACATGATACAAAAGGGACCTCGTTCTCAATCATGCTCCTGCGCTGAAAGGAACTGATCTTATCAAAGCCATAAACGACATCTTCTTTAATGGCATTTTGATATAATGCCAACTGCTTTTTTAAGGTTTTTATATTAAATCGCTCCTGAGTTTCAAAGAAGGCAACAACAAACGTCTTGCCTAAAACTGTAACTCTGTAAAACTTCTTGCCATCTTGTAAATATAATGGTAATGAATATTTTGTCTCTTCAAAGGAATTCAGCTTTCTTCCGTATACCTGCTCGAAAAGCTTTTTCACATCAACCACCTTCTAACATTTTTATTTTATATTATCATATATAATGTTAGTTTTCAATATTTATGTTAGTTATGCATAAATAAGCTAAATGATACAGCCCAAAATCATTATGAAAGAATGAATTGACCCCCAAAAGTTAGACCTATAAAATCTAGCTTTTTGAGGGTCAGTTCAGACAAAGCAGCAAAGATGGTACATATCACCTGTCATCTTCTAAGATTTTCATGCTTCATTCCAGCTGTCAAAGAGACGCCCTGTCAGCTTTTTATCCTGCCCTTTGATGTTATATGATCCGCATGCACCGTGTTCTCTGTTAACATTTGGTGATTTATGAGTATAATGAACTAAAGCAAATTGCTCAGAGAAGACGTAAAGCGGTTAAACGAGGAATGGCAGGTTCAGAATGACAAAAGAATATATTGAATACAACACAAATATTGAAGACAGTTTTTTCCGTTACATAGATAAGCCTCAGACATTTGTAACCGAAGAGAAATATATCGGCAGGCTTAACAGGAATAAATTCTGGTTTTACAGAAAACATCCAATGATCAAGAACAGTTTCAGGACGGTACTGTATGCAGAGATCATAGACGATAATCTGATATGCTACCATTACGGAAAGATAAAAGGCGTAAAGCCGTTAGTTATTATTATAGACAGCGTGTTTCTTATAATCTTTGCGGTCACTATGATCACATATCTGTGTTTAGGAGATATGACCCCTCCGTTTCAGATATGGTTCTTCATTATCATTCCGGCTGTCATAACCGTTTTAACATTCATCTGTCCGAAAAAAGAAAAAGATCTTTTATATGCACAGCTATTAAAGATATGCAAAAACAATACCATGTAATATAAAAAGAGGATGCCGGTATGATCCGACATCCTCTTTTAAGTTTACCACGACTTTAATGCTGACTCACTATCACTAAGGCCTTGAATGATCTATGCTTTGATCTCTTCCACGTAGTGAACCGAATCAAGTGTGAAAAGATCGTTTATAAGATTCGTATGTGATTTATGCTTATGTATGTTGCAGTTTACCAAAAGTCCAATATCATCCGCATGGATTGATGCATTCTTCTGCTTTTCAAGGACTGAAACATTGTATCCGTGTGAAGTCATATATTCAAGAAATTCCTCAACGCCTGTTTCTTTGTCAAGCTCAAGATACATCGTAAATTTGCTTGCTATCTCCTCCTGGAAAAGAGATGCCTTATTGAGAACTACAACTATGAATATGATGGTCAGGAAGCAGACAAGACTTCCTGCAATGAATCCTGAACCGATAAACAGTCCAAGGACTGCGGTACTCCAGAGCGTTGCCGCCGTTGTGAGTCCCCTTACATAGTTTTTCCCCGTTACGACTATGGTGCCAACTCCCAAAAAACCGATACCCGATATTACCGTGGACGGGATACGTGCCGTATCAGCCGAGCCGGTAGTATAGAACAGATACTGGTTTACAATGGCACATCCTGCCGCACCGACACATACAAGCGCGAATGTTCTGATACCTGCAGACTGTCCGCTCGCTCCTCTTTCAAGACCGATGACTCCGCCAAGAAGCGTCGCGATAAGCATTCTTAGTACCAGTGAAACGATATTCAGATCTCCGATAGTACTAGTAATCATACCTTCCCTCTCTTCTCATGAGATTTATAAGATCATTTTATCATTTCAGGCATGTATTTGTCTTGATTTCTTTTATGATTTTGTGTTTTTTCTTTTAGAGATGTAAGTTATGTTATATGCATTACCATCCCATTGACTCAAGCCAGCGGACAACCTTTACTTCTCTGTCCCTGTCATCCATCTCAAGCTTTCCAAGTTCGAGCTCTCCTCTTATCTCGCCGTCTAGGATATAAAGTATCCTTTCACACATGCTGGCTACCTTGCTGTCATGAGTTACCATCATAACAGTCGCACCTTCCCTGTTTATACGAAGGAATGCATCCATTACCTCTTTTGCGGCAGTCCTGTTAAGCGCGCCTGTAGGTTCATCGGCAAATATGATCTTAGGATTCATTATCATGCTTCGGCATATGCATGCTCTCTGAAGCTGGCCTCCGGATACTTCATTTACGCTTCTTTGTGCAAGATCTGAGATATGAAATTCATCCAACAGCTTTTTAGCTCTTTCGTAATGGCTCACACGATTCTTCTTGTCCGCACATACTGCGGGAAAAGCGATGTTATCGATGATATTCAGATTTGACAGCATGTTCATCTGCTGAAATACAAAGCCCATCTGATTTAATCTGATATCTGCCTTTTCATCCTCGCTCAGATTTACTGTTTCCGTACCGTTTAGCCATACCTCTCCGCCGTCTGCCTGATCCATCCCGGATACATTGTAAAGAAGAGTCGATTTTCCGGATCCCGAAGGTCCCATCACGGCTATCATCTCACCTGACTGTATTTCAAAGCTTATCCCCTTTAGGATACCTTTCTTTTCAATATCTTTAACTTTTAACAATGCGCTCATAACAACCTCCCATAAATCATTCCAGTCCCGAATTTAAGCATTCCGAAGCACTTATTTTCCTTATCTCCAAAAGACTGATAAAGGATGCGATATATGCCGATGCTGCTATCAGCAAGGGAATATATATGAATGTCGATAACGGATCGATAACAAACTTAAATCCCTGCGCCCCCATCATTCCCAGCAGACTGCCTGCCAGTCTCTGTCCTAAAAATACTCCTGAAAGCAATCCGATAAGTATGCCCGATATGACATACAAAGACAGTTTCTTTAAATAATACATGCAGATATCCGCACTCTTTAATCCGAGTGCTTTTTTAAGCGAGCTTTCCTTTCTTTCCTTCCAGATGACAAGACGCATCAGAAGGATTATTACAACCATTATGATCACTCCCCCAAGTGCTATGGTCATTAAGGATGCGTTTGAAATATTTCTTATCGTCTGTCCGTACATTCCGTTAAGGTACTCGTTTATCTTTACGATCTTTAACCCGTCATCACCAGATGAATATTCATCAACCCATTCGTTTACGAGGCTTTCATCCTTAAGAGAGATATATATGATGCTCCACATGACAGGTGTCTCATCATTTATCATGCATCCCTTTGCACTCTTTCCTCCGTTTGTGATGTCGGAGTATATCCCGCATACCCTGCAGGGACATTCGATCATCTCCCCGTCTTTTTTCCTGAGTACTGTAAGAGTATCACCCACATTAACTCCAAACTCCTCGGCGTTAAGTATGGAAAGAGCTATCTCGTTTTCATTTTCGGGACGTGTTCCCTCTATATAATTAACGGGAAACATGCCGTGATCTCCGTTTTCGATCGTAATGCTGTAGGTATTTCCGTTACTTAAGCTTACCTTGTAGGATCCGGTCTGCATCAGCGAGTATCGCTCTATCCTGTCATCTCTTCTTATCTTATCCTCAAATATCTTTGTTGCCTGTTTTATATCGTTTTGTCTTACATCCACTCGAATATGGCTGTTTCCAATACCCATATATGTGACAAAGTCATCGGCAGCCATCGTGCTCTTCATTTCCAAAGGCACCAGTATCATGAATACACTGGCCGCAACTATGATGGTCGCACTACGCCACAGATTTTTCTTTCTTGCAAAGTCTCCCTGACCGGACAGTGCAGATACAGCTGACTGATCCTTTGTCCTTGAAAGGCTTCGGCGAACGGATAGCAGGATGATCGCTTCGCTTACAGCCGCTCCCAGTATCATAAGTATATATATCAGGACTGAGTTTGATGCTTCTCCGTACAGATCCCTTATCCCCTCGGAGAGCCTGCCTGCTATGATCAGAGCTCCGACAATGCCTGCGATACATCCGAAGAATGAGAGGATGAGATATCTGACTATATACAGAAAGCCTATATCCTTTCTTGATATCCCGACTGCTTTCATCATCCCTATCTCGCGCATGTCCTTTTGAAGCTTTGTCAGTATGATGAATCTTATGCACAGTATCGATATGAATAAAACGACTATGCTAACAAGAAGAATGACAAGTATCATTATCCCGTCGGAGAGTGCGTTCATGAGCTTTATAAGAGGATATGTTATGGTAGGTCCGTTATCATAAAGTCCCATATCCTTGTAGGCCGTTGCGAATGCATTTGGATCGCTTCCCTCTTTAAGCCTGAACTCTATAAGGTATTCTTCACTCCCAAGTGATCTTAATCTTTCATAATCGGATTCACTGACCAAAAATCTCTTTGAGGAAGCCATCATGGAATTCATCTGCGAATCACGCAAGAACCCTGTAACCTTAAGTTCATGATCACCTATCCTCATAACATCGCCGGTTTTGATGTCATACTCGTTTTTGTATGCGACAGGGACATATACCTCTCCGTTATTTACAGTGATTATGCTGTTATCAGAATCAAGAAGATAGTCAAAGCATCTGCTCTGCATTACCAGTCCGTTATCCTGCATGTTTGTTTCAAATGATCTGTCTCCTACAGATATCTGACTGTTCTGCAGATTTAAAAAAGTGAGGATCTGCATCTTTTCAACATCTGCTCTAGACTGTGCAAACTCATTTATTTTTGCTTCATCGATCTGGCCTGTATGCATCTGAAGAAAATGAGGCGTCTCGGCTTTAGTCATAAGAGAATCTATCGATGAATACAGTCTTGCAAATAAAAATATCGCAAGGCCGAGCAGCATGGCTGAAAGAGCCATGAATATAAATGTCGAGATCGTTATCAGTCTGTTTTTATTAAGATCATTTACTATCAGTCTCTTTAACATCCTTATCACCCTTTTCCAGTTCCTTTACGGATTTAAATGTTGAAAGCATAAGTGCTGATAAAGCAAGAAGCACTCCGGATATCATTATCACTATCGCAGCTCCCCTTCCGACTCCTATGTTTCTTGCCTGTGCTATCCTGTCTGCCAGAACACCCGCAAGAGCGTATGCAAAAACATATCCGAGCTGTGAGAGAAAACCTATTAACCCCCAGGCTCTTCCCTGCTTTGAAGGATCTATATTTATCCTTGTAAGATAATCAAGACAGTTGTTTGCAAACGGCAGCATGAAGAAGAATAAGAATCCGAAGATGCATATCACATATATGTCTTCCCTGACACCAAAGCCTATCATCGAAAGGCCGCATAAGGTAAGTGAAAAACTGAGGATCTTAGCAAAATTTCTTTTAAGTCCCACAGCACCTATGATGATGCTCGATACGAGCATTCCGCTTGCACAGACCGTTTCTGCAATGCCGAGAACCTTGCTGGTCTGAAAATCGAGTATCATGGGTTCGACAAGGATCTGGATAGCACCCATGAAGCATGTCATCAGAGCGGAGACCGCGATCAGGACCGTTATGCCTCTTTTTTCGGTTATGGCTTCCCACCCTTCCTTAAAGCTCTTCATAAAGGGTTCCTTATCCTTCTCGGGTATGGTCATACGGCTGTTTCTTACTGATGCTATGCATATCATGGTAAGAATGAAGGTGCATGCATCGATGATGATCAAAAGCTTTACATCACTTACGGTTAAAAGAAAGCCTGCGATCAGCGGCGAGATCAGATATCTGGCACTTCCCGCTATGCTCATCATTCCGCTTGCCTTGGAATATTCATCCTTTGACAGCATATCAGTTACAAGTGCTCTGTATGTCGGCTCAAGCAGTGATGAAAAAACGGCACTTATCAATACACCTATGCATATATGAATGAGTTCATCGTGACCCGTGAACATGCATGTCAGGATATATACAAGACCGATGGCGCTCATTCCGTCCCCTATCATCATGAGCCTGCATCTGTCATGCCTGTCTGCAAGGACACCCGCCAGAGGTCCCAGAAGCAATGTCGGCAGGAATGCTATAAGTGCGACAAGAGCCATGCTCGCGGCACTGCCTGTCTTTTGAAATACATAGACACTCAGTCCGAAGCTTGTGAGTCCGCTTCCTATAGAAGATACGAACTCACCGCTCCAAAGCAAAAGAAATTTCCTGTAATTTGTTCTGTTTTCCATAAACACCCTCCTTTTACATGCGACCGACAGTTTGTCGGTCAGTGGTTATAATATATGGGGTCAGAATATGACCCCTGCTTATAACGCCATCTTATCTGTTCTGATTGATTATCTTCATGATCGCATCCCTAAGGCTGTTTTCCTTTGCTCCAAGCAGCCTTTCCGCATGAAAGGCAAGTGCCATTCCCTTTAACTGAATATCTTCTTCAGTCAGGTTTAAGAGCTCGTCAAATGCCACTGTGGAATATATCATGATCATCTCTGCGGCCTGTGCCGGATATTTCGAATCAAAGATCCCCGTTTTATTTCCTTCCTCTATAAGCCCGGTGATCAGCGGTACTACTCCGCTTAAGAGTCTTTCCTGCATCTTCTGATGAAGAAGTGCATTCTGCGGTCTGTGGATCTGATCAAAGACCTCCGATGCTGCTCCCTGGCTTATATTAAGTGCCATGATGGCTAATGTAAGTCTTTCAAAGATCGGAACTTCTTTTTGAGAAACAATACCGGCTGCTCTTGCGATACCCTGTCTTGTCATCCTCTCGACTATCGCATCAAGTATCTCTTCCTTTGAAGAAAAATGATGATAGAGTGTTCCTCTTGCGATCCCTATCCTGTTTATGATGTCGTTTGTGCTTGCGTTGTCAAATCCTTTTTCCGCAAACAGCTGCTCGGCTACGTCAAGTATTTCGTTCTTTCTCTCCTGAGCACTCTTAACAACTCTCATTTTTCTACTCTCTTTTTTTATAAGTCGCCTTTACCGACAGGTTGTCGGTTAAGATATTTATATCATGTTTAGCCTCATGCTGTCAACAGTTTTTGAATGCTTGTTTTGAAATGTCTTTTCGTATCGGAAGATAAAGACGTGTTTTATAAATGACACTTATGTCATCTGTGTGATGCACGTTTTTACGCTGTTTCTTTATAAGATGATATATATCTTAAGATGTGATATCTGATCAGATTTATGCAAAAACCGGTATTATTTCGGCTTTTGACCATTTTGGTCATTTGATTTTTCTTCGACGTTTTTGTTTGTTATGTAAACCATTGGCCATGTATCTTCTTCAATAATCGCTGATAAACAGGACCTCGCCGTTTTCGTCAAAATAGACACTCATTCCATCTTCGTTATAGTATTTCTTTCCGTCAAGGACATCCTGATAGTCGTCTGAATACACACGATGGATGTTAAAGAGACTGCTTCCCTCGTCACTGGTATATATCTTGAAGCGGTTTCCCTTGGAATCAGTTATCACCTGTCTCCACATATAGCCTTTATAATCCGGAAGTCCTGCTCCTCCCGTGCTCTCACCGTATACCTGCCATATCTTTACCGTGAAGGTCTCGTCGGGATAGGTCTCCTCAAGGTATTTTTCAAATTCAGCCTTTTTGGCATTTATCTCTTCCTCGCTTGCCTTTTTATTGCCTGTCATCGTGCAGGCGCATATTGAGAGCATGCATATAAACAATGCACATATCAGAGGTAATCTTTTCATAGTCAGTCTATTCCTTCCTGTAAGGATATTTTTGTTTTCAGACATAGGAAGCAAGCTTTTTTCCGCAGAGTATTCCGACTATGCAGAAAACACAGCTTAATACCACATATGTTCCCGCTATAGCATACTGTCTTCTTTCAAATAGATTGAATGCTTCAAGCGAAAAGGTAGAAAACGTGGTAAAGCCGCCGCAGACACCGGTCTTTAGAAACAGCATCGTATTATCGGATACATCCCTTTGACTTGCGATACCGACTACAAAGCCTATGAGGATCGCTCCCAGGATGTTTGTTATGAATGTAAGTACCGGAAATGTGCTCTTAACGGGTATAAGGCTTATCGCATACCGGGCCATTGCTCCGATCGCACCTCCGAATGCTACAGCTAAAAAACTCATGACACTCTCTCTTCTTTCTTATACATATTTATTCATATCTGAATTTTTCCACCAGTCTGTCAAACTCAAGTGTGTATTTTTCGATACGTTTTTCGTTTCCTTCAAAGTCAAGGATTGGTTTTCTTTTTCCTACGATGACAGCTTTGTTTTCTTTCTTTTCATCGCATGATGTAAATTCGATATACGGCTTTATAGCCTTTCCTTTAAGATCGGGGCATTTGGCCGCTATCCATGCGACCTGTTCTGTTGTAAACAGATTAGGAGCGAAATTAAAGGATTCAAGTTTTTTCATCTCAGGCAGAAACGATATGTCCATATCCTTTATCGTTTTGCCGTAAAAATCAAGTCTCTTTATGCCGGTATCCTTTAAGATATTTAAGCTGTCGACTTCGGCTGCGGGCCATACTTCGTTTCCGAATCCAAACCACTCAAGAGCTTTGGCTTTTTCTATACCGGACAGGTCATGAAGTCTTGTAAAATCATTAAGTTCAACTGCTTTCAGCGCATGATTTGCACTCATGTCCCAGAGCCTGTCTATCTTCTGGTTGACAAACCAGTAGAGGAATTCAAGATCGGGCAGGGTTGAGAGCTTTGACCAGTCCTTTACCGCCTTGTTCTTAAAGAAGCGTATATACTTAAACTGTCTTGCATAATTGTCAATAAAGTACTCGAATGTTTCCTGGGTAAGACCAAAGATGGTAACAGATACGGCATCGGGATGCTCCTTTATCTTATCTATCTCCTCTTTTCTTATCTTCCCGCCGCTTACATCCGCATCAAATGCCTGCAAGACAAGTTCGGTAGCGTGAAATCTGTCGCATTCCCTGTATCCGAGTTCTTCTTTTACAAGTTCGTTAAAATCTGAAACATGTACATTCATTCTTTTTCCTCAGGAGTGTTACTTCTGAACATATGCAAGTTCAGTCATGTCAATAAGCCTGTCTTTATCAAATCTCATCTCAATGATATACGGCAGCTTGTTTACGATCCTTAAAAAATCATCAAGACCAAAGTCCTTTTTGTAATGATTGATGATCATACTTAAGGCTGTACCGTGGGTTCCTATGACTATCGTTTCATTCTGACAGTCTCTAAGTATCTGATCAAGTGCCTCCATGTTTCTATCCTGAACGGATGAAAGGCACTCTCCGCCTTCTTCGGCAAATGAAAAATCAGCCCATCTTTTTCTTAACATCTCATCATCGTGGCTTGCGACCTTTCTTTCCCTTAGTCTTTCATCTTCGATTATTGGAAGGTTAAAATAGTCTGCCGCTTCTTTTATGGTATTTATGCTTCTAAGATAAGGACTGCAAAAGAATCTGTCTATCTTTCTGTCCTTAAGCGTACTTAGTACGATCCCGGAATCCTTTTTTCCTGCCTCGCTCAGATCTCTTGATCTGTCATCGATTCCAAAGACAGCCTGAGCATGGCGAACAAAGATAATGTCTGTCAGTTCATTCATATATATACCCGTGTCCTAATCCTGTCTGGCAAGACCGTATCCGTTATAGTTTTCCATTGCGGGATGCCAGAACTTAACATTCAGGTTACATTCTATCTCGCATCCGAATTTTTCCCTTATGCTGTCCTTTGCCATTTTTATGATATCGTTTATAAGCTCGTCTTTTATATCATCTATGCCAAGCATGTGATAATCGTCTGTCTCATAGACTATGTTGATACCGGGACTTGAAGAAGCAAAAATGCCACGCGGAGATTTTTTAAGCTTGTCTGTCAGATATGTGTTCACATCATCCTTACTCTCATATGCAAACTGACTGTAGCATACGGTCTCGTATCTGTCTGCACCTATATACATATCAGGATCATAAAAGTCTTCCTTTAATTCAGGATCTGTTTCAAGTGTCTTAGACCAGATTAAAAGTATATCACTTCTTATTTCCTTGTTTACAAGGCCCATTCTTTCAGGGATTCCAATGATCCTGTCATATGAGTCAGATAATGCCCGCAGCTTAAGATAGGGAACCTCTTTATCGCTGTCGGGCGCGATAAAGCAACTCTCGCTTAAAGACATCACTTTGATGTCCGCGATGTTAAGATCAAGCTTTTGCCTTAATGATGAAATGAAGTTTTCCTTTATATGATCAGGTAAAATACTCATATATCCTCAGTTATGTTATGTAAACCATTGTTTCTTATATGTAATCCACTCTTTCCACTACTGCACCGAAAGGCAGAAGTGAAAGTCTTGCTATCTTGAAAAACTGCATCCCGAAAGGTATCCCTATTACGGTGATACACAAGATTATCCCGATGACAAGATTTACAAGTGCCAGTTCCACTCCTCCAAAGAACAGCCATATGATGTTCATAAGAAGTGATCCCGCACCTCCCCCGTATCTTATCTCCTTTCCAAAGGGATTTAGGGAGATGGATGCAAACTTGAAGCACTGAAGTCCCACCGGAAGACCTATAATGGTGATGCTCCACAGAATTCCCACTATTACCCAGCAGATAGCACTCAGGGCTCCGCCAAGCAGTATCCATATGATATTTCCTAGAAGTCTCATGATCATACCTCTTTTTACTGTTTATTCTGATGCTTACCTTAACAGGGCAAACATGGTCTCAGTGCTGTTTTTGATATCAGTCCTGTAATACTCAGCCACATACTCAAGCATTTTTGTCACATCCCCGCTCTTTTCTCCGACCTTTATGGAGCTTACAAGATCAAACGGAAAGATCTCCTGGTCTTTTAGTGCTTCGGAAAGAGGATTTCCCATGCTCACACAGTCTGCGGCTTTTAATATCTTTTCCTTAAGCGCACTGTTTCTTATGGTCTTTGAACTGAACTGAAGAGCCTTGTATACGGGAACTCCGCAGTCGTAAAAGATAGCCATGTTGTCTGCAAAGTCAGCAAGCTCGCTCTTTAAGATGAGCTTTCCTATCTTTGGAAGTTTTATAAGGACATTTCCTATGATGAGATTCTTTCTTGACAGAGTCTTTCCCCCGTAAAGGAAAAACAGTATGAGAAAGATAATAACAAATACTCCAAGGATCACATATATCGCCTGGCTCAGACGATCTGCAACGGCCGAAACGGCCAAAACGGCACAGATAAGGATGCAGAAAACAAAGACCGGATAGATCGATGCCTGCATTATCCTTCTTCTTGTAGTTACCTTTGTATCAAACATAACAGCCATCTTTGAAAATGCCATCTCGACATGTCCGGTCTGTTCAGTGACATATACGGCATCGACAAGCTGCGGCGTATAAACGGCTTCATCTGTCCTCATGGCTACATTCAGATTCATGCCCTGCATAACTCTTTTAAGAGTTCTGTCTATCGCATCGGCCAGAGCCCCTGTCTCATTCTCTTTTGTGACCATGAGGGCTCTTTCTATGTCAAAGCCCGAATTCAGGGCATTTGTCATCTTGTGACAAAAGACTGCCAGTCTCTGCACTTCGTTCATAATTCATTCCTTTTTAAATTCAGCTTTAGGAAGATGAAGAAGATGAGCCTGATGAGGCTGCATTTTCTCTGTCTCTTATCATGTGCTGGAGTGTTATCACTATAGCTACTATTATCTGCTCATGCTCCGGCTGATATATATCTATGCAGTACTTGTCATGAAGGGATAACATCTTCTGTCCGACAAGAGCAACGATTTTTTCACTGTCATCATATATGACAAAGTTAAGGGCCAAAATGTTACCGGTTATCCTCCATCCGAGTCCGTCAATGTTTATGACATCGTCTATCAGATGAAACAGCTCGTTTGACAGTTCAAAGTCAGGGCCCTCTTCCATGCTCACAAAGTGTCTCTGATGAATGGAGATCAGCTTTCTTTCTATATGCGCCACATGTCTGTCCTGTGCATCGAATATATCTGTCTTGTCAAGGATCGAAGGAAACTTCGTTCCCGCCATATAAAGTGTGTTTCCGTCATCGTCAGTGACTTCTATATGCTGATTTAGGGTAAAGAGTTCTCTTGCTGTATAAAGACTCTTTTTGGGTGCACCGAAAGTCTCTGTGTTTATCACATTTGCTTCCTGCCCCGCTTCATGAAATCTGTGTATCTTTGAAAATGTTCCCATTATACTCCTCCGGCTGCCTGTCTTAGTAAAAGTATATCATGATCAGGTGTTCTCAACCTTTTAAGGCATCTTATATCATAAGTCTTCTTTTATCAGATCCTTATCTTCCAGCCTTCCTGCTTTCTTACTCTGAAGTATATCATGTATGAGATCACTACAGTGAAGAAATCGGCTGTTGCCTGTGCCCATACGATGCCTGTCATGTTAAACAGTCTGTTTAAAATGATCAGCAGCGGTATGTTGAATACTATCTGGCGGATGAAAGCCAAGATGAACGATTCCTTTCCTCTTCCTATGGCCTGGGTGAAATGGACCATTGAAAAGCACAGAAACATTAACGGAGTCGCAAAACATCTTGCCCTTAAAAACTGGGTCCCGTACATGACTGTCTGCTCATTTTCAATAAATGCCTTCATTATATATGGAGCAAATACATAGTAGAGGATGACGCTGATGATGCCGATAACAAGTCCCACGGCTCTGGCAAACCTGAAAAACGCATCCATTCTTTCCGTGTTTCCCGATGAATAGTTGTATGCAAGAAGCGGCACCATTCCCATGCATATCCCGACACCGATGTTTAGCGGTAGTCTTTCAGCCTTTAACACTATGCCTATGGCGGCTAGCTCAATATCACCGTAGGAAGCGCTGAGTCTGTTTATAACGATATTACAAAGATCGAACATGAATATCCCGGCTGCGGCAGGCAGTCCCACTCCAAAGATCGCCTTTAATGATGAAAGGGAGGGATATTCACTGATGCTTACTCGCAGGATGGTATTCTTTCCCGCTTTAAGATATGTGAATATGAAATAGATGACAACGACTATGTTGCTGATAAGTGTTGCTATCGCAGCACCCATCACCTGTTTTCCGTCACCTAATATCACAAACATGAAAAGGGGATCTAAGATGATATTTAAGACTCCCCCGAAGCTTAGGCCGAATGAAGCCTTGGTTGAAAGTCCGATGCTTCTTAGCATTGATGAGAGCGTATTGCTCATTATGACAGGGAGCGAACCGCAGACTACGACAAAGAACATGTACTGTCTCGAATATGACAGGACATTGTCGCTGGCTCCCAGAAATCTGAGAAGAGGCGTCATCATGAAAAGACAGATGACAGAAAACACCAGTGCCGTAATTAGCGACATCCAGATGCAGGCAGCCGATACCTTTGATGCCTCGCTGTCATCACCGCTTCCGATAAGTCTTGCTATCAGTGTTCCTCCACCTACTCCGAAGATGTTTGATATTACGATGGTGAGCATGTATACAGGCAGAACAAGCGAGCATGACGCGACCATGTACGGATCATTGGTCCTTCCTATGAACCATGTATCGGCAAGGTTGTATATAAGTGCTATGAGCTGGCTTGCGATCGCAGGCAGAGCCATGACCATCATGGCATGCCAGATGCTGTCCTCTTCAAAAAGATATTTTTTCTCTTCCAATTAAAACCTCGATTAATTTATGCGTTATTACCCGTATCTTTACGGGGATCATTTCATTACGTATTTATAAAAAAACGATAAGATATTTTCCAATCCTGTTTATTATTTTGTCCGGTGATATTATAATGATCATAGGGGAAGAAAGGACTGTCTGTTGAACAAGACTGTGGAACATTTCTACAACGAGATCAAGAATGATGATTTCATTTCAAGTCATGAATTCACTATGCATCGCTTCGATGACTGTGGATTTTTTGCCTATGCTTCCACTCTGTCACTTAATACGGGCAGACTCATCACGGTCGCCTTTATCGTTCATGACAAGACTCCCGAGCTTTCCGAACTGACCATACAGCTCCACAACATGACTACGGCTGAACAGATCAAGGTCGTTGGCAACAAGATCGCAATGAACATGAAGGCCAACTTCAATGTCTTTTTGGACAGTTCAAACAAATGCATAACCATGGTCTCATACTTTGATATAAGCGATGTGACGGGCATACTCAACATGATGAGAACATGTCTGTATGAGTTCAAGAACGTCACAGTTCTTACCTACGACAGTCTGTAAATGTCAGCTGCTTACTGGCGGCTTCCACGGCTTCGGTGTCAGAAGAGTCGTCTTTTCAATGTCGGGGAGCACATCATATATTGAACATCCCATCTTTTCTTCGAAATACTCCTTTATCTGAAAGGCAACTTCCCATCCCCTGATGTAGTTTTCCATTATCCCGTATCTTCTTGTTACATCTACAAATCTCTTTTCAAGGATCACAAATCCATAGTCGACAGCAAGTGCATCGCATAGCTGTATCAGTCTGTCATAATCATCTGGTATGCATTTTAATATGTAGGATCTGATAGCCTTAAGATGCTCCTCTTTCGGTTCTTGATCAAACTCCTTATCCATAAGAAGATACGAATGAGTCATGCATATCCTTGCTGCTTCATCCCATCCCTTTTCTGTGCAGTATTTGTATCCTTCATATACATGTGTGGGTATGTCCACCACGCCCACTCTTCTTCCTATGTCATGCATAAGTCCCACTATATAGGCCTTGTCAGGATCCATTCCCTTAACTTTGTCTGCGATGTTTCTTGCAGCTATCCCGACATTCTTAGAATGCTTTACCCAGGGACCGGGATTAAGTTCATATGCGGTATTCAGTTCATTTAAAGCTTCTTCTATACTGGGCAGCATTTATTCTTCCTTTACTGTCATCGGTTCAAAAGTATCATTACAGCGACAAAAGCTATGGGACCTATTCCCTGAAGCAGGCCCCATACGGTAAATACTCGGGCTGATATCCTTAGAGCGCGGGATGTTTCCTGCCCTTTTTTCTTTTTTACATGCCATATGATATTCAGGATTATTCCTATTAAAAGGAACAGTAATCCAAAAAGGATCGCGCCTATGAAAATAGAGGCAAAGACCATTGATATAAAAGCCATTTTGTTTCCTCCCGATCAGTACATGATCATTATATCTCAAATCCTGTAAGTACCATAGGGTTTTGGCTTATTTGTCGGATATTTATTTTTCCAGACAAAAAACAGCAGGTCCGTTTGTGGACCTGCTGCAAATATCATATGATTTTAGTTTTTACTGTTCTGCTTCTTCTTGTTGTTCTCGTAAGCAACTATCGTGATAATTATAGCTGCAAGTAAAGCGAGAAGCCATAAGTAGTTAAAATCTACTCCCTGTTCCATTGGTGTTGCTGCTTTAGGAGTCATGTTTTCTGCGATCTTGGCTAACTCAGTTTTCTTATTATCTTCCTTAACATTCGGAGTATCTGATTTAGGAGTCTGATTCTCTCCGATCTGCTGTGTTGCCTGACCAGCTGCCTCACCGGCTGCCTGACCGCCGTTTGCTGCTGCATTTACATTTCTAGAAGCATTAGTAGTTCCTGCTGCTAATGTAGTTCCGGTAGCTGCCTGAGTACCAGTTGCAGTGCTGTTGCTTGCTACAGTTGCTATTACTGTAGTATCGTCTGAAGAACCTGAATCATCATTGCCGCCGTTATCATCAGATGAAATGTCAAATCTTGAAAGATCTATTCCTGCAACAGCTTTTCTTGCTTCTTCAACCTTCTTATAAAGGTTCTCCCTCTCGATCTTAGCTATAGCGAGTTCCTGTCTAGCATTGTTGAGGTTCTTCTTAAGCTCGATAATCTGCTGCTCAAGTTCCTTAAGCTCCATATACAGCTCGCTTTCAGGATCTTTGTTCTCTTCCTGAAGTTCGTCTTCCGCAGCTTTAACACCGTTGTACTCTAATGTCAGCTTGTCTAGGTCATCTTTAAGCTTTTGGGTCTTTGTGTTAGCAGTTTCAACAGCTTTTGATGCCTCAGCATACTGTTCTGCCAGATGCTTATATTCAAGGGCCTTCTTATAATCGAAGTTATTTGAATATTTATTGTTTTCATCAACCTTAAGCTGCTCATTACTTACTGCTCTTGACTGAGCGTTTGGTTGATTCTTGTCTTCTTCCCATCTGATTCCGGTCTCATTCATGAAGCTTTCGTATCCTGCATAAACGGGATCTGATTTTACGGCTTTGTAGGTCTCTTTTACATTGTAGCCCTTGCTGTTTTCTGCAATGTATTCTTTCTCGGTCTTTACTTCCTTAGTTTTCTTCATACCGATTGTGTATGAATACTTCTTATGACTATGTGAAACTATTACACTATACTCTGTTTTTGTTGTTATTAATCCGGTTTCATCCTTAGTCTCTATTACAAATGTCTGAGACTTCCCATTATTGCCGGTGTTAAGCTTAATTTCACCAGTATAGCCCTGATCCCCAAGGTATTTCTTAACCTCATCCACCATATCGGTCTGAGACAGGTTTTCACCGGATTTAGCGTTATCGTTTTTAGATGTCGTTTTTGTTACTTCATAGTAGAACTTATAAACGGTCTTCTGTACAATCTCCTGATCTTTATAGCTTACGATACTGTATTTTATTTCCTCTTTATCCTTCTCATGATTATGTCCGCCTGGGCCTGCTTCTATTACTTTTACCTGCTCGGCATCTCTGGGCTTTTGCTGTTTATCCTTTGGTTTATAACCACTAACCTCTTCTCCAGGGCCCGTATGTACATACAGTTTGGTATTCTCGTCTTTATCAACAATGACGTCATCCTTTTTCAGTTCCAATCCTGTAATGTTATTATTGGCATTAGACGAATCTCCATTTTTGAAAAAGCCTGTTGTACCTTCTGAAACAAGGTATGCTTCTGGATTGCCGGACACATTCTCCGTGACCTTAGTGAACGTACGCTGGTAATAATATACTGTTCCATCAGGATTTACCTTATAGTTGAAATAGAACTGCGGTAAATCACTTATTACATTTCCTTCAGAATCTCTAAATGTAACAACAACACGGTTGCGTGAGTCATCGTTTCCGACTTTGATCATTCCGTCGCTGATTGATACCTTTTCCTCACCACTAAGCACATTATTATCTTTCCATTTTCCATTAGATTGCAACTCATAATCAGTAGCTTTTTCATCAAGTTTAATATAAGGATTTTCACCGTTTTCATCATACTGAACATCATCTGCGGTGATATTTACCGGAACAGAGTAAGTTGTGAGTGTTACTTTAAAGTTATCTCCCAGAGTCAGTCTCCAACCATCTTCGAATTCTACTTTCTTGTCACCGTCAACAAACCGGAACTCATTGTTCTTAATAGAGTACTCAATAAGAGCTTTGCTGAGCTTTCTGGCTCTATTCCAGAATTCGTTGTCAAGATTACCCTTCAGCTTTCCATTATCATCTTTTAAGTTTTTCGTTGCGATATAATCATCAAGTGCTTTGCTGCAGGCATCTATGTTCTCAAGCATTGCAAGGTTTTGTTCGCCGCCTATATATTCTAAATACTTCTCCTCTGCTGCCTGCTCCAGACCTTTCATATACTTCCCAGCGGCCTTGAGCTGCTCGTTTGCTGCAGTTGCGTTTGTCTGACCGCTTCTTAATTCATTCTGAAGCTGTTCATATTTTGCCTGTGCCTCTTTTTTTGCTTTCTCGGCAGCTTCTAATTCTTCTTCTGCCTTATTAACCTTCTGCTGTGCATCTTTACGAGCCTCATCTATATCCTTCAGGCCTTTCTCAGCGGTTGCAAGTTCATCTTTTGCCGTTTGAGCTGCGGTGCGTGCTACATTCTCGTTACCTGATGTATTTGCAGTGTTTGCTGAAGATATGGCATTTCCTGCTGCAGTATCAGTATCATTTGCTATATCAGCAAAGTCAGCCTTTTTAACTACAGGATTACCGTTCTCATCGACTAAAGGATTACCGTTTTCATCCACTTCATAAACAAGCTTAAAAAGCTTTGTCTGCTGAACATAAACGGGCTCACCGTTCTCATCGTATAATGGATTTCCGTTTTCATCTTTCTGCTGTATATAAACGGGCTCACCTGAAATGGGATCAGTCACTGGATTACCGTTTTCATCAACCGCCTGTACATAGACCGGTTTGCCGTTCTCATCGTATACCGGCTCCATAACCATATGGACATCGTCAACAGCTAATGATGCTGTATTTGCACTAGCTTCTGCTGCAGGAATTAAGCCTGTAGAAACATTCTCGCCATTTGTACTTTCTGTGGATTCAAGTTCATTTGCGTATTTTTCGATATTACTGATATTATTCTGTGTCGAATCCAAGCTAGCATTTCCGCTTTTCAGAGCCTCACTGACATCTGAAGTTGTAACCGGAGACTTAAATGTCTCTGAAGTCTTGTCCTCATACGTAACTTTTTCTGCAGTTAATTCAGATGCAGCTAATCCTTCTACCGTATCAGCAGCGGTACCAACAGCTTCCTGTGCATTAGTCTCGTCAGTCTTAACAGTCTCTATGGTGACTTCAACTTCTTCAGCCAGACCTGCCACAGGCATTCCTGCTATAGCAACCGATGCTGCGATCGATGCCGCCATGATTCGTGTTACCAGACCGTTCACTGTTTTTCTTTTCACTATACAAACCTCCTTGTTGCTTGAAGGGCTCAGATGTTGCGGGCGTTCCCTTTTTATCTTATTGTTATTCCTCTTGCAATTCCCTGATTCGCTGTTTTTTTCTACGCTGTTAATTTATCACAAAAAGCAGATCAAAAACGAATTTTTGCACGAAATGCAGAAATTCGAGCACGAAATGCAGACGGCATAAAAAATAACTTGAAATCAATGCACTTTTTTGTGCAATATTACCAATAACATACCCTTGTAGCGATAATTATTAGTTATCACTCATTTTTGTCATTTTGCACGTTTTTCATAGTTTCTTCATTATATATTATATATGAGTCATGATCTCTCTTTTTTTATTCAGGTCATAAACAGATTTTAATAAAGAAGATGCACCGATCCAGGTCCAAAAATGTAAAATGTGTTTTATTTTGATCGAGCGTATGTTAGTGACATATGTGTCACATTGTCTGTTTGCCCAAACTGCGCTGTTTCATGGAGGTTCAGATTATTTGATTTAGGTCTTTAAGTCCTGTCTGAGATCAGAATTCTGTCTGTTTTTATTAGATTGACCAAAACAGTCATTCGCCGTTTCTGTCAGACTGTGAGAAAAAATTCTGTGTTTTCAAAGTCTTCATCAGTGACATCAGACAGTTTTTTTATCGTTTTTTTCATGACATCCGTCATGTTTTCATCATCCGTATGAACAAGAGCGTTTTTTATGCCAAGTATTGTCCTTTCCCTGTCCGTTTCTTTATATATTGATATGATGTTATTTTCCGATACGTTAAATAACGTGACTCTTTTCATAAGTTCTCTCCTTTTTTATCCCTTTTTGCATATCAGATCTTTTCCTTCCCTCATCAAGTCTGCTCTTTAAGCTCTTCTTTTCCCATTCAAGCTTAAGCAGTCTTGCCTGCATGTTTCCGATGATCTTGTCAGCACACTTCTGTATTGTCTCAAGCGAGTCTCTGAATTCATCCAAAGAGGAATCTTTACTCCATCCAAGGATGTAGCCGAAGCTGTAGTCATCCGTATCTATGTTAAAGTGCTTGCATACGATAAATGCTACAGATTCGGCTTCGATCTCCCTTTTGTTTCTGTCCTTTTTTTCATCTGTCTGAATGTTTTTATTATGAAGTATGCTGTGAGCAAGCTCATGGATCATTGTCTTTACCGTCTGGCTCTGACTCATTCCGCTGTTGATGTATATAGTCTGATCGTTTGGATCAAAATATCCCTTTACTCCTCCTTCAATGCTCTTTTCAATGATGGGAATATCGGTCTGACTCTTTATCGCATCCATGATATCCTCATAGCAGCATACGTTATTTGTAAGCTCTCCCTTTATCAGTTCTGGGATAGGCTTTCCTTCTGTCTGAGTGACATCAAAGACGGTCACAGGCTTAAACATAGGTACTGTGATCTGCTTAAGCTCTTTGGTGACATTTCCTTCTTCATCATATTTATTTACCTCGAGAGTTTTTTTAACAGGAGCGGGAGCGAAGATCCTTATCCCCTTCTCTCCCTTTTTTACGTTCCTGTCAAAATTGTTCTTCCATGACTTAAATCCGGCCACATACGTAGCCTTTGGCATCTGCATCATGATGAGCAGAGTATTGTTGTAGCTGTAATTATGAAACCTGCTCATGCATGTCAGATACTTTTTAAAGTCATCCGAGTTTTTAAGGCGCATAAGACCTTCTTCGAGCATATCAGAGAGTCTGCTTACTGTATCTGTACTCATAGTCTCTCCTTAAGCTTTTGCTATAAAACAGCTTCCTTTTTCTTTTCAATGCTCTTAGCAGTCTTTGCAGATGCCCTGCTCTTTTCTTCACCTTCCTTAAGCTTGTCTTTGATGCCTTTTCTCTCGGGTGTGTTCTCTTTACTGACCTGCTTCTTTTTAGCCTCTTCAAAAGCGCTCATTACCACCTTTGTGATCTTCTCCTTTGCCTCGCGATCCTTTGGGTAAACGAAGTCCTTAAAGACGGTATTGCCGTATTCATCCAGCTCGTTTGTCTTGTATGACGGATATGAAACAAACTCCTCTCCGTTCATGCCCTTTCTGATAAGGATATCATCAACGACAAAGTCCTCGTTAAGATAAAGGCTTCCTATAGCTAACGCAGAGCCTTTGCTCTCATCAAGAGGATTTATCCTTGCTCTTATATCCGGGATAAGCTTTTTTTCATCATCCTTTATCGTTATCGATGTACCGTTTTCCAGGCTTTCGAGTACGGCATCGGTAAGCTTTTTGCTAGCCTCTGCGTTTATAGGCCTGAATACATCCTTAAAGACTGTCTTTCCGTTTTCATCAACCTTGCTTGTCGCATATGACGGCATTGAGACAAAGAGTCCGTTTTTTCCTTCCTTTACTGTAAGATTTCTTACCTTTATGAGATCGCCGAATTCAAGATCGGCTGCGGCAAGTACAATTCCTCTCTGTTCCTTTAATTCATTTGCTCTTACTCTGATATCCATATGTTTTCCTCCTTAAAATGTTTAATCTCTTGACACAGATCTTTGACCTGTTTTGTTTCTGTCATTGTCTATGATCTGTGTATCTTTCTTTATCTGCGCTCTGTTTAATCTCTCTTTAATCCCCTTTGATCTTTTGTGATCTGTACTTTGCTTTGTAAACTTCATCTGAATCTTATTGCCGTCCTTTTCAAAGAAGAGGCTTCGAGAATCCTTTGAATAGATGTATGCATGATCTGACAGCACATCGCTCTTTGAGAGCACCTCGCTGTTTATGCTCTTTACCATCGCGGAAAGCTCGTTTACGTCGTAGGTGCTCTTGTCGGCAGGTATGATTATCGCTTCATGGATCGATGAGGGAAGCGCGATGAAATCCCCCTGCATGAAATCTGCTATCTCATCCATGATATCCTGTCTGTTTAACAGCTTTGCGCCGTTTATCTTATCCTGTGTTGAAAGCACATACATCGGGATGAGCGCTTCATCCTTGTCAGGCAGAAACTCATCCTGATCTATATCGTAGGATAGTCTCATGCTCTCGATGACTCTGTCCATAGGGATAAGTCTCGGACTTGTCAGTGAGATGTCATTGTCATTTGCCGTATCGATCACTTCATCAAAAGTCACGTTCCAGCGGTCAAGTATGTCATCCCTTACTGTTATTGAAGCACTCATATCCATGTTTTCATCAAGTCTTATCTGAGCGATGACCGAAAGATCTCCAAACTCCTTGTGGGGGATGTTTTCAAGGAACTGACTGTTTAGTTTCGTATTCACGATCTTTGTAACAAGGCGGTCCTTTACCGTTTCATAGTCAGTGATATCCGATATATCAAAGCCTTTGATCTCCGGTAATCTGTGTGCCATATATATGGCTGCGATCTCATCGCATATGTCCGATATGTCCCTGCCATTTGTATAATCTTCAAAATAGCCGTCTATGTAGATGTTGGGGCTTATGTTAAGATCGGGCTCCCTTATAGAGAGCGCTGTCAGCATCGTGTCATTGTTCTTTATGATCCGGCTCACAGATATGTCGGCGTCTCTGTCTACTGTCACGCTTAAGTGATCCATGATGTTTTTCTTTATAAGATCACCAAACTCATTCATCATATCCTGTCTGTTCTTATCCACAGTCATTCCTCCTCTCGTTTTTCTTTTCTTCTTCTTTTTTCTTTTCTTCATTCAGTTTTGATATTTCACGATAATAGGCAAGGCGCCTCTTTATCTGTGATTCATATTCCCTGTCATATTCTTTTCTATCCATATTTCCTCCTTGTAAAAAAGGGGAGCTCATCTCCCCTTTATAAATGTGATAGCTGTGACTAGACAGATATCCAGCGTTCGTCATCCATACCGTAGAGAGATAGCTTCAACCCCAGATACTTGCCCATGGGTTTAAGTGTAAATATCCCTTCATAGGTCGCATTGTCATCGTTTATCTTTGTACATGTGGTCTTTAAAGAGCCGTGTTCGCAGATCTGCTTCACATCATCTCTGCTTATCTGCCTTCTTGTCAGCTTTTCGATATTGTTCTTATAGAGCAGAAAATCACATTTTTTGTCAGTATGTCTTGAACAGTAAAAGCTTTTTTCACCTTCATAGATCTTTCCGTCTCTGCCTTCTAGTCTGCATACGGGACATTCGCATACCGCCTCCTTGAAGACTTCCTTTTTATCGGGGATGACAGGCAGATCATCTGTCCCTAAAAGTCCTGTATTTCCTAAGTATTCTTCCATTTGTTTTCCTCCTTAAAATAAAAATGAGAGGATATCTCCTCCCTAGTCAAAAACTATTGTTGCTTCGCTTATCGTTGCATCCTCGCCTGCAGTCGCATAGTCAGTCTTGCCGCAGCCGCATCTGTAATGGTTGATTCCGTCATTGCCGCCTTCAGCTTTGCCGCATCCGAGTGTGTAATATACTTCCGTGTGATGACCTACTACCTGTTGACACTGGCCGTAGTTGCCGTCCATCCTGGCTCCGCATTTATTGCAGTACCAGTATTCTCCGTATCCCACACCCCAGTCTGTTGTAGCAGATCCGCCGCAGTATTCGTCAACTTCTTCCTCATGTCTTACTGTGTAGCAGCCGCCTCCGTATGTAGGACTTCCTGAGTGGTGATGAATGTTGTATACAGGCTGACATATACAACCGTCTGCATGATCACTTGTATAGTCTGCAGATACGACTGTGCCGTCACTTAGTTTATGCTCATGATACTCATAGCTTATACGAGCATTTGGAACATCTGCTTTACCGTCTGTATAGCCTCTGTTATAGGCATTACTCGTGTCCACTGTCCATGAGTTTGGATAATATCCGCTCTCATAGGTTCTCTGATCTATACCGCTGGGAACAAAGTCCTCCTGATGATCTCGCTCGGGCATCGTACCGTCTACATACACGTTATTTAATCCGTCATAGACTCTTGTGCCTTCAAGCATTTTTTCTGATTCGACATTTGCTACATCTGTACCGATAAGGCTTATACCGTTTGCAAGTACTGAGAAGATGGCATCCTTATTCTGTGCTATGCCCTTGTCAGTGGTGGCGGATGCTATAAGTTCTTTACC
>JAEEUS010000101.1 GCA_016290615.1 Lachnospiraceae bacterium | reverse complement strand
TGTTGAATTTTGTCACTTTTTCCTGATCCATATGCTTTATTCTTAAACTCACCAAAAAGAACGCAAATACGCGAAAATTGAAAAGGAGTCTTTTCAGACTCCTTTTACGTCCCCGAGGTGATTCGAACACCCGACCTTCCGCTTAGGAGAAAAGACAATACTAAAAAATGTAGAAAGGAAGCGGCTTTCCATATCATAAAATCTTTTTCCACTCACTTTTCCACTCACTTTGAAGCAAATTTGATATATCTAAATCTTATCAATTTTGTATAATTAAGGCGGCCAGCTCTACTTTTTGCTTAACCGCCTTGATTATTCTAATCATCTTTTCTTGAAAGTGTCAAGATATGTTTCTTTTGCTCTTGAGGAAAGGATGCAGCCTATCAATCCTTATCATATCCAAGTGTTGATCCTGCTCTGCAAAGACCGAGCCATCCATCCTTATCCCAGAGGGCATATCTGTCTATCCCTGTAGGGATCGTTACCTTTACGAGCTGTCCTCTGTAACCTTCCGAAAGGAATTTTACCTTTAATGTGACATCGGGCCTTGCTGCCAGTGCATCTCTTACTCCTATTCCGAATGAATTAAAGAGTTTTGTCTCTACTTCTATCACTCCGTTTGCAGGAGCGTTCTTTATCTTATTTATTGTCTCTTCTTCAAAGGCTGATATAGCCGGCAATGTACTTATCTGGGCTATCTCACCGCATGAGCACATATATGCTTCCTCACCGTCTGATGTTGATGTGGGATATTTCGTCACAACCCATGAATATGAATGGGTATGAGCATTCTTTTTCCCATTATCTGCTTTCGTAGCCGAAGCCACAACAGATCCTGCCGAAGGGCCTGCGCTCACTGTATTGGGCTCGACAATAGTGAATGTTTTTGATTCAGATAAATATGGCCATCCCTGTATATTACGTATTTCTAATGTGTACTGCGTTAATTGAGAATCAACAGGAATCGTAAGCGTAAAAACATTATTTCCAACATGGTTTTCATCAGTAATGCTATACTGAAGGTTGGGCCAGATTGTTCCTCCTGAGTTACTTCTATAATCAGCGATAACAAATTTTGTATCTGTCGTACTAGGACTATTGATCATGGCTGTTACAGTATATGTATTTCCTTTTACAAGTGTATCTCCTGTCGGCCATGTTACATCCATGGTCCTACCGGTACAATCTATGTGAGTCCCAAGAAGAACATCCATATGTTGCGTGGTTGTAATCTCAGTAGGATTGGCATTAATCTCAGTGCCATCCGTTAAAGACCAGTATACAAAAACATAACCTTGATTAGGTATCGCAGTTAATGTGTATGTATCACCATTTTTTACAACGGATACGGTTTCCTTTGAATCATCATAAATAACATCAATTTTGCCCACGCTCATTATCTGTGTTGCAGCATAGGATTTTGTTCCGGATAATGATATTACTGCTGTAACTGTCACTACAAACAGCAAAAGTCTCAGGATAAATGAAACAGAACTTTTCTCAGGAACTGGTCTCCTCTCCCGATTTGAAATTATGATCATAAAACACCCTCCCTACTCAGACTTTATTTATACTCATCATTTCTATGATAGATCGTATGATCCGTTTTCTACAATATCTTATCATACAAAACCTCAAAACATGAGATTATTGCACGAAATGCAGAAAATCGAGCACGAAATGCAGACCATGTAAAAATTCAAAGGAAATTTTTGTGCATTATCAACAATCAAGGGCCGCTACCCATCCATTCTCCCATTCTTTGACCTGCAGACCTTCCATCCTTACAATAAAAATGCATGTAAAAAATATGAAAATAGGATATTAAAAATATTTTTTGAACCGAATTTTGATGGTAATGTTGTAGCATGAGAAGAAAGAGACCATAACGGCTAAGTGCCTGCGAGGTCTCTTTTATAATTTGATCAAAAAGGAGGTTGGGATGTGGATGAACAGATAATGAGATTCAGAAAAGAGCATGACTGCAGATACTGTCTTTATTATATGAAGATTTGCAAAGCGGTAATGTATTGTGTATTTGATTATCTTCCGCTCGATTCACTGGAGGAAGATGTTGTTTTGTTTATATTAAGATAGGAGAGAACTATGGAACAGGAAGTAAACATTAAGACTGTATGTATCGCGACAAGGTCAGCCGAAAAGGCCGCAAGTGTATTTAAAAGTGCACTCAGGGACTATATAGGGATACAGAAAAGACTTATAGGCAAAAGTCATACAGATGATAAAAAGACGCATACATCAAGGATAGTCAAGGTAAAGGATCTGAGAAAAGACGGATCCATGATAGAGCTTGTCGATATGTCTGATGAGGAGTTAAAGAATTTCAGAAGATTTGCCAGAAGATACGGAGTATCGTATGCAATGGAAAAGAACAAGGATACCGATCCGCCTACATATCTCATATTTTTAAAGGCAAATGACAGAAAACTGATAAACAGGGCGGTAGATGAATATGTATCAGACAATGAATCAAAGACAAGATCATACGGAGGTCTTAAGCAGAAGCTTCTTACTGCAAAGGATATGATGAACAGTCAACCTAAAAAGGTAAGAAAGAAGGAACATATCAGATAACGGACAAGGAATGAAAAATGTATGAAAAAAACATTTAAAAAGAATGGAATGATAAAAAAACACATGCTAAGATCGTATCATCAAAACAGTATGCAGTGATAACAGCCGGCACAAACCGGCTGTTTTTATTTTGAAAGGAGGGAGAATGGCAAATAAAAACAGGGACGGGCCTGCAAAGACGAAAACGGATAGCATTGTATTTATTAAAGAGAGCATAAAAAAGGCTGTGGGATATATCCTAAAGGATAAGAAACAGCTAATGATCTATCTCATGTCTGCATGTATCGGAAACAAGCTTTCCTATATATATGAAAACAGTCAGGCTGACAATGCTATAAAAAAGATCATGGAAACATGCAATTCACTAAATGAGATATTTGCATATCCTTTTATAAGCCTAAAAGCAGGAAACATCATCTTTGGCATTATGACAGCACTTAGCCTAAGACTTTTGCTGTATATAAAAATGCAGGATAAAAAGAATTTCAGAAAGGGAGAGGAATACGGATCGGCAAGCTTTGGAACTCATAAGGATATAGAGCCTTTCATAGACAGCGATCCGTACAATAACATAATCCTTTCTCAAACCGAGAGTCTTTCGATGAATACGAGGATGAAGGATCCAAGCGCCAACAGAAACAAAAACGTTCTCATTGTCGGCGGAAGCGGATCTGGAAAGACAAGAGGGCATGTAAAGCCCAATCTTATGCAGACTTTCGGTTCATATATAGTGACTGATCCTAAGGGAAGCGTAATTACAGAAACCGGAACACTCCTAAAAAAAGCAGGATATAAGATAGCGGTGTTAAATACGATAAACTTCAAGCGATCGATGCACTATAATCCTTTTGCATATATTAAGACAGAGACGGATATCATGAAGGTAGTCGATGCGTTTGTTGCAGGAACGACTACAGGCAAACAGCAGGGAGAGCAGTTCTGGGTGGATGCCGAGAAGCTTTTATACAATGCTCTGATCGGATATATCATGAAGGTCGGTCTTAAGGAGGAGAAGAACTTTGCTTCCCTCCTAGATATGATCAATGCCATGGAGATAAGAGAAGAGGATGATTCGTTTAAAAATGCTGTAGATTTCATGTTTGAGGAACTTGAAGAGGAAGATCCGGATTGCTATGCGCTGCTTCAGTACAAGAAGTTCAAACAAGCAGCGGGGAAGACAGCAAAGTCAATTATGATATCTGTCGGAGCACGTCTTGCCAGGTTTGATATACCCGAGGTAAGAGAGATCATGAGCTATGATGAACTCGAGCTTGATAAGCTGGGTGATGAAAAAAGAGCGCTTTTTATCATTATCTCAGATACGAACAAGACCATGAACTTCATGGCTACAATAATGTATACCCAGATATTCAATCTCTTATGTGAAAAGGCAGACAATGAATACAACGGATCTTTGCCTGTCCCTGTTCACTGCATACTTGATGAGTTTGCAAATATCGGACGCATACCTGATTTTGAGATTTTGATATCGACTATAAGGAGCAGAAAGATATCTGCATCGATAATACTTCAGTCTCTTGCACAGCTTAACAGCATATATGACAAGGCTGCAGACATAATCTCAGATAACTGCGATACGTTTTTATTTCTGGGAGGAAAAGGCAAGACATTAAAAGACATATCGGAACTATTGGGAAAGGAGACCATCGATCTTTACAACACCTCTGATACACGCGGCAGCAACCGTTCTTTCGGACTAAACTACAGCAAGGCTGCAAGAGAGCTGCTCACTCAGGATGAGATCGCAAGGATGCCCGGAGGAAAATGCATCGTGCAGATAAGAGGAGTAAAGCCTTTTTACTCAGATAAGTACGATATCACAAAGCATAAAAGATATAAGTATTTATCAGACTATGATGAAAAGAATGTCTTTGACCTTGAAGGATATATGACCGGAAAGGCAAAGGTAAGGGATGAGGATACATGCGAAATGTACCTTGTAACATGAATAGGACTTTAAAGAAAAATTATTTAAGACAGGAGGAAAAATTTTCCCAAGGCGAGCCGACAAAACCCCTGAAGTCCTGAAATACAGTAAACACAAGGGTTTCGAGTTATGTCGCTGTAAGAGTTTTATCCGACAAAACTATGTAAAGGTATAAAGAGTTTTGTCGTTTTTTGCATGATATACTGTTCCTTTAATACATGCCAAAAGGCAGATAGGAGGAACTGTACATGATGGATTTTGTTAAAACAGATCCAGTAGAGAACCAACGGTATGGTGTTTATACCTACAGGACATCTACAGAGGATGGTCTGGTTTATTCCAGATCGTACATAGTCGTGAAGAATGACTATGGAATCATGAGATTTACGAGGCTACATGAGTTTGCCGGGTTTAATAACTACAAGCCTATAACCTCGGATGCGGAGGGGAAGCTTTACTACATATGTGGAATGCTGAACTATGTTCTTGTTGAACATGGAAGTGAGTTTGGAGTAAAGCACGTTTTTAAGATTACAACAGATATGCTGCAGAAGTTTTTTGATGCATATGCATATGAAAAGAAGCCGGATGGTGGATTCCGATCAAAAGAAACCATTTGTAGGTGTATATCTGTTGTGACTCATTTTATGTCGAATCTCGCATGGAAGTATGGGAATCAGGTATCAGTCAAGAGAAATGATCTTTACCGTGATCATTTTTATTATGATAGGCAGGGCCGAAAAAAACGTGAAGCCGTGCCGGCGTTTCAAGTTACTGGCATACCTGAGGTAAAGAAGATATTCAGGGAATTACCTGATAAGGCCTTTGAGATCCTCATCCCAATGGCCTTTCGTTATGTAAGGGACATTGCTTTCGGACTTTGTGTTCAGGCCTTTACGGGCCTGAGAGCCGGGGAAGTGTGTAACATGCGACAGGAAGACAGTCCTATAGGACCGGGGGTTACAGTAACTGAGATAAACGGCACGGTTATAGATATAAAGATTGATATAACCAGAGAGGTCAAGATCAG
>JAEEUS010000031.1 GCA_016290615.1 Lachnospiraceae bacterium | reverse complement strand
AGATAAAGGTAAGAGGCCATGTACTCGTATGGCACTCACAGACTCCTGAATGGTTCTTCCATGAAAACTATGATGCAGCAAAGCCTTACGCATCTGTTGAACTCATGAACCTTCGTCAGGAATGGTACATTAAGAGTGTTCTTGAACACTTCGTAGGAAGCGACAGTCCTTACAAGGATCTGTTCTACGGATGGGATGTTGTAAACGAAGCAGTAAGCGACTCAACAGGAACCTACAGGAGTGATAAGGAGAATTCCAGCTGGTGGGCTGTATACGGAAGCGAGGAATTCATAAAGAACGCATTCGTATATGCAAACAAGTACGCTCCTGAAACACTCGATCTTTACTATAATGATTATAATGACTGCACACCGGGAAAGGTTGAAGGTATCGTTAACCTGCTTAAGGCTGTCAAGGAGACCGAAGGCGCAAGGATCGACGGCATGGGTATGCAGGGTCACTATGACATAGATTATCCCACAGCTGATGCTTTCAAGGATGCTGCAAGAAAATACGGCGAAGTAGTAGGCAAGGTAATGCTTACAGAGGTCGATCTTAAATCAAGCAGCACTTACGACGGAACAGAGCTTACTCTTCAGGACGAATATACAAAGCAGGCATATAAATATAAGGAAATTTATGACAGCATGAAGGAACTTGAAGCAGAAGGCAAGGTTAAGGTTGCCGGTATCGTGTTCTGGGGTGTCATCGATGGCAACTCATGGCTTCAGGCTTATACGGGAGTTGGCGGAGGAGTAACAGACGGAAGTCCTCAGTGTCCTCTTCTTTTTGATGATGATTATCATGCAAAGCCGGCTTACTGGGCATTTGTAGATCCTACAAAGCTTGCACCCATGATGCACAGCGTTAGCATTTTACAGGCACCCGTTGACAGCCTTGATGATGCGACACCAGTTGAATTTGATGACATCGCTTCAACATTTGCGGCTATATGGAACGAGGGACAGATACAGTTTAAGGTAAATGTCGTTGATTATACAGATGATGCATCTGACAAGGTTTCTGTATACCTTGACCGCTACAACAGCAAGTCTGAAGGAATTAAGACAAGATGCGTTGAAGTATCAAGAAGCGATTGCGAAAAGACTGATACAGGCTACATAGCATATGTCAATGTTCCCATGGAGGAAGCTGCAAACAATGCCATTGCAGGTTTTGATATTGTCATTACTGACGGAAACGACAAGTATGCATTCAATGACAAGACAATGACTCAGGACAGCTCGAGCAAGTACTATGCAGAGATGATGCTTAAGCCTTTCATGTACATACCTATGGGCAAGGCTCTGATCGATGGCGAGTATGATGATGCATACAACGCAGCGGTTGAAGTTGTCATGGGAAATGTAAATGATGCACCTAAGGCAACTGCTACGGCAAAGCTTTTATGGGATCAGGATTTCCTCTATGTATATGCAGAGGTAAAGGATGCGGATCTTAACAAGGCAAACGAAGAGCCGCATGAGCAGGATTCGTTCGAAGTATTCATAGATGAGACAAATTCAAAGGATGATGCATACAATGCAGCGACCAAGCAGTACAGGATCAACTTTGAAAACGAGCATACATTCAACGGAGACAAGTGCACGGAAGAGAATTTACAGACCGTTGCAAAGAAGGTTGACGGCGGATATATCGTAGAAGGTGCTTTCAAGTGGACAGAAGTTAAGCCCAAGGAAGGCGATCACATAGGTATAGAGCTTCAGATAAATGATGCCGATGCATCAGGAGCAAGAGTCGGAACACTTACATGGAACGATCTTACAAACCAGTGCTGGTCATCACCTTCATGTTTCGGAACGGCAGTACTTACCGGAGCGGCTGAATATGTTCCGGCAGCTGAGCAGGCAGAGCCTACAGAAGCGGTTGAAACTACGAAAGATGATTCAAACAGCACGGCTGTTGGAGTAGTTCTTCTTGCTACGGCAGCAGCAGTCGGCGGATTCGCAGCATTAAGCGGAAGAAAGAAAAACTCATAAAACAAGCAGTATTTAGGGCGCAGCAGCCAGATTTGGTTGCTGCGCTTTTTACGTGCATGAGCACATTTCTGTAAAAAATTGTCAGCACAAAACAAAAAAGTGCTAGACCAGACAAAAAATGAAACAGCATAAAAACAAAAAATTACAGAAAGTAACAAACAACTACTACCGTGCACGTGATATCATGCAAATTGTAGGGAGGATTGACTGCCAATCCTCAGGAGTAAATTTAATAATGGGAGGAAAGTACACAATGAAAAAACTACTCAGTGTATTACTCAGCGTAGCAGTTATCGCTACATTGTTAACAGGCTGTGGCGGAGCAGGCGGTGCTTCAGGCGCAAAGAAAGTCGGCGTTTCAATGCCTACAAAGGATCTCCAGAGATGGAACCAGGATGGTGCTAACATGGAGAAGGAACTTAAGGCAGCTGGTTACGAAGTTGACCTTCAGTTCGCTAACAACGATGTTCAGCAGCAGGTTTCTCAGATCGAGAACATGATCTCTAGCGGATGCAGCGTACTCGTTATCGCAGCTATCGAAGGATCTTCACTCGGTGAAGCTCTTGACATGGCTAAGAAGGCTAACATCCCTGTAATCGCTTATGACCGTCTTATCATGAACTCAGATGCAGTTTCTTACTATGCTACATTTGATAACTTCAAGGTTGGTGTTGTTCAGGGTGAATACGTAGTTAAGTCTCTTGATCTTGACAACGCAGCAGGTCCTTTCAATATCGAGTTCACAGCTGGTGATCCCGGTGACAACAATGCTGGATTCTTCTTCAACGGCGCTATGAGCGTAGTTCAGAAGTACATCGACGATGGCAAACTCAATGTTGTATCTGGCCAGAAGACATTCGAAGAAGTTGCAACACCTACATGGGGAACAGACGTAGCTCAGTCTAGAGCAGAAAACATCCTTTCTTCATTCTATGCAGATGGAACAGAACTTGATGTATGGCTTTGCTCAAACGACTCTACAGCTCTTGGTGTAACAAACGCACTTGCAGCTAACTACACTGGAAAATATCCTATCATCACAGGTCAGGACTGTGATATTGAGAATACAAAGAACATGATCGCTGGTAAGCAGTCTATGTCAGTATTCAAGGATACACGTACACTTGCTTCACAGGTTGTTAAGATGGTTGGACAGATCCTCAGCAATCAGACAGTAGACGTAAACGATACTACTACATATGATAACGGCGTTAAGGTTGTTCCTTCATTCCTTTGCGAGCCTGTATTCGCAGATGCTAACAACTACAAGCAGATACTTATTGATTCTGGTTACTACACAGAGGATCAGTTAAAGTAAGATAAAGATTGCAAGATCTTAATAAAATTAAGCAGGCGGGGCAAAACCCGCCTGTTTACAAGTAAAGGTATAACGGGTTAATCAGAGAAGACAAATAATAAGGTATGGTTTGAGATTACAAACGGATCGGAGGGATATTTTTGGGTAATATACTACTGGAAATGATAAATATCACCAAAACTTTCCCGGGTGTTAAAGCTCTTGACAATGTAAACTTTCAGGTTGAAGAGGGCGAGATACACGCACTGGTAGGAGAAAATGGTGCCGGTAAATCCACATTGATGAATGTTCTTAGCGGCATCTACCCTTATGGAAGTTACGAAGGAGATATAGTATACAACGGAGAGGTATGTCAGTTCCAGAAGATAACTGATTCCGAAGCAAAAGGAATAGTTATCATTCACCAGGAACTCGCACTTGTGCCTCAGATGTCAATCGGCGAGAATATGTTCCTTGGAAATGAAAGAGGAAGCAAAAACGCCATAAACTGGAATGAAACATACGGCGAAGCAGACAAGTACTTAAAGATGGTAGGTCTTTCAGAGTCTTCGCGCGTACTGATAAAGGATATAGGAACCGGTAAGCAGCAGCTTGTCGAGATCGCAAAGGCTCTTGCAAAACATGCAAAGCTGCTGATCCTTGATGAGCCTACTTCATCTCTTAATGAGACAGATTCAAGAGCGCTGCTCGACCTCATGCTCGAGTTTAAAAAGCAGGGCATGACTATGATCATCATCACACATAAACTTAATGAGGTTGTTTATGTTGCGGATAAGATCACTGTTGTCAGAGACGGTTCCACTGTTGAAACTCTTGATTGCCATACAATGGAGATCAATGAGGACAGGATCATAAGAGGAATGGTTGGTCGAGAGATCACAGACAGATTCCCTAAGAGAAGCAATGTCGAGATCGGCGAGATCAATATGGAAGTCAAGGACTGGACCGTATACCATCCGGTATATGCCGAGAGAAAAGTCGTAGACGGTATCAACATGAACGTCAAGAAGGGCGAGGTTGTAGGTATCTACGGACTCATGGGTGCAGGCAGAACCGAGCTTGCAATGAGCATATTCGGCAAGTCATACGGAACAGGTATCAGCGGAACGCTTCTTCTTAACGGACAGGAAGTTAATCTTAAGAATCCCAGAGAAGCGATCGATGCAAAGCTTGCTTACGTTACAGAGGACAGAAAAGGAAACGGACTTGTTCTTTCCAACTCTATCCGTGTAAATACTTCTCTTGCAAATATGCAGGGAGTAAGCGACAACGGTATCATCGATATGGATAAGGAATATCAGGTAGCCGTTGAATACAAGGATAAGCTCAAAACAAAGACACCTAGTGTTGAACAGAATGTCGGAAATCTTTCAGGTGGTAACCAGCAGAAGGTCCTGCTTGCAAAGTGGATGTTTACAGATCCTGACATACTGATACTTGATGAGCCTACCAGAGGTATCGACGTAGGTGCCAAGTATGAGATTTACTGTATCATCAATGACCTTGTAAAGGCCGGAAAGTCTGTTGTAATGATATCTTCAGAACTTCCCGAGGTTATAGGTATGAGTGATCGTATCTATATCATGAACGAAGGAAAGTTTGTCGGCGAGATGAAGGCAGACGAGGCTACACAGGAAAATATCATGGCATGCATCTTGCAGTCAGGAAGGGGCGAATAGTATGAATCTTAAAGTAATGGATGTATTAAAGAAATATACGATGACATTTGCCCTGATAGCAGTTGTTATATTCTTCTATGTAAATACACAGGGAAAGATCCTCTTTCCCCAGAATATAAATAACCTTATCTCACAGAATGCATATGTTTTCGTATTGGCGGCCGGCATGCTTCTTTGCATCCTGACCGGTGGTAATATCGATCTTGCCTGCGGTTCCGTTGTGTGTTTCGTAGGCGGTATAGGCGCAGTCATGATGGATGCGAACATCAATGAGTGGGTAGCTGTAGTAGTTATGATAATCGGCGGCCTTCTTGTCGGTGCATGGCAGGGATTCTGGATCGCATATATAAAGGTGCCACCGTTCATTGCGACGCTGGCAGGCATGTATGCTTTCCGAGGTTTGTCAAACATAGTTCTTCAGGGATACGCAGTCGGTATAAGAAATGAAGTATTCTTAAATGTATTCGGCGGCGGCGCTGACTGTTATGTGCCTGATTTCTTCGGCGGTGCAAACATGAATGTTACCTGTATGGTAGCAGGTGTTGTAATAGCGATCTTATATGTTGCATCAGTTTTAAAGAACAGGATAAGTGCTCAGTCAAAGGGCTATGAAGTTACTCCTTTGTACTCAGAACTGGCTAAGATGATCATTATCTGTGCGGTAGTTATCTGGATATTCTACAAACTGGCTAACTACAAGGGTATTCCCGCAGCTCTGATCTGGATAGGTGTAGTTCTTCTTGCTTATGCATACATAACTTCAAATACAACAATGGGACGTTACCTTTACGCAGTCGGCGGCAATGAAAAGGCTACCAGACTTTCAGGTATCGATCCCAGAAAGATATACTTCTTTGCATATGTGAACATGGGTCTCATGTCAGGTCTGGCAGGTATCCTTACGGTAGCGAGAGCTACTCAGGCACAGCCTACATTCGGACAGGGCTATGAAATGGATGCCATCGCAGCCTGCTTCATCGGCGGAGCTTCTGCATACGGCGGAGAAGGAAATATATTCGGTATCGTTATCGGTGCCGTTCTGATGGGTGTTATCAACATGGGTATGTCTATCATGGGCGTTAACGCAAACTATCAGAAGGTTGTAAAAGGTATAGTAGTTCTGTTGGCGATCATCTTCGATGTATTGTCTAACAAGAAGAAGAAATAAGGAGGAGGATGAGTCATGACGAAATATATGGACGTTATAAAGAAAAACGCGATGCTTATAGTCCTTGTCCTGGTATATATCTTTTTCACGGCTATGACAGGCGGTTCAATGTTTTCACCGATGAACTTCAATGCGCTTATCACCCAGAATGCTTATGTATTCATACTTGCAACAGGTATGCTGATGTGTATGCTGACAGGTGGTAACATCGATCTTTCGTGTGGTTCATTTGTATGTATCATGGGTGCTGTCGGCGGTGTTCTGATGGTTGTCAGGGAATACTCCGCAGGCTTATCAATATTCGCGATGCTCATAGTCGGTATCATATACGGATGTGTTCTTGGATATCTTGTAGCATATGTGGACATCCCCCCGTGGATCGCTACACTGGCAGGTTACCTGGCATTCAGAGGATGGGGAACAGCTATTCTTAGTGACAACAGTTCAACAGGTAGTATCTCTCCCATGCCCGAAACCTTCTTAAAGCTGTTTTCAGGTAAGGTATTCGAGACAGGTGTAAATCAGTTCAATGTGGTATGCTTCGTAGCAGGTATCATAGCATGTGTGATCGTAGTCGTTACTTCTCTCATGAGCAGAGCGAACAAGGTAAAGAAGGGCTATGAAGCTGAGACAATGACAGCACTTATCGTAAAGTGTGTACTGTCAGTGGCAGCAATACTGCTCTTTGCATACAAGCTTGCTCTTGCAGGCGGTATCCCCACTGTTCTTATATGGGTTGTCATAATAGTATTGATTTACAACTTTATTACAAGTAAGACTACGCTCGGCAGATATTTTTATACAATTGGCGGTAACAGAGAAGCAACCAGACTGTCAGGTGTGGATACGAGGAAGATCATGTTCTTCGCATACCTTAACATGGCAGTCCTTACCGTCATATCTTCTTACATAGTAGTAGCAAGATTCCAGGCAGCCAATTCGACAGCCGGTAACTACTACGAGATGGATGCTATCGCAGCCTGTGTTGTAGGCGGTGTATCAGCATACGGCGGATCCGGTACTGTATTCGGTATGGTTATCGGAGCTACACTTATCGGTGTTATCAACCTTGGTATGTCACTTATGGGTGTAAATGCCGACTGGCAGAAGATAGTAAAGGGCGGTGTTTTGCTCGGTGCAGTAGTATTCGATATCCTGGCAACAAAGAAAAACGCTACAAAGTAAGTTTATACAGACCATACTTTATACGTGCCTCAGGCATGGTTCTCCCGGAGTACCTGTACTTCGGGAGAATTTTTTTATTTATTACGCATAACATAGTATAATAAATATATCTATGGACTAGCTGAAATATTTGGGGAACAGACTATGAATACAAAGATCATACTGGACAGATTTACTACAGGAAAATGCGAAGATATATTAAGAGATCTCTATGTGGATGAGAACGTTATATCTCATCAGACAAATCGATATATCAACGCTGTAAAAAGGTTTGAAGAAATATACGGGGAATGTGATGCTGATATATACAGCGCGCCCGGAAGAAGCGAGGTATGCGGAAATCATACAGATCATCAGCATGGCAGGATACTGGCGGCATCCATAAATCTGGATGCGATAGCAGTGGTGACGAAGACTAGTGATGATCTCGTAAGAGTCGTATCAGACGGGTATGATGAGATCTGTATAGATATCGGAAAGCTTGAGAACGATATAGAAAATGAAGGCAGTACACAGGCTCTTATTACAGGTGTTCTTGCAGGCGCGAAGCGAAGGGAATATAAGATAGGAGGCTTTAAGGCATATATTACCAGCGAAGTGCTGATAGGAGCCGGGCTTTCATCATCGGCGGCGTTTGAGACACTGATCGGCACGATCGTATCATATATGTTTAATGGCGGATCACTGGATGCGGTTACAAATGCCGTGATAGGTCAGTATGCGGAAAATGTCTACTTCAACAAGCCGTGCGGACTCATGGATCAGATGGCCTGCTCGGTAGGAAATCTTGTATATGTCGACTTTGACAAACCTCTTGACAGTGCCATAGAAAAGATTGATTTTGATCTTAACAGACACGGGTACAGTCTCTGTATAACGGATACCAAAGGCAGTCATGCCGATCTTACGCATGAATATGCCGCAATACCTGAGGAGATGAAGGCAGTGGCTGCCTGCTTTGGCAAAGATGCATTAAGAGGGATAACTCTTGAGGATATACTGTCAAGGATAGATGAACTTAGAGAAAAGACAAACGACAGGGCAGTTTTAAGAGCCATTCACTTCATAAATGAGGACAGCAGAGTTGAAAAATGTGTCGCTGCCCTTAAAAAAGATGACATAGATCTGTTTTTGGAGAATATAAAGGACAGCGGAAACTCTTCGTTCAAGTTTTTGCAGAACGTATACTGCAGCAAGGATACGGATCACCAGAATGTATCTCTTGCACTGGCTGTGAGTGAGGCGCTGCTTTCAGATAACGGTGTATGTCGAGTTCACGGCGGAGGATTTGCCGGAACGATACAGGCATTTGTGAAGGACAGTGCAGTCAGATCATATCTTGAAGGAATGGACAGGGTTTTTGGCAATGGTGCATGTAAAGTACTTAAGATCAGGAAATACGGGGGCATTAAACTGATCTTGTAAGGAGGGTGTTATGGCAGAAAGAATATATCTTAATGACGGGTGGTTATTTGGCACTCAGTTTGATGAGTCTATGTTAAGCGGTAAATGCGATGCTCTGGATATGAAGCCGGTAAGGATTCCGCATACCGTAAAGGAAACACCGCTTCATTATTTCGATGAACACGAATATCAGATGGTGAGCGGATATGTAAGAAAGCTTGATATACCTGCGCAGCTAAAAGGCAAGGTTTTGCTGCTCACATTTGAGGGAGCGGCCCACTTAAGCGAGGTATATATAAACGGCAGGCTTGCCGGTGAGCATAAATGCGGATATACGGCATTTACCATGGATATCAGTGAACTTGTTAACTATGGCGGAGACAATACTCTTACTGTAAAGCTTGACAGCAGGGAAGATGTCAACGTGCCTCCTTTCGGATTTGTCATAGACTATATGACTTACGGGGGCATATACAGAGATGTTTATCTGGATGTCAAAGAGAAGGCATATATCTCGGATATATTCGTATCCACAAAACTGGCGGAAAGATATGAGGACGAAAACGGCATAAGACGCTGTACAAAATCAAGGACCACTTCCGATATAGAGGTCACGGGAGCCGATCCGGGTATGATCATACGCCAGTCAGTAAGTGACGGCAAAGATTTTAGGATCATAGGAGAGTATGAACTCGATCCTGTAGATACAAAGGCAAGTGCCTACAAGGTAAGACTGCATTTTAATACAGGTGATGTGCAGCTGTGGGATGTCGATGCACCAAAGCTTTACAGACTTAAGACACAGCTTATCGGGAAAGATGGCATTCTTGATGAGAGCATAGTAAGCTACGGATACAGAAAGGCAGTCTTTAAAAAGGACGGATTCTATCTAAACGGCAGAAAGCTTAAGATAAGAGGACTTAACAGACATCAGAGCTACGCCTATGTGGGATATGCAATGCCTGAAGCTGTCCAGAAAAACGATGCAGATATCCTTAAATATGAACTGGGACTCAATGCGGTAAGGACTTCTCATTATCCGCAGTCTCATTACTTCCTTGACAGGTGTGACGAGATAGGACTTTTGGTATTTACCGAGCTGCCCGGATGGCAGCATATAGGTGATGAGAGCTGGAAGGATCAGGCGATTCAAAATGTCGAGGATATGATAGTTCAGTACAGGAATCATACGTCCATAATCCTCTGGGGTGTAAGGATAAATGAATCCGTAGATGATGATGACTTCTATACAAGGACAAACAGGCTTGCGCATGAACTTGATCATACAAGACCCACAGGCGGGGTTAGATGCTACAAGAAGAGCAATCTTTTGGAGGATGTATATACATACAATGATTTTGTTCATTCCGGAAACAACAGAGGATGTGACAAAAAGAGTGCGGTAACATCAGACAATGAAAAGCCGTATCTTATCAGCGAATATATGGGGCATATGTTCCCGACAAAGGCATTTGACTGTGAGGAGCACAGAGCAGAGCATGCAATAAGACATGCCAAGGTCCTTAACGATGTCAGTGAGCAGAAGGATATCGCGGGAAGCTTCGGATGGTGCATGGCCGACTATAACACCCATAAGGATTTTGGAAGCGGAGACAGGATCTGTTATCACGGTGTCATGGATATGTTCAGAAATCCCAAGATGGCAGCATACATATATGCATGCCAGCAGGAGGATGAGCCGGTTCTTGAGCTCAGCTCATCAATGGATATAGGTGAACATCCGGGATGTAACAGAGGAGAGACTTATATCTTTACAAACGCAGACAGCGTAAAAATGTATAAGAACGATCACTTCATCAAGGAATACACTCATTCATCAAAAGAATTTCCGTATCTTAAGAATGCTCCGATAAAGATAGACGATTATATCGGAGATATGCTCACTGAGGGCGAGGATATGACGCAGGCTCAGGCAAGGGATGTAAAAGCCATCCTAAACGAAGTGGCAAAGGTCGGAATGTACAACATGTCAAAGGCCACCTATGCAAAAGCAGGAAAGATGATGCTCATGTATCACATGAAGCCTGACGATGCAGTACAGCTTTATAACAAGTACATAGGCGACTGGGGAGGGAAGTCTACTCAATACCGTTTTGAGGCGATCAAAGACGGTGAGGTCGTAAAGACTATCATAAAGGCACCGATGACAAAAGTCTGTCTTAAAGTAAAGGCTGACAGAACTGCTCTGGAAGAAAAGAACAGCTATGATGTGGCATGCATCAGGATCGAGGCTGTTGACGAATTTTCTAATCGTCTGCCGTATTATAACGACCCTGTCATCTTAGAGGCAAAGGGTTATATCGAGCTCATAGGTCCCTCTGTCATATCCCTGTCTGGAGGTATGGGCGGTACCTATGTAAAGACTAAGTCAAGAAAAGGAAAGGGCAAACTCATAATAAGGACTTTGGAAGGGGTTAGCGAGGTTCTGGAGTTTAATGTCAAATAGGTTTGACAAGGAGGTATGGCAATGAAACTATCGGGAAAAGAAAAAGCATCCTACGGGCTGGGTGCCATAGGAAAAGACATGGTCTACATGCTTTCTGCAAGCTATGTCCTTTACTATTACCAGGATATATTGGGAGTAAGCGCGATAGCCATGGGTGTCATCCTGATGGCAGCGAGGATATTTGATGCATTCAATGACCCTGTCATGGGTGTCATAGTCGCAAAGACAAAGACCAGATGGGGAAGGTTCAGACCCTGGCTATTTATCGGAACGGTGATAAATGCGGTAATTCTTTACGTTATGTTTGCAGCTCCTCCTGCACTTGATGGAAAAGGGCTTGTGACGTATGCTGCGGTTGTATATATCCTCTGGGGTGTAACATATACGATGATGGATATCCCGTTCTGGTCGATGATACCGGCATTTACCGAAAGCGGAAAGGAAAGAGAGAATCTTTCAACTCTCGGAAGAAGCTGCGCCGGAGTAGGTTCTGCGATAATAACCATAATCACTGTAAAGTGTGTGGAACTGCTTGGTGGAGGAAGTGAAAGAGCGGGCTTTAAGTATTTTGCGCTTATCATAGCCGTACTGTTTGTGGTGTTTGAAGTTATCGCATGTGTAGTTATCAAAGAAAAGTCAACGGTCGATGTGGATTCACCTTCTGTTGGCGACATGTTTAAAAGCCTTGTTCAGAACGATCAGGCAATGGCGATAGTCATAGCGATAGTACTGATAAATGCCTCACTGTATATCACATCAAATCTTTTAATATATTTCTTCAAATATGATATAGGCGGTCAGACATGGACCAACGACTATACATTGTTCAATGCATTCGGCGGAGGTATGCAGATACTGTCAATGATGATCTTCTTCCCGCTGTTTAGAAGGTTCATGTCGGCTATAAAGGTATTTTATACAAGCTTTATAATGGCTGTATCAGGATATGCTCTGTTGCTTGTCCAGATGATCATAGGTGTTAAGAGCGTATATATGTATTTTATACCGGCATTCTTTGTATTCATGGCATTCGGTATGCTGACAGTCTTAACAACTGTCTTTCTTGCCAATACGGTTGATTACGGCGAGCTTAAGAACAACAGACGTGACGAATCGGTCATCTTTTCGATGCAGACATTTGTTGTAAAGCTAGCCAGCGGTGTTTCGGCATTTATCGCATCTCTGTGTCTGCAGATATTCAGTATCAGTGATAACACGGATGCTGCCATAACTTCAGATGCATCCGTATCGTCACTCATGGGACTGAGGATGACGATGACGATACTGCCGATAATAGGACTTATGATAGCAGTATTCATCTTTGGCAAAAAGTACATTCTCACAGATGAAAAGCTAGAAGAGATATCCGAGGAACTGAGGAAGAGAAGAGCATGATAATACATAAAGACGGACATTTTGTTCTCAATACAAAAAACACTACTTATGCCTTTTATATAAATGCGACTGGTCAGCCGGAGCATCTCTACTACGGTAAAATGATAACGCTCGGAGATGACCTGGCAGGGATCGAGGCTCTTAAGGAGCAGTGGGCATTCGCTCCAGGTAATACGATAGTCTATGACAATGATCACAAGCAGTATTCGCCGGAAAATGTCTGCTTTGAGATGTCTTCATACGGACACGGGGATATACGCGAACCTTTTATTGAAGTGGTACATGCAGATGGAAGCATGAGTTGTGATTTTGTGTATGACACATTTCTGATAAAGCATGGTAAAACTCCGCTTAAGACACTCCCTTCTTCGTACAGTCGCGGTGAGTTTGGTTCATTTGATGAAGAAAGCATTGACGCAGACGAAAAAGAGGGCAATGTCACAGAGCTGACGATCATCTTAAAGGACAGATCCTATGACCTGGAACTTAAGATGAGGTACTGCGTATACGAGGAGTGCGATGTCATAACAAGAGATGCGGTTTTAACAAACTGCTCAAAAGATGAAATAAGAGTTGATAGGCTTTTAAGCCTTCAGCTTGATATGCATGACAGTGACTATAAGCTCACAACCTTCCACGGCAGCTGGGCCAGAGAGATGGATAAGGCAGAAAGGATGATAGCCTGTGGAAAATATGAAGGCGGAAGCTTTACAGGTACGAGCTCAAACAGAAACAATCCTCTGATGCTGCTAGCCGAGAAAAATGCGACCGAGAAAACGGGAAGAGTCTATGGCTTTAACCTTATCTACAGCGGAAATCATTTCGAGGCTGTTGAGGTAACTCCGTACGGCAAGACAAGAATCCTAAACGGTATCCAGCCTAAAGGCTTTTCATATATTTTGATGCCGGATGAGGAACTCGAGGCACCCGAGGCGGTAATGTCGTATTCTTCTGACGGTTATAACGGACTTAGTCAGAACATGCACGCCTTTATCCGTAAGCACGTGGTAAGGGGATACTGGAAAGACAAGATACGTCCCGTTCTGCTTAACAGCTGGGAGGCATCATATTTTGACATTAATGAAGCAAAGCTTCTTAAACTCGCAAAGGCAGCAGCAAAAGTCGGTGTCGAACTGTTTGTGATGGATGACGGATGGTTTGGAGAAAGAAATGATGATCTGAGATCACTCGGTGACTGGACTCCAAATAAGAAGAAGCTTCCAAATGGTGTTAAGGGACTGTGCGACAAGGTAAACGAGCTGGGACTGGATTTCGGGATATGGGTAGAACCCGAAATGGTCAATGTTGACAGCAACCTTTACAGAGCTCATCCCGACTGGTGTCTTGCGATACCTGACAAGCCGCATTCCGAAGGAAGAAATCAGAGGATACTTGATCTTTGCAGGAAAGAGGTTCAGGACTATATCATAGAGGCGATGTCAGATGTGTTTGGCAGTGCGAACATAGCATATGTCAAATGGGACATGAACAGGATAATAACGGATTATTATTCCGAATCACTGCCTGCAAAAAGACAGGGAGAGGTCGCACACAGATACGTTCTGGGACTGTACAGAGTTCTTGACGAACTCACAAAGAGATTTCCCAAGATACTGTTTGAAGGATGTTCATCCGGAGGTAACAGGTTTGATCTTGGCATGCTGTGCTATTTTCCTCAGATATGGGGAAGCGATAATACCGATGCCATCTGCAGAGCACAGATACAGAACGGATACACATACGGATATCCTCAGGAGACGATCGGTTCACATGTATCGGCATGTCCGAATCATCAGACTTTAAGAGAGACTCCGCTTGAAACAAGATTTGCGGTTGCCGCATTCGGAAGTCTGGGATATGAATGCAACCTATGTGACATGAAAAAAGAAGAGCTTGAGGAGATAGCAACCCAGATCGAACTGTATAAGACGATAAGACAGTTCACGCAGTACGGAAGCTTTTATAGAGGCCGAAGCTTTGATGACGGCAATTTCTGCGAGTGGACAATAGTTTCAAAGGATAAGTTTAGGGCAGTAGGCATGATAGTACAGAAACTGGTCACACCCAATCAGCCATACGGCTACTATATGGCACAGGGACTTGATCCTGAATTTAGGTATCATTTCTCCAACAGATTTAAGAAACATAACATAAAGGAATTCGGTGATCTTGTGAACACTGTATCTCCTGTCCATATCAAACAGGATTCGCTTCTTCATAACGCGATCGCAAAAGTCATAAAGATGGACGGAGAGAAGGAGGACTTCACGGTATACGGCGATGCACTGATGGAGGCCGGAATAAAACTAAAACCGGCATTTGCGGGTACGGGATATGATGAGAGAGTCAGATTCTTCCCTGATTTTGGTGCAAGACTGTATTTCATGGAGAAGACGGATTAGAGAAATGATTGTCTATTACAGGGGGTAGATATTTTTATGAAAAAACGATTATTTGTTTTTGCGGTAGCGCTGTGTATGTCCTGCAGTTTAAGCGGCTGCGCATCAGGTGAAGTAAGTGTACCTGATCAGGCTGCCACTGATGAGAAGACTGAAACAGTCGAGGATACCGATCAGACTCAGGCTCAGGTACAGCCCACAGAAGAGGTTATTGAAGAGGAACAGGTAAAGAGACTTGAACCCATCACCTCTGTGGATTTATTAAGTGATGTAGAACTTAAAGAGGATAATATTTATACCTGTTCCTATGACGGGATAGATCATGATTTTATCCTTGAGTTTCCACAGGATACACAGAATGCACCCCTACTTGTGATGCTTCACGGCTACGGCGGCAGTGCATCGGGATTCAGAACTGATATCGGGATTGAAAACATCGCAAACGAAAAGGGATATGCTGTCGTATATGTAACAGGTGCTCCCAATGCAAAGGATGCGACATCAGCAAACGGATGGAATTCCGGCATAGGTGATTCCGATAACAAAGATGCCGAGTTTCTTGTTTCTCTTGTTCAGTACCTTGAAAATGAATACGGTCTTGATAAGGAGAAGACCTATGTTGCAGGTTTCAGCAACGGTGCATTCATGGTGCACAGGCTTGCACTGCAGACAGGTGATACCTTTGAGGCTTTTATCAGTGTGGCAGGCATGATGCCGGAGAGTATGTGGGAAGCAAGACCGATCAGTGATATATCGGTATCCTTCTTACAGGTGACAGGACAGAAGGATGACGTGGTACCCAAAAACAGCGACGGCAGTGCCGATCATTCCAAAGCACCTGCGATAGAATCAGTCATAGAATATTATGTGGAAATGGATGGTCTGGATAAAGTCGAAGAGGAAGAGATAGGAAAGAAATCGAAACTGACAAAGTACAGCAGTTCTTCCAGTCCTGAAGGCAAGAAGGTCTGGGACGTATTCATCCCCGACGGGCGCCATTCGTGGCCTAATACGGATATAACGGGTATCGATATGAACCAGCTCATAATCGACTTTATCGAGGCTCAATAACAATCGACAAAACAAAGTTTACTATGCTAAAATTATAGAGTTAATATCAAAATCTATGGAGGGAAAAATATGATTTCTGACAGACGACCGGACGATATGGTCCGCATTACAACACCCGAGCTTGCCGATGCATTTATCGAAGAGCAGCTTAAGGCACTTCGCGAACAGATCGGTGATAAAAAAGTTTTACTGGCACTTTCAGGAGGTGTAGATTCCTCTGTAGTAGCTGCCATGCTGATAAAGGCAGTAGGAAAACAGCTGGTATGTGTACATGTTAATCACGGCCTTCTCAGAAAGGGAGAGCCTGAACAGGTAATAGAAGTATTTAAGAATCAGATGAACGCAAATCTGATCTATGTTGATGCTACAGACAGATTCCTTGACAAGCTTGCAAACGTTAGTGATCCCGAAACGAAGAGAAAGATAATAGGAAACGAATTCATAGAAGTTTTTGCTGAGGAAGCATCAAAGCTTGACGGTATAGAGTTCCTTGCACAGGGAACCATCTGGCCTGATATCCTTGAGAGCGAAGCTGGCATCAAGGCTCATCACAACGCAGGCGGACTTCCCGAGGATCTTCAGTTTGAACTTGTTGAACCCGTAAAGATACTCTTTAAGGATGAAGTACGTATCGTAGGCGAGCGTCTCGGTCTTCCGGCAAATATGGTTTACCGTCAGCCGTTCCCTGGTCCAGGACTCGGTGTTCGCTGTCCCGGAGCTATCACCAGAGATCGTCTTGAGGCTGTTCGTGAATCAGATGCGATCCTTAGAGAGGAATTTGCTAAGAACGGTCTTGAAGGAAAGGTATGGCAGTATTTCACTGTTGTTCCGGATTTCAAATCTACAGGCGTAAAGGACGGAAAGAGAACATTTGACTGGCCATGCATCATTCGTGCCATCAACACGACTGACGTAATGGAAGTTACGGTTGAGCATCTGCCAAACGAGCTGATAGATCATCTGGTAAATCGCATAATCTCTGAAGTTGACGGAATCAACCGTGTACTGTTTGACTACACACCGAAGCCGCCGGCGACGGTCGAATACGAATAAGAAATAAGGCATAACCATGGAACCGGAAATAGAATCGCAAAAAGAAAAGATAAGTGACAAAGCCGTTTTGACATTCTTAGTAATAGTCATTTCATTAACGGCAGTTGTTGAGTGGATATACTGCAATGTACATGATGATATTTGGGTAGCACTTTTGATGTGGATACCCGCGATATCAGCGTTTGCGGCAACATTTGTAAGTATTCGCACAAACAATGAAAGATTCAGCTTCGCCAAGCAACGAGATCTTTTAAACATAAAGAAGTGTAAGTTTAAATACATCATCGCCGGTGTGCTGATCCCCATAGTGTATCTGATCATACCGTATATCATATACTGGATAACTCACGAAAAAAGCTTAGATCTTGGAAATATGTCGATCATATATCTGTTGATATATTCCCTGATCGCATTACCTGTATCTCTACTGACTGCAACGGGTGAGGAGATCGGCTGGCGCGGCTTCATGTTCCCTGCATTATCAGAACGCATCGGAGTAACAAAATCCGTAACGGCAGTCAGCTTTTTCTGGTGCTTCTGGCACATACCCATCATCATATGGGGAGGATATATGGAAGGGACTCCGATATGGTACAGGATCTCTGCTTTTGTGGTATGTATCTTCCCGGTCGGGATCATAACTGCGCTCCTTACAATGAAGAGTTCAAGCATGTGGCCGGCAGCTTTTTTGCATGCATCACACAATGCTTTTGATCAGGCAATATTCGGAGGAATCACTGTTGGTGATGATAAGATGTATTATGTCAGTGAGACCGGTCTTATCACCATAATATGCGTCTGGGTTGTTGCGGTCTTAATGTGTATCCATCATTTTCGAAGGATAAATGAGGAATGACATAGAAGATAGCAGGGAAGCGGTGCATAATAATCTAATAAGATAAAGGATTTAAAACCTTGCAAACCGAAGTATTTCGGTCAGCAAGGTTTTATTTTTTTAAATAAATATCTTGACTCTCAAAGTATTTTGTATTATGATTCTCTTCGATAATGATTTGATAATCAAAATATTTGATAATCAAAACATATCGTTTTTAAAACTATGTGAAGTGGTTTCTGACAATCAGAACGGATCAAGTATCAGTAAAAGGAGAAAAGAAAATGCTGGAAAAAGTAGCACAAATCATTGAAGAGAAATTGGGACTGGACGGAGTAAATATCACGGCTGAAACAAGGTTCAAGGAAGATCTTAACGCAGATTCGCTCGATCTTTTTGATCTTGTTATGGAATTTGAGGATGAGTTTGGTACCGAGATACCTTCAGAGGATCTTGAAAAGATCACAACAGTCGGTGCTCTTCTTGAGTACATAGAGAAAAAAGCAGGCTGATATATGAAGACAGGGATCACAAAATTATTAAATATTCAATATCCTGTCATTCAGGGGGGCATGGCATGGGTGGCTGAACACAACCTTGCGGCAGCGGTATCAAATGCCGGAGGACTCGGGATAATAGGAGCAGCATCTGCACCTGCAGATATAGTAAGAGAAGAGATAAGAAAGTGCAGACAGCTGACAGATAAGCCGTTTGGTGTAAATGTGATGCTCTTAAATCCCAATGCCGAAGAAGTCGCTGAGGTGATAGTAAAAGAAGGGGTAAAAGTAGTAACTACAGGCGCAGGCAATCCTGCGAAATACATGGACATGTGGAAAACGGCAGGAGTAAAGGTCATACCGGTCGTTGCTAGCGTTGCTCTTGCAAGACTCATGGAAAGAGGAGGTGCGGATGCAGTGATCGCTGAAGGAATGGAGAGCGGCGGTCATATCGGGCAGACAACCACTATGGCATTAGTCCCTCAGGTATGTGATGCAGTAAAGATACCTGTTATCGCAGCGGGCGGTATTGCTGACGGACGAGGAATGGCCGCTGCTCTTATGCTGGGAGCAGAGGGTATACAGATGGGAACAAGGTTTGTTGTTGCAAAGGAATCCATCGTTCATGACAACTACAAGAATAAGATCATAAAAGCCTCGGATATTGATTCTGCGGTCACAGGCATGAGTACTGGCCATCCTGTAAGGTGTCTGCGAAATAAGATGACAAGACAGTATCTTGATATGGAAAGATCGGGGGCTGACTTCATGGAACTTGAGAAACTCACACTCGGGTCTTTAAGGAATGCTGTGATAGACGGCGATGTAACGGATGGTACGGTTATGGCCGGTCAGATATCGGGACTTATCGATGTGGAGAAAAGCTGTAAGGACATCATTGAAGAGACAGTTCGTGAAGCGAAACATTTCATTACGACAAGAGGAGATATATGGGCAGGATAGCATTTGTATTTCCCGGTCAGGGTGTTCAGACACCCATGATGGGAAAAGACTTTTACAATAATTCGGGTGATGCAAGATATATATTCAAACTGGCCTGTGAGGCATCCAAAGTCGATGTTGAAAGGCTGTGCTTTACACAAAACGATGATATTAACATTACCGAATACACTCAGATAGCTCTTCTTACGACAGAGATCGCAATGCTTAATGAAGTGATGAAAAAAGGGATAAAACCTGATATGTGCGCAGGGCTCAGTCTCGGTGAGTATGCAGCTCTTGCAGCATCGGGAGCAATGGAGTTTAAGGACATATTTGAGCTTATAAGAATCAGAGGAAAATGCATGCAGGAGGCTTACCCGACAGGAGGTGCTATGATGGCTGTTCTGGGCCTTGAGTCTGAAGTGGTTGAGAAGATCTGCGATGAGACAGAGGGGATAGTATCCATAGCAAATGACAACTGTCCGGGGCAGCTTGTCATATCGGGAGAAGAAGGGCCGGTACTTGCTGCAGGGGAAAAGCTGATTGAGGCAGGGGCTAAAAGATGCATAAGATTAAATGTGAGCGGCCCGTTTCACTCAAAGCTTCTGTCACCCGCCGGAGACATCCTTTCAGAAGCTCTTAAGGAAAAAACACTGGGTAATATCATGATCCCCTATGTGAGCAATACGACTGCTAAGCTGGTAACAGATAAGTCCATGATAAAGGATCTGCTGATAAAACAGGTTTCAAGCACGGTCAGATTCAGGGAGAGCATACTTTTAATGTGTCAGATGGGAGTGGATACATTTGTAGAGATCGGACCCGGAAAGACCATAGCCGGATTTATAAGGAAGACAGACAGAGATCTTAAGGTGATAAACATAGAAAAGTATGAGGACCTTGAAAAACTCGATGAACTTAAACAGTCAAGGAGAGAATATGTCGAATTATGACTTAAAGGATAAGGTTGCGCTGGTGACGGGTGCAAGTCGCGGCATCGGCAGGCAGATTGCGATACAGCTGGCCCAACACGGAGCAAAGGTGATCGTGAATTACTGCGGCTCAAAAGAGGCTGCGAAAGAGGTCGTTGATACGATCATTGATAAGGGCGGTATCGCAGAATCGATGCAGTGTGACGTATCTGATTTTAACGGCACAGAAGAAATGATAAAACGGATCATGGAAAAATATGAGAAGGTTGATATACTGGTCAACAATGCCGGCGTGACAAGAGACAACCTTCTAATAAAGATGAGTGAGGATGATTTTGATCTTGTTGTTTCCACAAATCTAAAAGGTGCATTTAATACCATAAGACATCTTTACAGGAATTTCATAAAGCAAAGATCGGGAAAGATCATAAATATATCCTCTGTCTCAGGTGTTATGGGAAATGCGGGACAGGCAAATTATTCCGCATCAAAGGCAGGGATAATCGGTCTTACAAAGAGTCTGGCAAGGGAACTGGCAAGCAGAAATATATGCGTCAATGCGATCGCACCGGGCTTTGTCGAAACAGATATGACAACAAAACTTCCACAGTCTGCCATAGAAAGCGCAAAACAGATGATACCTCTTCAAAGATTTGGAAAGCCGGAGGATATTGCTGAGCTTGTTACATTTCTTGCAAGTGAAAGAGCCGATTACATAACCGGTCAGGTGATATGCGTGGATGGCGGAATGAGTATTTAGGGGGGATCAATAATGAAAAGAAGAGTAGTGGTCACGGGACTCGGTGCAATAACACCTATAGGAAACAGTGTTGATGAGTTCTGGGATTCGATAAAAAACGCAAAGGTAGGATTTGCTCCTATCTCGTATTTCGACGCGTCGGAATACAAGTGCCATATGGCAGCACAGATAAAGGATTTTGATGCTGAAAGGTATATGGATAAAAAGGCTGCCAGACGAATGGAGCTGTTTTGTCAGTATGCCGTTGCTGCCGCAAAGCAGGCCATAGAGGATTCGGGTCTTGACATGGACTGTGAGGATCCATACAGAGTCGGATGCTCGATCGGTAACGGTGTAGGTTCTCTCCAGACTGTTCAGCGTGAATATACCAGGCTTTTGGAAAGAGGAGCATCAAAGGTATCTCCGATGTGCGTTCCGCTTATGATAACAAATATGGCATCCGGAAATGTAAGTATAATGTTTGGCCTTAAGGGAAAGAACATAAACGTGGTGACGGCATGTGCGACAGGAACAAATTCCGTAGGAGAGGCCTTCAGGACCATTCAGTGCGGTGATGCCGATGTGATGGTTTGTGGCGGAAGCGAAGCCAGCATAGTAGAGATAGGAGTAGCCGGATTTACCGCTCTTAATGCTCTTTCAACAAATGATGATCCCGAAAGATGTTCCATTCCTTTTGACAAAGACAGAAACGGATTTGTTATGGGAGAAGGAGCAGGAATAGTCATTCTCGAAGATCTTGAGCACGCATTAAACAGGGGAGCAAAGATATATGCGGAAGTTCTCGGATACGGATGCAGCAGTGATGCCTATCACATAACAAGCCCTCTGGAAGACGGAGAAGGCGCCGCAAGGGCAATGACGAATGCAATGGATGATGCTGGATTACTGCCGGAACAGATCACATATATAAACGCACACGGAACAGGCACTTACTATAATGATCTGTTTGAAACAAGAGCGATCAAGAAGGCATTCGGTGATCATGCGAAAGATTTAAGGATCAATTCCACCAAATCCATGGTGGGTCATATGCTCGGAGCGGCCGGTGCAGTTGAGTTTATCACCTGTGTCAAGGAAGTAAACGAGGATTATATCCATAAAACTGCAGGATTAAACGAATGCGATGAGGAAATGGATCTGAATTACTGCAGACAGAGTTATAACGAAGAAGTTCCTTTTGCTCTGAGCAACTCGCTTGGATTTGGCGGCCATAATGCGAGCATTCTTATCGGCAAGTACAGGGACTGAAGGGGGAGTATTATGTCATTGATGAATATTGACCAGATAATGGATGTTATACCGCACAGATATCCTTTCCTGCTGATCGATACAATAGAAGAGATCACTGACGGAAAAAGGGCAGTAGGAAAGAAGTGTGTCAGCGGAAACGAACAGTTCTTTCAGGGACACTTTCCGGGAAATCCCGTTATGCCCGGAGTACTTATCATAGAGGCACTGGCACAGGTCGGAGCAGTCGCTCTTTTGTCATGTCCCGACTTAAAGGGAAAGACTGCATATTTTGCGGGAATAGATAATGCCAGATTCAGAAAAAAGGTCATACCGGGAGATGTTCTGAAACTTGAGACCGAGATCATTAAGATAAAGGGACCAATGGGGATAGGAAATGCCGTGGCTACAGTTGACGGTGTAAGAGTGGCTGAGGCCAGGCTTACATTTGCCATTGGATAGAATGTCGGGAGTATGCTTATGAGCTTGTTAAGGTTAAGGAAAAATACATCAGACGCACATCAGACAAAGGCAGCAGACGGTAATGACAAAGAATACATTCCGTGCCCGAAATGCGGCACGATGGTTGAAAGAGACAGAGTCGTAAAACTGAAATACATCTGCTACAGCTGCGGTTTCAATTTCAGAGTCAAGACTCCAAACAGGATCTCGATGGTAGCGGACAAGGGTACTTTTGAAGCATGGTTTGAGGGTATGGAGACATCAAACCCACTGGAGTTTACAGGCTATGAGGATAAGGTGCTCAAGGCAAAGGAGAGAACAGGTCTTGATGAAGCGCTGACTGTGGGAAGGTGCAAGGTGTTTGGAGAGCCTGCAGTCATCGGTATATGTGATTCTAGATTTATGATGGCCAGTATGGGACATACAGTCGGAGAGAAGCTGACCCTTGCGATAGAACGGGCTGTGAGTGAACATCTGCCTGTGTTTGTTTTCTGCTGCTCGGGCGGAGCAAGGATGCAGGAGGGAATAGTGTCTCTCATGCAGATGGCAAAGACCTCTGCTGCAGTCTCAAGGCTTAGGGAGGCAGGATTGTTGTACTGCACGATACTGACAGATCCTACAACAGGCGGGGTGACAGCTTCTTTTGCAATGCTTGGTGATGTGATAATGGCTGAACCCGGAGCACTGATAGGTTTTGCTGGCCCCAGAGTGATCAGGCAGACCATAGGACAGGAACTGCCGGACGGGTTTCAGACATCGGAGTTTCTGCTTGAGCACGGACTAATAGACGGTATCGTCGAGAGAAAGAATTTAAAAAAGACAATCTACTTTATGATAAAGTCTCACAAGAGCATTGAGGGAAACTATTCCGATTTTGATGAGACCGATACAGAATACAGGATAAGTGAACTGGTGAATGAGAGAATGCATTATTCAATGCCTAAATCTCCGTGGGAGAAGGTAAGAGGTGTAAGGCAGGCTACCAGACCGCAGGGACTTGATTACATAGAATACATATTTGATGTATTTATTGAAGCTCACGGAGACAGAGCCTTCAGGGATGATCCGTCAATCGTCGGAGGGATCGGCTTTATAGGTAATCAGCCAGTGACGATAATATCCGAAGACAGAGGAAAGAATCCCGAAGACTACAGGAAAAAGAATTTCGGCATGCCAATGCCGGAGGGCTACAGAAAAGCACTCAGACTGATGAAACAGGCAGAACAGTTCAACAGACCTGTCGTATGTTTTGTCAACACTCCCGGTGCCTATCCGGGTATGGAAGCAGAAGAAAGAGGCATGGGAGAGAGTATTGCCAGAAATCTTATGGGAATGTCAGAACTTAAGGTGCCGATACTGTGTATTCTCGTAGGCGAAGGCGGAAGCGGAGGCGCTCTGGCAACTGCCGTGGGAAATGAAGTATGGATGCTGGAAAATGCAACATACTCTATCCTTTCCCCCGAAGGATTCGCATCGATTCTGTGGAAGGATTCCAACCGTGCAAAAGAAGCCAGCGAGATCATGAAGATCACCGCATCGGATCTTTTGGATCTTAAGGTTATCGAAAAGATAATACCTGAGTACGGAGGAGCAGATGATCTGACAAAGGAAGCGATAGGAAGAAATCTCAAGAAAGAGATATGCGCATTTTTGGAAAAATATAAGGGAATGAGCAAAGAAGAGATACGCAGACAAAGATATGAGCGCTTCCGCAATTTCTAGACACTAAGGGAGTAACATAAATGTCGATCAGAATAAAGGGAAGCGGAAGTGCGATACCCAAAAGAACGGTGACCAATGATGAACTTGCGAAAATCGTTGAGACGACTGACAGCTGGATAAAGGAAAGAACAGGAATAGAAAGCAGGCATATCGCGACAGGAGAGACAGTTAAGATGCTTGCTTCAGAGGCAGCAAAAAAGGCAATAGAAGACAGCGGGATAAAGGCTGCGGACATCGAGCTCATAATCGTTGCCACATGTTCCGGTGAACAGGCTCTTCCCTGTATGGCATGCGAGGTTCAAAACAGCATCGGGGCGGCAAATGCGGTTGCTTTCGATTTAAATGCAGCCTGTGCAGGCTTTCTGTTTGCAATGAACACCGCTGATGCATATATATCCCAGGGAATATACAAAAATGCGCTTATCATAGGTGCCGAGATACTGTCAAATATCATAGACTGGTCTGACCGATCTACATGCATCCTTTTCGGAGACGGAGCGGGTGCCGTATATTTTGAAAAAGATGACAGGAAATTGAGATTCATTCAAAAGAGCAACGGGTTTAAGAATGAAGTGCTTTCCTGCAACCAGAGAGATTCAAAAAGTGCTTTTTATGAAGGAGACAGTTTATTTAAGTATGTGACGATGGACGGCAGA
>JAEEUS010000100.1 GCA_016290615.1 Lachnospiraceae bacterium | reverse complement strand
TTTGATCTTAAGAGTGTCAAGGCTTTTTGTGACAAACATAACCTTTGGCTAGTTGAAGATAACTGCGATGCTCTTGGCTCTAAGTATACACTGGATGGAAAAGAGTATTTTACGGGAACAGTCGGAGATATAGGAACATCAAGCTTCTATCCGCCTCATCATATGACAATGGGAGAAGGAGGAGCGGTTTATACAGATGATCCGCTACTTAATAAATGCATCCGTTCTTTCAGAGACTGGGGAAGAGATTGTGTATGTCCTTCAGGCAAGGATAATTTTTGCGGACACAGATATGACGGTCAATATGGTGAACTGCCTGCAGGATATGATCATAAATATGTTTATTCGCATTTCGGATATAATCTTAAGGCTACGGATATGCAGGCAGCAATCGGATGCGCACAGCTTGAGAAGTTCCCTAGTTTTGTTGAAAGAAGAATAGAGAACTTTAACAGATTGAAAGCCGGTCTTGCAGGGTTAGAAGATAAGCTTATTTTACCTGAAGCAAACGAAAATTCCCGTCCTAGCTGGTTCGGATTTTTGATAACTGTTAAGGAAGGTGTAAGCAGAAACGAGCTTGTTAAGTATCTTGAAAACAGAGGGATACAGACACGTATGCTGTTTTCAGGAAATCTGATAAAGCATCCTTGTTTTGATGAAATGAGAAAGACAGAGGTTGGTTACAGAGTTGTCGGAAGTTTGGAGAATACCGATAGGATCATGAGAGATACATTCTGGGTAGGAGTCTATCCCGGCATGACAGATGCCATGATCGATTTCATGGCTTTAAGCATAAAAGAGTATTTTGAATAAATGTCTGATAGAGTAAAAGTAGTTCAACTGATAACGACTATGGCAGATGGAGGGGCAGAGACCTTGGTAAAGGATTATGCCCTTCTTTGTGATAAAGAAAAAGTTGATATGAGGATAGTCACGTGGAGTGAACCGCTTGGTTCTGCCAATGAGCGAGTCCTTAAGGAAGCTAATATCCCTGTTCTTTTTCTGGGAGAGGAGAATGCAAAACATCCTACAAGTAATCCCTTTATAAAATTATACAGAAGGCTCAATAAGCTTAAATGTTTTAAAAGTCTTATCATAAATGAACAGATAGATGTCATACATGTACATTTAAGATTCGGAAGATATTTAAAGGCTTTGCCTGACAGAGTGTTAAAAAACGTTAATCTCATATATACTCTTCATAATGAACCTGCAAAGTATTTTGATCCTAACGGTGACAAAAAGCAGAGATTCGAGTATGAGGAAGCAAAACGTCTCATAGATAAGTTTGGCCTTACAATAATAACTCTGCATGATGAAATGAATAAACAGATAAGGGCACTGTTTAACACAAACAGAGTAATAACCGTAAATAACGGTATAGACTTTTCAAGATTTGATGCAAAACTCTACGACAGGGATTTAATACGAGCTTCGCTCGGCATAGATAAAGATGTCAAAGTAATAGGTCATGTTGGAAGCTATACAAATCAGAAAAACCATGAATTCATTTTAAGGGTTTTCAGTGAATATCTTAAACACAATTCCAATGCGAAACTTATGCTTATAGGCAAAGGTGTACTGAAATCTCAAATAAATGATAAGATCCGAGAAACGAATCTTGGTGATCATGTCATATCTCTTGAGAACAGATCAGATATACCGCAGCTTATGAGTGCAATGGATGTATTTATACTGCCATCCAGATGGGAGGGATTTCCTGTTGTTATGATAGAAGCGCAGAAGATCGGTCTTCCTTGTGTTATATCTGACAGGATAAATAAAGAAGTTGTTCTGAGTGATAGAGTTGCGATGTTAGATATAGAAGGCGATATAAATGCATGGATTGATGCTATAGACGGTAAATGTGAATACATGCCAGTTTCAGGTTCGTTTGAAGATTATGACATTCATAGGTCGATAGATAGTTTGCAGAGGATATACTGTGGTAAATGAAAGAAGAAAGTGTCTCCATATATGCACGATTGACAAGGGCGGCGCATATAATGGAGCAAAGCGTCTTAATGAGATGCTAACTGAACATGGTATTGAATCAAAGATCATTGTCAGGACAAAGACAGATGATGCTTCACCTGCGATATGTGCTTTTGACAGTCCTTTGCAGGGACTTGTGTCAAAGGTTAAGAATGCAATAAATCTCTTATGCAAAAAAGGAGATGTCAAAAGAGACATATTGGGAACTGATCTTACATCAAATCCATTTGTAAAGGAAGCTGATGTGATATTCATTCACTGGATCAGTACATTTTTATCTCCTAAGCAGATATATGAACTGACTACACTTAAGGGGAAGAAAGTTATATTCTGGATGCACGATATGTGGCTTTTTACCGGTGGATGTCATGTTGACAGGAGATGTGGTGGTTATGCAAGCGAATGCAGGGATTGTCCTATGGCTGGAAAATATGCTTGCAAAAGCTTTTGCAGGAAAAAGGAATACATCAAAAAGGCTGACATGACAGTCTGCGGTCCCAGTAGATGGATAGTAGAGGAAGCAAAGAAGAGTTCGATCCTTGAAGGCAAGAAGATTGAATATATCCCCAATACATATGATGACAGGATCTTTAACAGCGAATGTGACAGAGTTAGTATTCGTAAAGAACTTGGCTTGTCACTGGATAAGAGACTTATACTCTTTGGTGCTGCAGATACAGGAACTGCTAATGATGACAAGGGCTTTTCGTATCTAATCAAAGCAATAAAACAGCTTGATATGACTGATAAGCAGCTTGTAGTCATAGGCAAAGCTGGTGGAGCAAAAGAAATACTTAAAGAATATGATGCAGTATTCCTTGGATATATAAGTGACGAAAATAAACTGGCTGAAATCTACAGATCAGTTGATGTATTTGTGAATCCTTCACTTCAGGAATCATTTGGATATACTGTCTGTGAATCTATGGCATGCGGAACACCTGCCGTTGCATTTGCTGTAGGTGGTATGTTAGATCAGATAGAGCACAAAGTGAGTGGATACCTTGCAGAATTTAAAAACAGCGAAGAGCTGGCGTTAGGTATAGATTATTGTTTGAACAACAGAGAGGAACTGTCAAAGAAGGCTTCAGAGTCGGCAAGACGCTTCTCTTATGAAAATGTGTATGAATATGTTGAAGGATTCTTCAAATAATATAATATTCGTAACTATCTCCATGACAGGCGGAGGTACCGAGCGAGTGATAGCAACTCTTGCAAACTACTGGTGCAGTCAAGGCATGAGTGTACATATCCTTATGATCGGCGGAGATGACATTGCCTATGACCTTGATGAACGAGTAGATGTAAGAAGCATATCGGGTGCTACAGGCGGAGATATTAAAGCCAGAATAGGCAGGATCAGCTGCCTCAGAAATGAGTTTAAAAAGGATAGCAATTCTGTGATCATTGCTATGGGGACTGTTGCATCCATGTTCAGTTCAGTTGCAGCCATGGGGCTTAAGAATAAGCTTATACTGTCCGAGAGAAATGATCCTAACAGGCTTAACCACAGACCCATCAAAGGATATGAGAAAACGATCAGAAACATGCTATATAACAAAGCTGATTCTATTGTATTTCAGACGGACATGGCAAAGAAATGCTTCCCTGATAAGATACAAAGCAAGGGATGTATCATCATGAATCCTATCAGGGGTGATATATCTGCAAAAGAAGATTATTCAGAAAGAAGAAAAGCAGTAATGACTGCAGGAAGACTTACCGAGCAGAAGAATCATCGACTTCTGATAGATGCATTTATGAAGGCTCATGCTTCGCATCCTGAATATAGTTTGGAGATATATGGTGAGGGAGATTGCAGGGATAAGCTTTTAGATTATATTGATGAAAAGGATGCTAAAGGATTCATATCGCTAAAGGGATTTTGTAAAGATCTTGTTTCAGTTATGAATGATACTCGTATATATGTATCCAGTTCCGATTGGGAAGGTATATCAAATTCACTTGCAGAGGCCATGGCAAGCGGTATGGCAGTTATAGCAACAGACTGTCCAATGGGTGGCAGTGCAATGCTCATAAATAACAATGATAACGGTTTTTTGACAAAGGTTGGGGACTGTGATGAACTGGCAGGTGCTCTTGACGCTATAATGAGTGATGATGAGGTTGGAAAGAAGATTTCCAAGAAAGCAGCATTATTGAATGATGAGTTGTCAGTTGAAAGCATCGCCAAGCGATGGGAGGCATTGTTTGTCTGATGAAGAAGATCCTTATCATAAGAACATATCCTTCCATACTTGATCCTGAGGGTTATAACATACAGGAGATCGGTCTTGCTAAAGCTCTTGTAAGAGCTGGATTTGTATGTGATGTTGTGCTGTATAATGGCAGTAATCCTAATGAGATAAGAGAGATACCGGTTAGCGGTACCAAGTCTGGTGTTGTTAAGGTATACATGAGACATGGATTCGGTATACTTAAGAATGGATTCTTTCCGGGACTTAATGGTCTTGTCAAGGATTATGATATCTTGCAGGTACATGAGTATGACCAGATAACATCATGGAAGTATTATGCATGTTATAAGGATAAGCCTGTAATCATATATCACGGTCCTTACTATGATGATTTTAATAAAGGTTACAATTTAAAATGCAAGATATTTGATAGGATTTTCCTAAAGATAAAAAGCGGGAAGAATGTGCTCTGCTTTACAAAGTCCAAAGCTGCTGCTTCTTTTCTTAAAGGAAAAGGATTTGAAAATGCAGTTGCGATAGGTGTCGGCCTTGATACAGAGAATTTTAAGGATAGCACTACTGTTATTGATCCGGATGATAAGTTTGAACTCCTATATGTAGGAAAGATCGAAGAACGGAGAAATCCATATCTTCTTCTTGATATACTGGATAAGCTTTCAGAAAAGTATGATGATATTCATATGACGATAATAGGAAGCGGTGAAAAGGACTATATTAATGCATGGAGGCAAAAGGCTAATAAGCTCATAGAAAAAGGAACACTGACATATATCGAGAAGATGAGCCAGTCTGAATTGAGGGCATTTTATAAGAAATCTGATCTTATGGTTTTTCCATCATTTTATGAGATATTTGGTATGGTATTACTGGAAGCCATGTACTTTGATCTTCCGGTCATTTCATCTGATAACGGTGGCTCTGATACACTGATAACAGATGGATTCGATGGCGTGATAGTAAAAAGTTTTGATGCAGATACATGGTGTGAGTCTATATCAAAGCTTCATGACGACACTGAAATGTACAAAATAATAAAGAATAATCTTATATTAAAAGACCATGCTGTATACACCTGGGATGGTATAGCAAGGCGTTATATTGATACGATTAAAGATCTATGAGTGATAAACTATACATCGTTATTCCGGCGTACAATGAAGAGAAGAATATAGAAAATTGCATAAATGACTGGTATCCGATAGTTGAACGACATAACGGTGAAGGAGAATCCAGGCTGTTTATAGTTGATGATGGTTCAACAGATGATACAGCTGATTTATTATGTAATGCATTAAAAGACAGACCATTACTTGAATATCATACAAAGAAAAACGGTGGTCATGGTGCGGCTGTTCTGTATGGATACAGATATGCCATAGAACAGGGAGCCGACTATGTATTCCAGACGGATTCGGATGGACAGACTGAACCCAATGAGTTTGATGCTTTCTGGCAAAAAAGAGATGGTTATGATGCTATTATCGGAGAGAGATTAAAACGCGGTGATGGCAGTGGCAGAAAGTTTGTTGAAAATGTTGTATGCTTAAT
>JAEEUS010000099.1 GCA_016290615.1 Lachnospiraceae bacterium | reverse complement strand
ACGCAGAGGTATTGAGAAAAAACAGCTGATGAAGAAAATCATCGGCTGTTTTTGAATTAGTAGTAAATAAAGTAGCAAAAAGAACTACGCAGGATTAAAATGTCGGTATAAATGTCGGTATAAATAAAACGGAAAAGGCTGTACTAAGAGAAATAATCGAAATATTGACAAACTCTATTCATATGCAAAACAGCTTAGAAGTGAAAAGATTGTCAGAACATATCTGGAGGTGCTTGATTAATGAATGTAGCTTCAGTAAAAGCCAGACTGAAGAACTTTGCATCTGAATCCGGGAGAACTTTTCAGGATGCACTTACATATTATGGGTTGGAAAGAACTATTTACAGAATCTCCGTATCGAATTATGCAGATAATTTCGTCTTGAAAGGCGGAATTTTCCTGTATGCCACATTCAATGGTAATTATGTAAGAGCTACTACGGATGCCGACTTTCTGGGTAAAAACATTTCTAATGATAAGAATACGATCAAATCTGTTTTTAAAGAAATACTGTCTCAGGATATAGACGATTCACTAACATATGACCTTGATTCAATCGATGTTGAAGATATTACTGAACAGATGGAGTATCATGGTCTGCGTTTATCCATTGTTGGGTATCTGGACAAAACAAGAATTCCGATTGGAATAGATATTGGATTCGGAGACATTGTATTTCCGGATGTGGTGAAAATGGATTATCCGGTAATCCTTGATATGGAACCGCCCAGAGTTAATGCCTATTCTCTGGCTTCTTCTATTGCAGAAAAGCTCGAAGCTATTATTCGAAATGGGTATCTGAACAGCAGATATAAAGATTTCTATGATATATATGTTTTGTCGACAAAATATCCTTTTGAGTATTCAGAACTGAGGAGTGCTGTTGTAGAAACTTTTAGGAATCGACATACTGAATTAAGCAAAGAATCTGCGGCGTTTTCTGAGGACTTCATAAATGACCCTTTGCATCAGACCAGATGGATGTCATTTTTGTCCAAAAAGAAGGCGCTTCTTCAGGTATCACTGGAAGAAGTAATGGATAGTATAAAAACATTTGTATTTCCGCTTCTGGAAGGTGAAATGAAAACAAAATGGAATCCCGAAAAGGGTGAATGGGATTAAAAATCATATATTTATTGTCTTAATAAATTGGAGAAAAAGATGGGATTGTTTTCCTGGCATAAAAAAGAAGAAACACCGAAAAATGATTTAATAGATTTTGAATCAATGTATGATGGCGTGAATGAATTAGGCATTCGCGGATATAAGTCTTCTCATTTAGAAACCTGCAAGATGATTTGGCGTAATTATGTGCCTGAAAGAGGGCAAGCTGACTGTATTCAAGGCGAACTCTTGAGACAAGCAATATAAAGCAAAATAAAAAAATGGAAGGATTGCAATGAATGAAAAACAGTACTTATCGAGAATAAGTCAACTTGAAAATGAAATTGAATATTTGCACGGACTTCTCGATGATGCTGGGATTTCATACAAGCGGGAGGCAAAGGAGCTAGATGATTTGTCACCAGACAGGAATCTTGCTTTTGAAGAGGATCAAGGAGCTCGTATTCTTCCGGTTACTATTACCAAGCAGCATATCCAGTATTACTATTATTTGTTCAAGGGTAGAAATGATGTGTATAGTAAACGTTCCGGAAAGGCTAACAAGAAAACAGGAAAGCATGGATACTATACGCAATGCTGGAATTTCTGGAAAGATGGAATATGTCCTAAGAAGAATAATCCTCAGTTCAATTGCGGAGAGTGCCAGAATCAGCGATATAAAGAATTGACTGGGCAGGTACTGTATGAGCACTTAATCGGTGCGAAGGAAGATGCCTCGGATGTAATCGGATTATATCCGATGTTTCCTGACGAAACGGTCAACTTTCTTGTATTTGATTTTGATTGTCATGACGACAAAATCGGCGGAGATGACGGTGCAAACCTCGATCAGGACTGGATGACAGAGGTTAATGCTTTCAGGAAGATCTGTGAAAACAATGATGTTCCGGTTTTGGTTGAACGTTCACGGTCCGGAAAAGGAGCTCATATTTGGATGTTCTTCGAAAAGCCGATACTTGCCGTTACAGCAAGAAAATTCGGGACTGCTCTTTTAACTAAAGGCGCTGAGTCTGTTAATATGAGAAGCTTCATGTATTATGACAGAATGCTTCCGGCTCAGGATCATATACCGATTAATACAAAAACAGGCAAGCCGGGACTGGGTAATCTTGTAGCACTGCCATTACAAGGACAGGCTTTGAAGTATGGAAATAGCGCTTTTATTGATGAAAACTGGAATGCATATCCCAATCAATGGGATTGTTTAAAAGAGGTGAAAAAACTTTCTTCTGAAATCGTAGAAGAAAGAATAAAAGAATGGTCAGCAGAAGGAATACTTGGTGTTCTTAGCAATGAGTTTGAAGCGAATTCTGAGGTTTCGAACGATACTAAGCCTTGGGACAAAGCTAAACATCCTTTGCATAAAGAAGACGTTTCCTCTGCTGTTGAGATTGTAATTGCTGACAAGGTTTACATCAATACAAAGAACATGAAACCACGAATGCAAAATGCATTGCGGCGCATGGCAGCTTTTAGCAATCCGGATTTTTATAAGAAGGCTGCAATGGGATTATCAACAAAAGGTATACCGCGAATAGTTTTCTGCGGTTACGATGACTCGGGTTATATTTGTATTCCTCGCGCCTTGCTTGATTCTGTGGTTGATAGATTCAATGAGGTGGATATTCCTTTTTCGCTGACAGATAATAGGTGCACCGGAACACCTTTGGATGTTTCTTTCAATGGAACACTATATGAAGAGCAGATGAGGGGAGCATCGACTATTCTGGAACACGATAATGGTATTCTCGCTGCAACTACTTCTTTTGGAAAGACGGTTGTAGGCGCATATATGATAGCGCAAAGAAAAACTAATACCCTTATTCTGGTACATAATACAGAAATTCAAAAGAACTGGATAGAGGATTTAACCAAGTTCTTGGATATAAATGCTGAATTGCCCGAATATCATACCAAGACAGGAAGGGTGAAGAAGAGAAAAAGCATAATTGGAAAGCTATATGCCGGACATGATTCCATGACGGGGATTATTGATGTGGCTATATTTTCATCTCTGGGTAAGGGAGATGATATCAATCCGATTATTGAACAGTATGGAATGGTGATTATGGACGAATGTCACCATGGGGCGGCACAAACTGTCGAGGATGTTATAGGATCGGCAAAAGCAAAGTATGTTTATGGATTGACCGCAACGCCTAAGAGGGAAGATGGACTCGAAAAGAAAGTATTTATGCAGTTCGGTCCGATTAGATTCCGTTATACTGCTAAAGAAAGAGCTGAAAAACAGGGTATTGATCATTTTGTTTATCCGAGATTTACAAGGCTTGTTAGTGCATCTGATCTTAAAGTTACCGAAGCAAACAGAGCGGTTATTGAATGCGATTCCAGAAATGAGCAGATTATTATAGATGTTGAGAACTGCGTTCAAAATGGAAGAACCCCGCTTGTTTTGACAAAGTATAAGGAACATGCGGAGCTTCTATTTCAAAGACTGCAAGGGAAAGCGGACCATATTTATCTTCTTCAGGGCGGAGGCAGTAGAAAAGCCAAGGATGAAATGAGATTGCAAATGCGGTCGGTTCCGGATGAGGAGTCAGTCATCCTGGTAGCGATAGATAAGTATATTGGTGAAGGATTCAATTATCCGAGGCTTGATACAATGATGCTTACAATGCCTGCGGCAGCTGAAGGAAATATCGAGCAGTTTGCCGGGCGCCTCCATCGAGACTATGAAACTAAGACAGAAGTTATCATTTACGACTATGTAGATTCTCATATTCGTGTCCTTGAAAAAATGTATCATAAACGACTTCGAACATATAAGAAGATAGGATACAAAATATGCAATAATGTCATTGCCGAAAAGCAAAATGCAAATGCAATCTTTGGTATAGATACATATGAAAAAGTGTATGAGAGAGATTTACAGGAGGCTAATAAAGAGGTCATTATTTCCAGCCCGGGATTAAATCAGGCTAAGGTAGATGCGTTTGTAAGGCTTATAAGGCAAAGACAAGAAGATGGGGTAAAGATTACTGTTGTTACACTTGATCCCGAAGGCTATCCGGAAGAAAAGATTGAAGATACAAAGGCTCTTGTACAGGTATTAGAAAACTGTGGCATAAAGGTTAGACTCCAGGATCATATGCATGAACATTTTGCCATCATTGACGATGAAATAGTATGGTACGGAAGCATGAATTTGCTTTCACGAGCAAAAGTTGATGACAATCTAATGCGGGTTAAGAGCAGGGATGCGGCACAGGAATTATTGGAAATAACATTTGGATATAAGGAATGAGTTAATGTCGGAAGGAATAGCAATAGTCGGACTAAATGGAAGCGGAAAATCCACGCTCGGTCATGCGTTGGCTAAGGAATTGAGTTATTACGAAATAGATGTCGAGGACTATTATTTCCCGGAGCAGAAGGAATCCAGACGAGCCGCCCTTGATGGGGTATATGGAGTAAACTGTGATTATCTTGGAGATGTACCATATTCCATTTCGCGGACCAAAGAAGAAGTTGGAGAGGCTATTGCAAAAGATATAGCAGCGCATCCAAGATATATTCTTACCGGAGTTACCATCAACTGGAGCGAGGAGATTCTTTCTACGATCAAAAAGGTGTTTTGGCTGAAAACAGGGACGGATGAAAGAGTACGCCGGGTAAAAGATCGGGAAGAGAAACGGTGGGGCGACAGAGTGGCTGAAGGCGGGGATATGTATGAGCAGCAAAAATCCTTCCGAGAACTGATAGCTGGATTTACAGATGAAAAGGTTAAAGACAGTATCGGCAAGATCAACTGCGGTGTAATCGAACTGGACGGAACCCTTCCGGTTCATAGAAATGTGGAGATAATCAAGAAATGGATACAGTTATAGACAGCTTTGTAAAAAGATCCAGGGAAATACTAAAGGATAATCTGGTTGGAATATATCTGCACGGGTCAGCGGTTATGGAATGTTTCAACCCTGCTAAGAGTGATCTGGATCTAATCGTGGTTGTAAAGGAATTTCTGACAGATGCAAATAAACGATTCTTTATGGATATGGTAGTGGAACTAAACAACAAAGGCCCGGCAAAAGGGATTGAAATGAGCATTGTCAGGCAGAGCGTTTGTAAGCCGTTTGCTTATCCAACGCCTTTCGAATTACATTTTTCGATTGCGCACCTTGATTGGTATAGGAAAGATCCGAAAGACTATATTTCCAAAATGAAAGGTGAAGATAAAGATCTCGCAGCGCATTTCACGATCATAAACCACAGAGGTAGGTGTTTGTGCGGTGCTCCAATCAAAGAGATTTTTGATGATGTTCCAATACGGGATTATATAGATTCCATCTGGAATGATATAGCTGATGCTGAGGATGAGATAACGGATAATCCGATGTATATTATCTTAAATCTGGCAAGAGTTCTTGCGTACGTCAAGGATGGTCTTGTCCTTTCCAAGAAAGAAGGCGGCGAATGGGCACTAGACAACATTCCGGAGGTTTATCATTCTCTGTTGCATAATGCACTGAAGGAATATGCAGAGGGAATAGATACGGAATACGATATGAACAATGCAGAGAACTACGCTGTTTGCATGGTTGAACAGATAAGATCTGAGATGAAAAGAGTGGAAAAAACATGGAACTGAGGAAAATAAACAAGAATGATGCTAAAGCTCAGTGGGAATACACTACAGCACTTCCAA
>JAEEUS010000098.1 GCA_016290615.1 Lachnospiraceae bacterium | reverse complement strand
CACATGATCCTTGGAAGGATATGCTTTATATAGATGATGTCATATCCCTTTTCATTGTACGAAGCGATAGCTCTGTTTATATTTCCCACAAGTTTATCTGTGTCATATGTAAATATCTTTTTTCGCTTCTCCCAGAAATAGTCATTCTGTATGTCTATAACAAGGAGAGCCTTTTTATCTCCTGCCATGTATCCTCCATCTTATAAAACAAATATAAACCACAGGATCACGTATGATATTTTTATATCCCTGTTGGTTAAAAGATATACGCTTCCGAAAGCCAGTCCCGATATCATAGTGATTATACCGACATAAAGATTCTTGGTAAAGATATGAGCTATGCCCCAGGTAAGGGCTACTACTATTCCTCCGTAGGGGATGTTCTTTCTTTTAAACCATTTCTCAAAGGTAAGCTGACCGAATATCAGAATGAGTGTAACGAGCACTACCTCAAAACAGTAGTATATGTACTGGAATACAAACTTTACGGGACCGTTTGCGTTAAACTCCTTTAACACCTTGCTGCCGTTCCAGTCTATATATGAGATGATGAGTGAAAAGATGATTATTAAGATGACAAGCAGCCACTGCCATCTTTTCATCTTCTTTCCCTTTTTAAATATGTCAAAGTCTTCAAATCTCTTAGCAAGTCTGATGACTAAAAAGCCTGTAAGTCCCCATACGATGCAGGTAAGTATCCAGTGGATGACGTTTTGAGTCACACTCCATGATTTCATATCGCATCCGTATAGCAATGGTTCTATCATAAATGCCAAAACTGCCTCGAATCCCAGTCCGGCAAATGCGATTAGCACCATCAAAAGATCAAAAAACCCCTCTTTGATGTTTTTATTCATTTTTAACTCTCCCCTTTTATCTACCTGTTTGATATGCCTGTGATATATGTCACAAAGCAGGCAAAATCACCAATCCTTTTTCTTTCGTCTCCCAGATCCTCTCTCCAGGAAATGTCCATGCCTTCCTTGTTTGCAAGACGGGCCAGTATCTCTATGGAGTCGATCACCGTATCATGCATCCTTGTTCTTGACGGATCCGCATCTATCCTTTCCTGGTAGTCCATAAACTCCCATTTGCAGCGAACAAGGGTGTATTTGAAGCATCTTTGTACAAAGTCGTCCCAGAGCTCCTTTTTTGCCTCATGCTCGCATTTAGCTATCGATTCAGCCATTCTTGTATAGATGCTTAATGCATCTTCAATCTTAAGTACATGGCCAGCCTTGTGGTTAAGATATTCCTCGTAGGTATTCATAGCTTCCTCCAAAAGATCTGTTACACTTAATATGTTACCATACTTTCAAGATAAGTTAATTTTTTCTTTTTCATAATACTCCCAAAATTTAAAGACCACTCTGTACGAGTGGTTTTTAAGCCCGAACAGTTCACGCCGGTGTGGTGTGACTTTTATATATCTTCCATTTGTGCCCACCCTTTTTTAGCCTAAAAGGGTGGGCCAGCCATTTATTAAGGAAAAATTTGTTTCATTTAAAAGGATCTTAGACAAAGAAAACCGAGGTAATTAATATCACCTCGGCTTTCTTTTGTCATAATAAATCTAATTTAGGGAAGGGGAAAAGTTTTATCTCATATCTATCTTCTAATGATACTATACTTGTAATTTATGAAAAAAGTGTGTTTTATCTGTTTTAAATCTGTGTTTTTTTGAATGTATGTTATGTAAACCGTTATGATCTGTTACACTTTTTATGTTATCATTATTTAGCAAGATGATTCATGCAATGCTCTGCATGATCAGATATATTTTTCCATTTGTTGCCCACCCTTTTTGCCTGAAAGGGTGGGCCTGCCATTTTAAGAAGATCTTTTGGCTTCGACAAACCATCTGTTGTTCTCCTCGAAAAACAGTCTCATATACTGCCCGTTAATCCTGCAGTTATAAAGTATGCCGGCTCCTCCTGCCCTTCTGCTTGCACATCTTTCGATGCTCTTTACCATGTCTATGTCGTAGCGTGTACCGTCTTCCCAGATAAGATACTGAGGAAGAAGCTCTCCTTCATCGGAAAAGACCGCTCCTACGTCAACATATACCTTAAAACCGTTTCTTATTGCCATTATCCGTATATCTCCTCGTTACCTACTCGATTTCCCTTTTCAAAGTATGAATGCGGATGGACCATATGATCTTCTGCCTTTGCATCAAGCCCCGAAAGGTCTCTGTCCATATACATCCGTCCTCTCATTATGCACTCATGTCCGAACCTGTTTCTTAACATATCCACAGCCATATCTGCCTTGAGCTGTTTCTCGCGCATCAAGGGATCCGTAAACAGGCTGAGCTGATAGCAGTACTCATCCAGTATAAGATCAGATACTCTGACCCCGATGCTTCTTATCGGATGACGCCATGAATAGCTGGCCTTGAATAATTCCATTGCCTGTCTGAATATCTCTTCGGATATGTTTGTCGGAATTTCGATCTTTTTCTGCCTGGTAAACCAGAAAAGGCCGTTATCCCTGACTGATATGCCTACATTCCTTCCGACGAAATGATTGTCTCTGAGTCTGCTTGCCACGCTTTCGGACAAAAGATACAAAACACATCTTACATCATCATCGTTTACAAGATCTCTGGGAGTCGTAGTACTGTTTCCTATGCTCTTTATCGGGGAGACATCATTATCCTTTGAAACCGGAGTCTGATCCTCTCCGTTTGCAAATATCCAAAGTATCAGTCCCATCTTTCCCAGCATCCCTTTAAGATAATCAGGATCCGCTGTGGCCAGATCTCCTATGCTCCTTATTCCCACCGACCTAAGCTTTCTTTCTGTAGCACGTCCCACATAGAGCAGATCCTCAACAGGCGAGCCCCATACTATTCTTTTGTAGTTTTCTCTTGTGATATGTGTTATGGCATCGGGCTTTTTGTAATCCGATCCGAACTTAGCAAATATCTTGTTATAGCTGATACCGATGGAAACTGTAAGTCCGAGTTCATGCTTTATTCTTTTGCTTATCTGTTCGGCAATGTGAGGTCCGTCTCCGAGAGCCGATACACTGGATGTGACATCGATCCAGGATTCGTCTATTCCGAAAGGCTCGATCATATCCGAATAGTCTGCATATATATTATGAGCAAGCTTTGAAAATCTCAGATACAGATCCATCCTCGGAGGAACGAATATGAGCTCAGGGCATGCCTTTCTTGCCTGCCAGAGAGCCATTCCCGTCTTGACTCCTCTTCTCTTTGCGGGATAATTTGCCGTGAGCACTATACCGTGTCTGGCCTCGGGATCTCCTCCGACTGCAAGCGGACGGTCACCGAATTCCGGATGATGAAGCATCTCCACAGAGGCGTAAAAACAGTTCATGTCACTGTGCAGTATCACCCTGTCCATAAGCCCTCCTTTATCGAACATGTATTCGATATATTCATCATAGAGCAGATATTTTCGGATGTCAATGGTTATTTTTAATCTAAAAAAGGGCTTAAGTTTGATAATGAGCAAAAAAATACGGGAGCATCGCTGCTCCCATATCTTTGTCATAGTTTTTTATGAGGAAAAATTGAAAAAGTTTACTCGTTGTATGATCTTAATATAATCTATAACTGTGTACAAACTGAGGTGAACTTTTGAACGAATTGTATCTTTTCTGAAACAAATGATTGAATTAGTCCGTCGGACAGTTCCATGTCTTATATGTCTATTATATTATCACAGATTATGATATATAAAAAAATGAGACTGGCAATTTACCAGTCTCATTGATTTCTAAATTCGTTATCTCTTTACTTTATCTCTTCTAATGTAACTCCCCGCCCCTATATATCTCATAATCTAGTCCAATCAGTGTGTATCTGTAGCAACCGCTGCTACTCTTACAAATGCAAGAGGTCCGTGCTGTGTAAGATTTACTGTTACATGATTGTCTGTAATAGATGAAACAAGTACCTGAACCCAGTTCTTTCCCTGAAGCTGATATACGGCAATTGTGTCATTCGCATATACACCAGTAACAGTAAAGTTTACCGTTGCAGTCTTAAATGAAACACCGGGAGAGCTTGTAGTTACACAATTAAGAAGTGTACCTCCGACACTGTCTGCATACTTATTTGCAGAACTTAAGACACCTGAAGTCGGAGCGGCAAGTGTAAATGTCACATTGCTCTTTCCACCATTAATCTGAACATGTCCACCCTGAGCGATATAGCCACCGTTTCCGTCACCGACTGCATTGTTTTTTGAAAGCGCCTGTTCTCTGGAAGTGGTTTCTCTTCTTTTGGGAGCCGCTGTCGCATTTTTATACTTTTCTTGATATTTATCCCGCGCGCTTACGGCAGCTGATAAGCTCTTATTAGTCGCTTCAAGCTGTTTAGTCAGTTGTGCCTTTTTATTCTCCAGTTCAGCCTTTTTTTGTTCTAACGCCTTATTATCGTTAGACAGTGAGGTGAGTTTTTCCGACAGTTCCTTTTGAACAGCACTCAGTTCTCCTATTTTTTGATTCAGCTGTGCCTTGTCTTGTTCTGCTTTCTGTCTGTCTGCCTGTGCCTCTTCATTTATCTCATTCAGTTTTTCCTCTAAACTACGTATTTCCCCTGACACTTCTTGTTGTTGCTTCACATCAGCCTCATTTTGCTTCAGCGTATTCTCTTCAACAGACAGTGCAGCCAGCTTGTTTTGCAGCTCTTGCTGAAGTTTTTCCAGATCAATAACCTGGTTTGTAAGATTACTCTTAACGACAACCAGTGTGCTCTTTATACTTTTAACTGCTACTGTAACAGTATTCGGATCATCATCCGAATCTTTAATTATCCTCACTCCGTTTTCGGTTATCTCGATCACGCCGAAAGCATCCGGAAAGTTTTCCAAAGAAAGCTTTATCTCAAGTAAGCCTTTGGGATTATCGATCACATTGTATACATTATCGACATCATACTTTCCGATCTCGAAATTGATCGCAGGACCGGATTCAAGGCCTTCTAACCGTGAAATATCATCAATGGTTCTAGCACAATCCGGCGAGTTTTTAGCATCAAAGTTAGAGAGCGTGACCAGAAGCTTCTCGCCAAGTGCAAGCCCCAGATTAAAGTTAAGAGTATCTTGTTCAGTCGATACGGCAAATCCTGAAAGGTTTGTAGCGTAGTTCATCTGATCTACTGTGCTTTGTATGCCGGCGACAGCATCTGATGTCTGCTCCATCATTATTGCATACTCGTCCTTTGCAGGCTCTTCATCATCTCTATTTGAATCATCTTCAGATGGGGGCGTGTCCAAAACTGATGGCTGACTCGGTCCCGGGTCGGGAACGGACTGGGCAGGAGCAAAACGCGCGGTTATCCGAATATCTCTGTCAGGCATAGTAAATCTTTGCTCTGCCGCTGTTTCACCCTGCGTAAACTCAATACCATCTGGCAGCTCCCAGCTGTCAAAGTCGTGGTCAGCATCCGGGATCGCTGCGATCGTCAATTGTCGATTGGCGTCATATGTACCAACCGGTTCATCACCGTTTACCGTGACTCTGCCAGATTCCTCCGGATCAATAACAATATTTAAAGTAGCTCCAAAAGCATATGTCTCATATAACAGACTCATTGATATGGCCAAGACTGTCAAAAGCGCTATCCTTGCTCTTATTCGTCCCTTTTTCTTCATCTAAAAGACCTCCTCTTTTAATTTCCCGATATATCGGGAACAACCTTTAAGAAGTTTCGTAATGAAATCTTTTACTTAATGTTAACACATATCAGCAGTGTCTGAACGTCACACTGATATCTTCCGGTATAACTCACTATCACATTATCCCGACAAACATGATTTATCATTTCCCTTTCCTGACATAAATAAGCAAAAAATTCAGAATGTCGTACAAACCTCTATCCAAAAACTCCTTATCTCTTACACCGTATTCATGCCCCGATTCAAA
>JAEEUS010000030.1 GCA_016290615.1 Lachnospiraceae bacterium | reverse complement strand
CACAGGAACTGCTATCGTCAGATATCAGAGAACTGACCAGTTCGGATATCTGGGATTTCATGAAAGAGGCACAGGAGAAACACCACATGTCTTTACCGGAAGTAAAACAGTTGAAGGGAACTCTTAACGTAGTTTTTGAAGCAGCTTCGGATCCTGAGATAGGGTGTCGTAATTACAATCCTATGTTATCTATCAACCCAGGTGGACTATATAAGAATAATCCTGAAGCGATAAGATGCAATGAATCGAAGAAGCAGTACAGTGCATTTTCGGATGAACAGATCGAGACTCTGAGAAAAGCTTTTCGAGAAAGGATCGAAACAAACAGGAATGTTCGGTACGACAGATGTCAGTATGCTCTGATGGGACTTTTAGCAAGTTACACAGGTATGCGTGCATCAGAGTTACCGGCATTACGCTGGGAGGATGTGAGAGATAACCATATTCATCTTCACCAGATGCAGACAAGGAATGATGGCCAGCATGGTTCTTCACGTTTTGATATCGTTCCATGGCTTAAAGAGGAAAAAGGCAGTCCGCGTGGAGGAAGAGATGTACCTTTCCTGTCTCCTGATATCACAGAAACGCTCGATCTTATCAAAGAAGTTCAGGCAGGGTTCGGAATAGAGTCTGATTGGATATTCCCTGATTCAAACAGTATGTCTTACGAGCGTTCAATGTATAAACTGTGTACATCTCTAGGGTATTCAACAACGAATAACCATGCTTTCAGGAAAGGCTTTAACATGTGGATGCTTTCACAGGGATTGAATGTAGCAGACAGAGCCAAGATATTAGGACACTCTACAGCAGTTAATCTCGAACGATACACAGTGGTTGCGGACAACTGGATTGAGAATGCGATCGAAACAGTCAAATCTAACGAGGTGACCACAAAGGTGACCACAAAAAATCACGCATTTCTGACCATAGTAAAGGGCTTCAAACCCGCATGAAAACGTTGTTTGAAGCCCATCACAAACCATGAGACATCGGGGATTCGAACCCCGGACAACTTGATTAAAAGTCAAGTGCTCTACCACCTGAGCTAATATCCCACATAAATAAAGTCCAGCAAGACTTTAACTGGGCTAGCTGGATTCGAACCAGCGAGTGCAGCAGTCAAAGTGCTGTGCCTTACCGCTTGGCGATAGCCCAACATTAAGGACCCTCGTCCATTATCCTTTGCCTTGTAGACAAAAGAGGGTGGGTAGAGGGACTCGAACCCTCGGCCTCCAGAGCCACAATCTGGCGCGCTAGCCAACTGCGCCATACCCACCATAAAAATATTATTGCCATCGATTTTACTAGGAAAACCGGTGACAAAGTGTGCTCGAAGGGATTCGAACCCCCGACCCACGGCTTAGAAGGCCGTTGCTCTATCCAGCTGAGCTACGAACACATACATAGCATAAATTTCAGCTTTTATTACTGAAAGCAGGTGATGGGAATCGAACCCACGTATCTAGCTTGGAAGGCTAGTGTTCTACCATTGAACTACACCTGCAAATAGATTAATCGATATACATACTTTTTATCGGGGTGACAGGATTCGAACCTGCGACCTCCTGGTCCCAAACCAGGCGCTCTAGCCAAGCTGAGCCACACCCCGGTGTTGTGACGCAAGATATATTATATTCAACAGATTCTTCTGTGTCAACAGTTTTTTGTATTTTTGCTGTCAGACAGCAGTTTTTAAGCTTAGTTTGGTTTTTAACGTATATATCACTATATATTATAAGAAAGAAATAAAAGGTGTAGAGTGTTCATGCGATAACTGATCAAATGTGTTATCATTATATAATGAGGGTGAAACTATGGATAATACTGTTGATTTTAAGAAAGCAAACGAATACTCGCTTAAGTGTATGCGCGTGACTATGATCGTTATGGTCATTGCGTGGATACTTAACGTATTGAATATCTTTATACTCGATCAGAATATCATGAATCATGCGCTGGTAGGACTGATCATATTCATATCTTGCGGCTATCTGGTAAAGTTCACGCTGGGATTTGAAAAGACTGTGTCAAATTATCTGATGCTCTTTTTACTGGTCGGAATGATAACATTTGCCAATTCACAGCTTACATATCACGGCACACTGTTCATGCTGTTTCCTATGGTATGTTCCATTCTTTATAATCACAACAAATACATCACATATACATTCATACTGACATGTCTCGGTTTTGGGGCTTCAGTGCTGGGCGGTTATGCAATCGGTCTGTGCGATGCAAACATGCTGATACTCACGACTACGACTGTTGCAAATGAAACACAGAGACTGATAAGCGGTTCGTACGAGATAAACTCGGATATGCTAGCTCTTTTGTTGTTCTATGTACTTCCAAGATGTATGGGGCTTGTAGGCTTTACCTCTGTACTTAATTACATTAAGAACAGCATTCAGGAAAAAACTCTTCATGAACAGGAAAGCCTTCGTATCGCAGAAACGGAAAGACTGGCTAATCAGGCAAAGAGCCGTTTTTTGGCGCAGATGTCACATGAGATAAGGACACCCATAAATGCAGTCCTGGGCATGAATGAGATGATCCTTCATAAAGCAAACGACGGTGAGATACTGGATTATTCATCAAATATAAAGAAGGCCGGCAAAAATCTGCTTGTTCTTGTTAACGGCATTCTTGATTTTTCGAAGATAGAAGACGGAAAGATGGAACTCTTGCCGGTCAAATACAAAATGAACGATATGATCGAGAATCTTCGCATTTCGGTTGAACAGCGCGCAAAGGAAAAAGGGTTAGAGTTTGTCATAAATGCAGATAAGAACCTGCCCAGTGAACTATACGGTGATGATCTCCGTATCAGTCAGGTAGTGATCAATCTTCTTACAAATGCGGTTAAATATACAAAGAAGGGAACTGTTACGCTCGATATAAAGACCGAATCGCGTATCGATGACAAGATCACTCTTTTCATTCAGGTTTCCGATACTGGTATCGGAATCCGCGAGGAGGATCTGCCCAGACTGTTTACATCGTTTGAGCGTCTTGATGAGAACAAGAACAGAACTATTGAAGGAAGCGGCTTGGGACTTTCCATTACGAAAAAGCTTCTTGAGATGATGGACAGCAAACTTGAGGTAAAGAGCACGTACGGAGTAGGCTCAAAATTCTATTTCTGCCTGGCACAGACGATAGTAGATGACACACCTATCGAAAAAACTGCTACTACATCTAAGAAGAGTCTTGATACAGATGAGACATCTGAGAGCATCTATCCTGATGCCAAGATACTTGTGGTTGATGATAATGAGATGAATCTGAAGGTCATCAGGAATCTTTTGGGTCTATTCAGGATAACACCGGATCTGGAAGCTTCAGGTGCAGGCGCTATTTCTCGCATGAAGGAAAACGAGTACGATATTGTGTTTATGGATCATATGATGCCTGAGATGGACGGTATTGAGACTATTAAGAAACTTCGTGAACAGAATCTTATTCCGGATCATACGGTCATGATCGCTTTGACTGCAAATGCTATCGTGGGAGCCAGAGATATCTATATGGAAGCAACGTTTGATGATTATCTTACAAAACCCATCGAACTTGAGAAACTTTGTGATGTATTTGATAAATATCTGCCTGAAGATAAGAAGAATGAAGATGAAGAAGTGCTGGAATTCATGCCCGCAGGAGAAGAAGATGAAAATGATTCCACTGGGGATAATGATTTTATTGTAAAGGCTAAAAATATAGGGCTGAATACTGATGACGGATTAAAATACTGTGCAAATGATATGGCGTTCTATCTGGAAATGATCTCTGACTTTGTTTCTTTGCATCAGGGCAAGATAAAAACACTGTGCGAATGCTTTGATAAGGAAGACTGGAATGATTACAAGATATATGTACATGCTCTAAAGAGCAACCTGCAGTCGATAGGCGCTTTAAAGCTTTCTGAAACGGCCAGATCGCTGGAAAATGCTGCAGACAGCGGTGAGATAACAAAGATTAGGGAAAATCACCCCGGCTTTATCGATGATTATAATAAACTGGCAGAAGATATTGATAAAAAAGTATTACACTAGATATGTATAATATTGATTACAGAATCATGAATTAATATCTTGAAAGGGATGAAACAGGTTGAAAGACAGAAATTGGATTGAAAAAACGATGCATTTCCTCGTTCATAACAGTTTCCTTTTTACCGTAGCGGTTATGTTTTTAGTGCATGCCATGCTACTGGTAATAATGATCGTAGGTCATGTAACTCCATTAATGTATTTTAATATTCTCAGTGTCATAGTGTACCTGTTTTGTATCCTGTTATGCAAATCGGGATATATCATGCCGGTTTATGTGAGCATTCTTTTAGAAGTATCAGTCTATTCAACACTTTCCATATCTTATTTAGGCTGGGAGTGCGGTGCATGCTGTTTCCTGTGTTCTATTGTTCCTATCATCATATATTTTGGCTGCTTCCTGTTCAAGGGGAACAAAAGATGGATAGTAGTCATACTTTTAGTAGCAAATTTTTCTCTGTATGTAACACTGTTTTTACTGTACGCGGGAGTTAAGCCAGCTTATGAACTGTCACCCGTAACACAATCTGCTCTGATCATCTTTTCATCGTTTGCAATGATATTCTCCATTATTTTTTATAATGCGATCTATATCTATTCCAGCGAATACGAGATGGTAAGCCTTGAACAGAAGAATAAACAGTTATCGGTTGATGCACAGGAAGATACTCTGACCAGTCTGCTTAACCGAAGAGGTTTTCTGCCTATCGTAGAAAACTGCATGAACGGTGAGAATACAAAGCATTTCTGTGTTGCATTCTGTGATATTGATAACTTTAAGAGAGTTAACGATTCATACGGCCATGATGGCGGTGATGAGGTATTAAGACATATAACCAAGCTCATAAAAAGAGAGATGCAGGGATGCAGCGTATGCAGATGGGGCGGAGAAGAATTCGTCATACTGATGAGAGATTATGATTTCGCTGTAGCCAAAGAAAAGATGGAGTATTTAAGAAAAGTAATTGAGTCAAGCCCGACTGTTTTCTATAATAAACATATTCCAGCAACGATAACGATCGGACTGGAAGAAAACAAGGATACTTACAAGGAGCCTGAAGCGATCATCAAAACTGCTGATGAACGTATGTATTACGGAAAACAGCATGGTAAGAACATACTTATCTATGAAGATGCTCAATAATCAGAAGATATGTTAGCGGACAGACAGGGAAGGCTATTAACATCATATGTAAGCGATTACGTAGTATTTGATCTGGAGACTACCGGGATATCATGCAGCAAGGACGATATCGTAGAGATATCTGCGATAAGCGTTAAGGATTCAAAGATATTTGATGAGTTCAGTACACTTGTTAATCCGCTAAGACCGATACCGTATTATGCAAGCAACGTAAACGGGATCACGGATGATATGGTAGCTGACAGTCCGGTATTTGAGGATGTTCTGCCACAGTTTTTGGATTTTATCGGAAACAGTGTGCTGGTAGGACATAACATACATTCATTTGATCTTAAATTTCTTTATCGTTACTGCAATAGTTTCTATGGCAGGACTTTAGGAAATGACTATATTGATACTCTTATCTTATCAAGAGCTTATCTGCCTAATATCAGGCATCATTCACTAACTGATATTGCACTTCATTATGATATAGACACTGTCGGAGCCCACCGGGCTTTGAATGACTGTGCGATGAATCAGAAAATCTACGAAAAACTGAAACTGGAAAGCGAAAAAAGCTCAGGATCACCGGTTGCTGTAAAGCTATGTCCAAGATGCGGGAATATACTAAAGAAGAGAAACGGCAGATTCGGTGTATTCTGGGGGTGTACGAGCTATCCGGATTGTCGTTACACTGAGAATATTTTTGATTGAATTATATTGAAAAGTATGTATAATACAATAGTATTTATGTGTGATCAGGGGAATCTTTATGTCACAGACAGATGAAATAGTAATAGAAGAGAATAAAATGGGCATACAGCCCGTGAACAAGCTGCTGCTCGGTATGTCGCTGCCTATAATGGCATCGATGTTAGTACAGGCTCTGTACAATGTCGTAGATTCGATATTTGTATCACGCATCAGTGAAAATGCGCTTACAGCCGTATCACTTGCCTTCCCTATTCAGTCGATCATGATCGCTCTGGGCGGTGGCATGTGTGTAGGTGTAAATGCCGTACTCTCAAAATCACTTGGTGAGAAGGATTATGATAGTGTTAACAAAGCAGCCATGAACGGCATATTTCTCTCTCTGATCAACTTTATCATTTTCATATTTGTCGGACTGTTCGTTGTAAGACCGTTTTACGTAAGCCAGACATCAGATGTAGAGATTGTCGGATATGGAGTTGATTATCTGACAATAGTATGCTGCATGTCATTTGGTATATATTTTCAATTCATATTTGAGAGACTTCTGCAATCAACAGGAAGAACCGTATGCACCATGATCACTCAGACAACTGGTGCTATCATCAATCTTATACTGGATCCGATATTTATCTTCGGATTGCTTGGCATGCCTGCCATGGGAGTTAGGGGCGCGGCACTTGCAACTGTCATAGGTCAGATCGTTGCAGCGATATTCTCGTTTATCCTGAATATACGTGTAAACAAGGAGATACAGATAAAGTTTAGCGGATTCAGACCGGATAAGGAAATAATCGGCAAGATATACTCTGTAGGTTTGCCGTCGATTATCATGCAGTCGATAGGATCTGTAATGGTATACGGACTCAATAAGATACTTATCGCATTTTCTTCGACCGCAACGGCAGTATTCGGTGTTTATTTCAAGCTGCAGAGCTTTATATTCATGCCTGTGTTCGGACTTAATAACGGCATGGTACCTGTGCTGGCATTTAACTACGGTGCAAGAAAGCGCGAGAGGATGGTAGATACCATCAAGTATTCTGTAATTTACGCATTAATTATAATGACAGCGGGTACACTGGCATTCTGGCTGTTTACCGATAAACTGCTTCTTCTTTTTGCAGCATCGGATCATATGATGAGCATGGGTATCCCTGCACTTCGTATCATAAGCATACATTTCCCTATAGCTGCATTCTGCATAATTATAGGTTCTGTATTCCAGGCTCTCGGAAGAGCTGTTTACAGCATGATTAACTCTATAATGAGACAGGTTGTGGTACTTTTGCCTGTTGCGTACTTACTCAGCCTTACAGGCAATGTCAACAATGTATGGTGGTCCTTCCCGATAGCAGAACTGATGAGTTTTACAGTGACTACACTGTTCCTCATAAAGATAAACAGAGATATCATCAGTAAAGTTTGACAGTAAATCGGTTACTTAGTATAATTAGTTTGTTTTTGCGGATATGGCGGAATTGGCAGACGCGCTAGATTTAGGTTCTAGTGGGAGACCGTGCAGGTTCAAGTCCTGTTATCCGCACTTAAGTTATGTAACCCTTCGTGTTTGTTCACGGAGGGTTATTTTTGTCAGTATTTATGCGGGTTTGAATAACATTTCCGAGTTTTTTCTTTGTTCTTCTTTGTTCGTAAAATACCCCCTTTTTTTATAAAAAATTGATGTAAGTGTAGTCAAAAATGTAGTCAAAAAAGTGGTCAGAAACTCAGAGAATACAATACTTTTTTGAAGCCAGATAAAATAGGGGATGTAGTCAAAACACCCAGAATGGTTTACATAAAATAGAGCGTATTTTATCCAAGAATTCCAACAAAAAAACTAATTTCAAGTTAATATCGTGTTAATTTCAAAGCCTTTACAACGCTGTTTTCAGGGTTTAATATGGTAGTGTGAAAGAATGTAAAAAGCAATCGGACCGGAGCAATCTGGTCCATTTTTATTTTCAGACGAAAGGAGGATTTAAGATGAATGCGGTTCTTAAAGCATTTAGAGAAGAGCATGGATGCAGATACTGTTTCTACTATAGAAACAAGTGTGAAGCAAAAGGCATATGTGTGTTTGACTTTCTTCCTATGGATGCTTTAGAAGAAGACGTTGAGTTATTTCTTATTTCATAGGAGGTAGAGAATGGAACAGGAAGTTAACATGAAGATCGCATGTATAGCGATCCAGACGACTGAAAGTGCAGGCAAGGCATTTACAAGAGCCATGAAAGGCTTTATTGAAAGACAGGCAGCTGATCATAGTAACGTGACAAAGAACAAAGCTGCGACTGAACATAAGGAACCTTTCGGAAAGATGGTTAAGGTAAAAGACCTGCGCAAGGACGGATCTCAGATCGAGTTCGTCGACATGGGACAGGATGAGCTGAAAGACTTTCGAAGGTATGCAAGAAAGTATGGTGTGTCATATTCCATGGAGAAGAACAAGGCAAGCGATCCGCCTACATATCTTATATACTTTAAAGCCAAGGACTCCAACCTTATAACGAAAGCCATATCGTCTTATGTTTCGGATAAGCTTAAAGATGTGGATGTTAATAAGGAAGAAGGGATAGCAAGTAAACTTGAAGCTGCAAAAGAGAAGGCAGCATCCCAGGTAAAGAAAGTAAGGAACAAGGAAAAAGTAAGATAGCCCATAAGGGCTTTTTTAATTGGAGGAACTGACATGACAAAGAATAAGATAAGAGGAAAGCCTAAGAAAAAAACAAACAGGCCAAGGGATTCGGATATCATAAAGAAGATTAAAAAGTATGCAGACAATCTTATCAAGAAAGGCATCAAATATATATCGCAGCATAAGAAGCAGCTCATTCCTTATGTCATATTTGCACTTATAGGTAATAAGGTCTCATATATATACAACAGCAGTGATATAGAAGATCCGATCGATAAGATCTCACATGCAGCTGATTCGATGAGTAAGATATTTGATTTTCCTTTGGTGAGCCTTGACGGTAAGGATATGATCTTTGGAATCCTTGTAGCGGTAGTGATCAGATTATTACTGTATGTAAAGATGCAGGATCAAAAGAATTACCGTAAAGGCGAGGAGTACGGTTCAGCAAGCTTTGGTACTGCTAAAGACATAGAGCCGTTCATAGACTGGGAGAACTTCTACAATAACATACTCCTCTCTGCAACAGAGAGATTGTCTATGAATCCCAGGATGAAGGATCCAACGGCCAACAGGAACAAAAACATCTTACTTGTAGGCGGAAGCGGATCCGGAAAGACAAGAGGGCATGTAAAGCCTAACCTTATGCAGACTTTCGGCTCATATATCGTGACCGATCCGAAAGGCAGTGTCATTTATGAAGTTGGGTCGCTGCTCATGAAAGCTGGATATGAGATCATGGTGTTAAATACGATCAACTTCAAAAGGTCGATGCACTATAATCCGTTTGCATATATAAGGAATGAGACTGACATAATGAAAGTAGTTGATGCATTCGTATCAGGAACGACTACCGGCAAACAGCAGGGTGAACAGTTCTGGGTAGATGCAGAGAAGCTTTTATACAATGCTCTTATCGGCTACATCATGAAAGTCGGCCTTGAGGAGGAAAAGAACTTCTCCGTCATGTTAGACATGATAAATATGATGGAGATAAGAGAGGATGATGATTCCTACAAGAATCCCGTAGATTTCATGTTTGAAGATCTTGAAGAAGAGGATCCTGAATGCTATGCGGTACTTCAATATAAAAAGTTCAAGCAGGCAGCAGGAAAGACAGCTCGTTCGATCATGATATCTGTAGGAGCAAGACTTGCTCGTTTTGATATCCCCGAAGTAAGGGAGATCATGAGCTATGATGAGATGGAACTAGATAAGATAGGTGATCGTAAGACGGCCCTTTTTATCATCATCTCAGATACAAGTAAGACCATGAACTTCATGGCTACTATCATGTATACACAGATATTCAATCTGCTATGCGAAAAGGCTGACAATGAATATGGCGGTATATTGCCGATCCCGGTTCATTGTATACTGGATGAGTTTGCCAATATAGGACGCATACCTGATTTTGAGATCCTGATATCTACTATAAGGAGCAGAAAGATCTCAGCCTCAGTCATACTGCAGTCACTGGCACAGCTTAACAACATATACGATAAGGCAGCCGACATCATATCGGATAACTGTGATACATTTTTGTTTTTAGGAGGTAAGGGTAAGACCTTAAAAGACATATCAGAACTTTTAGGGAAAGAGACCATTGATCTATACAATACCTCAGACACACGCGGAACCAACCGTTCCTTCGGGACAAATTACAGCAAGGTCGGAAGAGAGTTGCTTACTCAGGATGAGCTTGCAAAGATGCCCGGAGGCAAATGCATAGTACAGGTCCGTGGAGTGAAGCCTTTCTACTCCGATAAATACGACATCACGAAACATAAGAGATATAAGTACTTGTCAGACTATGATGATAAGAATCTCTTTGATCTTGAGAGGTATATTACCGGTGAAGCAACTATAAACGATGAAGACGACTGTGAAATGTACGTGACCATGTAAATGGTCATTTTTTATTTCAGAAAGGCAGGTATATATGGAATTCTTCATAAGTGCAGTAAACACTTTATCAACATTAGTGATAGCGATCGGCTCAGGCCTGGGGATCTGGGGAGTGATAAATCTTTTGGAAGGTTACGGCCAGGATAATCCCGGGTCTAAGAGTCAGGGTATCAAGCAGTTTGTTGCAGGTGGTGGTATTATCGCCATTGGTATCAAGGTGGTACCGCTGTTGGCAAATCTTTTCAGCTGATGGAAAAACTGCTTGAGACCATCATCGAGTACATCAGAGATTTCTTGATGGGCGTCTGTATTGATAATCTTAATTCGATGTTTGATTACGTGAATGAAAGGGCAGGTCAGATCGCGATAAGCGCAGGTCAGACACCCGGAAGTTTCAATTCGGGCATCCTTGATCTTATAAGGAACTTGTCAGAAAACGTGATGGTACCGATAGCAGGTCTTATACTCACATACGTGTTGGTGTATGAACTTATAAATATGGTCGTGGAAAAGAACCACGGAAACGAGTTCTCAACGGGTGACTTCTTCAAATACTTCTTTAAGATGGTCATCGCAGTGGAACTCGTTTCTCATACACTAGACATCACGCTTGCATTCTTTGATGTAGGCCAGCACATAGTAAATGAGGCATCTAAAGTCATATCAGCAGATACGGCGATAGATGCCTCTGCCACTATGAATGCTCTGGTTAACGGTATGCAGGATATGGAGTTATCGGAGCTGTTCTTATTGGCACTTGAAACGCTTGTTATGAGTTTCTTTACAAAGATCTTATCAGTCATAATAACCACCATTATGTTTGGACGTATGATCGAGATATATCTGTATGTCTCAGTAAGTCCCGTACCATTCGCAACACTTACGAACAGAGAATGGGGGACGATCGGAACAAATTACATAAGAGGCGTATTGGCTCTGGCTTTCCAGGGATTTTTTATGACGTTATGTGTCGGTATATACGCAGTACTTATCAGAAATATGACAATATCGAGTGATCTTCATATGTCACTGTTTTCTATACTGGCGTATACACTGGTACTGGCGATATCCCTTTATCATACGGGAAGTCTGTCAAAGAGCCTGTTCAATGCGCATTAAAGGAGGTAAACGATGTTTTATTCAAGTATAAATACTGATTTTGCCGCCTATCAGACAAAAGTGGCATTTGGTCTTACCAAACGTCAGATCATATGCTTTTTATTGGCGGCGATGTTCGGCCTGCCGACTTATTTCTTTACAAAGGAATACTTAGGTACAGATGTGTCGGGCATTTTGATGATCATAGTCATGGTGCCGTTCTTTGCATTTGCGATGTATAAGAAGAACGGCCAGACACTTGAAACTGTTCTTAAGCATTATATAAAGGAGCAGTATTTTTCAAATAAAGTCAGGCATGAGATCATGGGAGATGGATATAAGAAAGCAGCTCCAACGGATTCTGTAAAGTCCTCTAATTCATCCGGGATAGATGATGTAACCGCAAGGACAGCGATAAACAGAACTCTGATCACATCAGGAAACATCGAAGATATCTTTCCATATGGAAAAGACGAGTATATAGATACACTGATTGATCTTGAGAGGGCAATGAAACTGTATATTGCGATCATCGACTCCTATGATGAAAACATGTCGGATGTCTTAAGCATGAGACTGGAAGGAATTAAACACGAACAGATCGCAAAAGAATTTTTGCTCGGTGAAGGGACTGTCACCCAGTATATCTATCGCTCCAAGGCATCTCTAAAAGAAAGATTCGAAGAAGTGAATGCGCTCTTTGAGGCCAGAAAAAGATTAAGAAGGATCGCTAAAGAGGAAAATGGAGTGGGAAACCTTAAAAAGGCATCAAATGACTGAAATAGTCAATCGAGCTTTTGAGGCCATATTTATATCCATCAGGCGTGAAAAAGATACAGATCCTTTAATTGCCTTGATCCTTAAAAACAACGTAACTATCAACAATATCGCCAATGACACAAATGTCATTTACTTATAAGGAGAAAACAAATGAATAAACCGATAATGAGCAGAAGTACAAATATAGAGACCAGATATCTTAAGACCAACCAGGCGATGATCCGCTACTCTATGTGCAGAAATCTTTTAACAAAAACTGCAAAAGAAGCAGGAGCACTTATAAAGATCGGAAGAGCAGTCTTTATAGATGCACAAAGACTGGATGAATATATGACAGGATTTGCCAACAATCCTGAAGAGTGATTTGCGAAGATCTTCCATATATAAAAGGTGACTGTACTCGCGAATAAATGTACACACAAATATTGTAATATATGTGTGTACAATATATAATAAAGGTACAGGAGGAAACAGGATGAACAAAGAAGAACACAGACGAAGGGGAAGACCAAAACTGAAGCCTGAAGATAATCCCAGAAATAAGCGTATAGATCTGCGAGTCACAGAGTCAGAGTATACAGATATAAAAGAGCTTGCAAAAGACTACGGCATGAACGTCACAGATCTTATCATAGAAGCACTTAAGTTCTTCAGGGAGCAGAAAAAAGCAAATTAAAAGAGTCACCGCTTAAAACCTACCACAGCCAAAGCGATGACTCCTACAAGTGGATTGCAGAGCACGAGGTGCCCGCATGTACATAGTATCATGTATGGAGCACCTCTGCAAAGCGTTGATAAAAGAAAGAGGTGAACTATGTCAAAAAGAAAGGATGGCCGCTTCACGAAGAGTTTCACTTTCCAAGGGAAAAGATACTTTGTCTATGCTGCAAACAATGAAGACTTGTTTGAAGCAGAGCGGAAAAAGAGAGAAGAACTGGAGAAAGGTGTTGATAGGAGAAATAACCCCAGTTTTTATGAATATTATGAAAGGTGGAGTGAAGACAGGAGAGGTCAGGTAACAGAAGCAACTCTGAGAACACAGGAAAAGACCATCAATGTAATAAAAGAGATCAAGATAATGCCACTGAATAAGAAATTTGGTGATATTAAGCTTAAAGAGATAACAATTGAAGATCTCAGGGAACTCCAAAAGAAACTGAAAGAAAACAGACAGTGTGAGACAGTAAACTATTACATGGCACTCGTAAAGCACATCATGAGTGATGCAACAAAGCAGAGACTTCTTGATTATAATCCATGCGTGCTCATAAAGAATTACAAGCGACAGGAAGAAACTGCAAGAGATACAATACACAGGGCTCTTACAATAGAGGAGCAAAAGAAGTTCTTCTCCTGCAGCAGATATAAAGAGAGCGCATATGCAAATATCATGAAGTTTGCGATCAATACCGGAATGCGAGCCGGAGAGATCGGAGCCCTGAAAAGCACAGATATATATGATGGCCTTATCCATGTTCAAAGGACCATAACCCGAAATGAATACGGGATTTATATCATAGGAAAAGATGCAAAAACAAAGGCCGGTAAGAGGGTTATTCCTCTTAACGATCAGATAGAAGCCATATTGGAAGAACAAAAAAAGTGTAATAAAATACTATTTGGAAGTGAGACAGCTGACAATGGTCTGCTGTTTACCGCAACAGAAGGCGGGATCTTAAATGTCACAGCAATAGATCGCGATATAAAAAAGATCTGTCAGAGCGTAAATATCGAACCTATCACGATGCATGCTTTCAGAGCGACCTTTGCGACCAGGGCATTGGAGGCCGGTATGGCACCCAAGATATTACAGGAAATTTTAGGACATAAATCATTCAGCATGACAATGGACCTATACGGACATGTCCTGAATGATACTAAGATAAATGCCATGAATGGCCTAAAGATTGATATATAAAATGAAGAGTACGGTGAGAGATCCGTACTCTTTTTGTATACTTATGTTATTGCAGATAGATTGAAAAATAAAACAGACATGTAAAATCGTTGTTGTACTATGATGTTTTATATGTAACAACCATTTTATAGCGAAACGGGGGTATAATAGTCATAGAAAAGAGGAATTTTTTTCTGTTACGGACAGTATGTTAAAATATTGCATCTTTGTAATAGAGATGAAGCTTTGGATATATTATTAAATGAAGTTTGCATTATAGTAGTATAATGGAATAATATAATAAAAATATAGGTATGGCCGTGCGGTTTACATAAAATAAACAACTATGCATGTATATTCTCACAATATTTAATGAGAAAGTGCATGAGAACGCACACACATTTATAACCGAATTGATGTCTGTGCAGATAAAATATATAGCAAAAGTGTCAAAACGGTTGTCAAGGCTAGTGTAATGTGCGAATATTGGTTATTTCGCGAAACATTTTCATTATCCGACGGCATTTTATACTTTTAGGAGGGACAGAATATGAAGAAGAAAACATTATGGCACATTAAGGACCGGATAGTTGCTGCCGTTATAGCATTCATGGTAGTAGCAGTGGGAATTTTGATCATTATCAACTCATTTCAAGCTTCGAAGAATATGAAATCCGCGTCTGAAAGTACCATTGCCTTAGAGGTTAATGATAATGCCAAGATAATGAACAACTGGCTGGAGAAGCAGGGAGCCATGCTGGAAGCAATGAAGGCAGCACTTGCGGACATGGATTATGAGGATACAGCTGCTATTGAGGATTATCTTGCGGAGTGTTTGGAGGCTAATCCATCAGCGCTGATGTATTATGTATGCTATGACTATGATGGAGGAGTTTTCCCGGCAGATCATTCGGTATTGGATCTGGATCCTACTACCAGAGGATGGTGGATAGATGCTCAGGCAGCAGGACACTTGATTTATACAGAACCCTACCAGGACTTCGCTACAGGAAGTATGATAGTATCAGCCACAACGCCTTATACCTGTGAAGGCCATACATGCGCTGTTTTGGCGGATATATCATTGGATGAGATAGTTAATACTGTTAATGAGATCAGTACGGATGAAAATATACAGAGTTTTCTGCTTTCTAAGGACGGAAGCGTAGTAGTTCATCCAAACACCGAATTTCTTCCTACCGAAGAGGGCAGTACATTATTTACCGATAAGGTGGCAATAGATCTGAATGATAAATCAGTTCAATATGTTGATGATTATGATGGAAACGAAAAGATGATGGTTGTGTCGGATATAGAAGCCACCGGGTGGAAGCTGGGAATATCCCAAAATCTTTCCGTAGTGACCAACATTGTACTTTTGACGGTAGCAGCAAATGCCATAGTAGGAATATTGGTCACTGTTATATGTATAATCATTCTTTATCTGATCATAAAGAAGCAGTTATTCCAGCTCGGACGTCTCAGATTGTTTGTAAAAGAGAAGGTTATAGGCAATACCAATATTAAGGAATATGGCTCTGAAAGTGAAGAAATAGGCTACCTGATGGATGAGTTGGAAACCAGATTTCTGGGAACAATTAAAGAGACTGCAGCTCAGTCGGATAACATATCTCAGGAAATCACCAGTGCAAGAGACAGAGTTACATCTATGAGCAGCAGTATCGAAAATATTAGCTCAGCCATAGAGGTAACCAGTGACTCTACAGTAACTCAATCTGAAAATATTAAGAGTATATTCTCTCTTAGTGAGAGTGTTTCAGGTGAAGTTAATTCATTGGCTGAGGAAACCAGACAGATGGAGGAAAAGGCCGGAAGCATTATAGGAGAACTCGAAAAGACTATTCCTGAAATAATAAAGAACAGAGATAATGCGGTTAATATAGTTGATATCAGTAAACGGAATCTTGAAGAAGCGATTGCTGAGACAAAGGTAATAGAAGAGATAGTCGGTGTGGCTACCACTATCATGGGAATTGCAAATCAAACAAATTTGCTGGCATTAAATGCCGCTATTGAGGCTGCAAGAGCAGGTGATTCGGGAAGAGGATTTGCAGTCGTTGCAGATGAGATCAGTAATTTATCTTCCAATACAAGCAGTGAAATAGGTAAGGTAAATACGCTTACCGAGCGTGTTATGAACAGTGTAAAGAAGCTTGCGGATGAAAGTTCTCGTATGCTGGAGTTTGTCAGCACGGATGTTGTAAGAGATTATGATACATTGACTTCCCTTGCAAATGATTATAAGACGGATGCTACTTATTATGCACAATCCAGCTCTACAATAGGAAACAGCTCGCAGCAATTGTCTCAATCAGTTCATACCATAAATGAACTCTTAGAGAGCTTGAATGATTCCCAGCAGGAGCTTAATAATGCTATAGAGACCGTTAGTGGAAATGTTCAGAATATAACGGCGGATTCAATTGATACAGCAAGAGAGGTTGAGAATGTAATGGAAAGGGTTAATCGATTGCAGGAAACAGTCGGTAAATTCCATCTTGACTAAACGATGAAGATAGTGAGAATAATTCATGAAGACGGTTAATATTATTTTCATATGCATAGGTGCTTTTATAATGGTCACTAACATAATAAGATATGTTAGGTTTCTTAACACGACCGGGGATGTTTTATCCGGAGGAAAAACCAGAGACAAAATATGGAAATACAGTGCATTGTGTTTGTTGATATTTTTTCTTATAGGATACCTATGTATAGCACTGTTTTCAAAGCCTGATTTCATGATGGCAATGATACTCTTTGGAGGAAGTATATTTGTTGCCATAGTTCTTACCTTAATGTTTGTATTATTACAAACCGCTAAGGAACGAAGTATAGATATTGCAGAAGTACTTGTAGGTGTTATTGATGCCAGAGATTCCAATCTCAACGGTCACAGCAGACATGTGCAAAAGCTGACGTTGTTATTTTGGGAGTATCTTCCTTCCAATTAAAAAAAGATATCAATCCGGTCAGTCTTGAGTATGCTGCTCTGATGCATGATGTCGGAAAACTGGGGGTTCCGGAGGCAATACTCAACAAGCCTTCAAAGCTGACAGAGGAAGAGTGGGATGTTATGAGGCGGCATCCTGAAATAGGCATAAAAATCCTTAGTCCGTTAAAGAGTTTCAGCGGTATTTCCGATTGGATCTTATATCATCACGAAAGAGTGGACGGAAAGGGCTACTATCATCTGTCAAAGGAAGAGATTCCTTTTGTAAGTCGCTTATTGGCAATAGCTGATACGTATTCAGCTATAACGATGAGACGTTCATATAAAGAACCAAGGAGTCACGAAGAAGCTGTTAAGATCATATCGGAAGTAGCGGGGACTCAATTGGATTCGGAACTGGTGGATATATTCTTGACTATTCCTGAGGAAGAACTGAGAAAATGTATTCCGGAACAGATAAAGTATTGATCCGGATGGATTATAAGAAATACAAGATCTGTAAGAGCGTTAAGCAAGAAAAAGCCATGTTTGGACAGAATGATGAGCTGTATTACGGTATCACCGCCATACAGCTCGTTTTGATTGCACATGATCCCAGCGATCCCGTCAAGGATTTTGATCTATGACTTCCGGATCACGGATAAAATGGAGGGAATTCCTGAATATACGGGCCGGTATCAAGGGGAATATTTAAAAAGATTTCCCAAGCCGCCACGTAAAGAAAATGTTTGGACTGATGCCGACTTATCAAACGGTTTTAAAATGTATAGGAGGTAGAGAATGGAACAGGAAGTTAACATGAAGATCGCATGTATAGCGATCCAGACGACTGAAAGCGCAGGAAAAGCATTTACAAGAGCCATGAAAGGCTTTATCGACAGGCAGACAGCTGATCATAGTAACGTGATAAAGACCAAAGCCGGGACTGAACATAAGGAACCTTTCGGAAAGATGGTGAAGGTAAAAGACCTGCGCAAGGACGGACCTTTGCGATCCTGTCCGTAGTAAGCGGGGGCATTGCGCTCATCCGCATGCAGTTTCCCGAAGGATTAACCGGCCGCATGGTGGTTTAACGATCATAAGATCGGCATGACTAAACAGCTTAGTTCACTGGCTTCTTTGGGCAATCTGTCAGGATTTGTCGGCATGCTTACTGATTCAAAATCTTTCCTGTCATATACAAGACATGAGTATTTCAGAAGAATTCTGTGCAACATGTTCGGTGAACTCGTGGAAAACGGGGAATTCCCCGAAGACTACGATATCCTTGGCGGGATCGTCAAGGATATCAGTTACAATAACAGTATAGATTATTTTGGTTTTTCACTTAAAAAGATCTGATAATAAATTCTGTGCTTTTGACTGCTTCTTTTTTCGCTTGATATCATACATCAGGGAATCTGCCTTTTGTATGATATCTGCCAGTTTGTCATTTCTTGTGGGTGTCGTGAATACACTTCCGGCAGAAGCGCTAATCGTGTAAGGTTTGTTCACCGACTGGTTGATCCCATCCAGCTTACTCTCAAGTCTGCTTTCGAACAGTGATTCAAATGTTTCGGGAACATTTATGCACATGACAACAAACTCATCACCGCCTAATCTTGCACATATGTCCGTTCCGCCTCTGCAGCAGCTTGTTATTGCTTCTGCAACCTTCTGGATCGCAAAGTCTCCTTCCTTGTGACCGAAATTATCATTAATGAACTTTAATCCGTCCATATCTATGAAACTGACCATAAGAGTGTTTCCTTGGGCCACGCATCTTTTAAACAGCTCCTCCGATGTTCTTGTGAAACCGTTCCTGTTATATATCTTGCAGAGAGGATCCAGCACATTAAGCTTTGATATGCCTTCTATCGCATTTCCTATGCTCATTGTCATTGTATGGCAGAGCATACTGTAGATCGGGAAATCATCGTTGGTTACGATATAGTAGCCGAGACACCTTTCATCAAAATGAAGAGGAAGGAAGTAACTTACGTTTCCTCCGGTCTTAAAAGGTATAGGATGCAGCTGACTGCTCTTAAACCGATCAAGAGTCATTCTTTTTCCGTTATCCCATATGAGCGGTGCTGTCATATATTCGGGATAGACTGAATCCTTGTCAGCCAGAGAGAGCGTATGATAGGTATTCTCCCAGTCCTCTATAAGACACAGACTGAAGCTTTTCATTTCAAGGGTATTTACCATCTTTTCTATGGCATCGACACATTCAGTCATGTTCTGGGCACCGGCCAGTCCCGCAATAAGTCTGTTTAGCATATGCACACTGGTGTAAGTCCTTTCAATGCGCTGATAGGTGCTTCTTTTGAATTCCATTACATCCTCATAATCATGGATGTCGCATCCGCAGCTTTGGGCAAATACAGTCTCTGCCTCAAGTTTTATATCTTTTGGCTGTTCTTTGCCGTTCATAAGATCATAAAGAACCTGGCATGCTTTCTGTCCGGAAGCATATAAAGGTCGTTTGACCGTTGTCAGCGTGGGATATGAATTCTGAGCATTGAATGTATTGTCAAATCCGGTGATTATCACATCTTCGGGTATCTTATAGCCCATACGCTGAAGCTTGCTCATCGCAGTAAGAGCCATACTGTCATTTGCGCATACAAAGGCATCGGGAAGATCAAGACCCGATTCAACAAACTGTTCGATCGCTTTGATGCCGTCATAGCTTCTGAAGCGGCCGGCAAAGAATCGTCTCTCATCAAACTCTATACCATGTTCCTTAAGAGAATCCCTGAAGGCTCTCAGTCTTTCATTTGCTTCGGGGTTGGTGGAAGGACCGGAGATAAAGTTAAAAGTTTTTGCCTTGTGGACCGTTATCAGATGATCAACCAGTTTTTTCATAACGGAATAGTTGTCTATGCCGATATTGTAGAATTCATCATAATCCTCGCACTCAAATATGATCGTAGGTATATTGGCGGCTTTTACCCTGTCTATTATAAATCCTCTGACTGTTTTGTTTGCGAAAGTGTTTGAAAGAAGAAGTGCTCCGTCAAATTCGGAAAAATCCGGGAGCCCGTAGATGCTGTATTCTCCAAGGTCGAAATCTCTGCTGTCGATTATGCCTCCGAATGCAGCAAAATAAGAAACATTTATATCATGTTCTCTCGCATATTCATTGATACCTGTTATGATGTGATATGGATATTCTTCATCCATTCCGGAAACAACGGCGGCGACGTTTTTTATCATAAAATGTAACCCTTTCTGTTTTCGGCCCCTTTGTATAATTTTATAATACCGTTATTTTTGAGGCAAGCTTTTTTATCATACTATTTAGTATGATATTTGAAAAAATAGCCCCATACTGATAAAATCTGACTAGTGAAATAACGGAGCTAGAAATAATATCTATTTTGCTTGTAGGTATCATAGCAGTTGTATATATACTTTCAAGACCACATTACCGTTCTTAAAACTTGATGAGTATGAAGGCAGTGTAAGCCTTATAAGACAGGAAAAGCCGATGGAGCCTTACAAAGGGGTAATGCTCATTCCTGGAGATCTTGTTGAGACAATGCAGGATTCCTTTGCTGCACTATTTGTTGATAATGATTTCACAACACAAAAAGGTTTACATAAAATGGCTGAAAGCGATGGGGGGGTTCGCATTATACAAATGAGAAATTGAGCGAATGACATTGCGGATTTCAGCCGATGCGGATAAAAAAATATAGCAAAAGTATCGCGAAGATGTCAATTTTGTAGTCAAAATTTATGCAATGTGTGATTATTTATGAACCATCGATGCAGTCCTGTTATCCGCATCAATTATTTAGGCTATTTGTGATAACTCACAGATAGCCTTTTTTGTCAGTAAAATCAATACTTTAAGAACCTTTTAGCGCTTTCTGCTTGTTTGTCTGTGATTGTCTAATAATGTGTCTTTTTACACTAAATGGCATTCAAAATGGCAGTCAAAAAAACAGTCATTAATGCTTGAAAAATCGTTGTTTTGTAATTATGGAATATTGTTAATAAATTCTAATACAAGTATAATATAAGAAAGTGATTTTTATGTGTTATGAATGGTATGTTTGATATCAACATTAGGAGAGAAAATGAGAAAACTAACACCAATTCAAGAAGAAACGATGCAGTATTGTAAGAAAAAAATAGATGAAGCACGTGAGATACACATTGATATAAAAAAGACAAAAAAGAGAGACATGAGAAAGGCTGAGGAAATATTAGATGCTCAATCTGGTATAGTGTATACATAAGGTGGAAAATGTACGATTAAAACACTAAGAGCATTAGAAGAACAAGGACTACTTGTAGTTTTAGAAGATAATTCAGGAATTGGAACAAGTGGAGGCGCATTTCCTTCAAAAGTACGGATATTGAATTATTAGTTTTTCAATAATGAATCAATTCATTGGGGTTAATTGACTGAATATAAAAGATGATTTTTTGTTACAAAACTAGAAAGAGATTTACAAAGCGGGAAATTCATTTTTCAAACGGGAAGCTCGCTTTACATTCGAGGTTTAAAATCGACCATATGGTAATTTTGCACAAAAAGGCCTGCTTTTTTACAGGCCTTTTTTACGTCATCTGCATTTCGTGCTCGAATTTCTGCATTTCGTGCCGTTTTTCGTTTTTATGCGAAAAATGTTGTAAAATTAACTATGTATCGAATATGGGTTAGTTATGACTTATTATACAAAGACAAACGAAAAATCAAGTCGTCATTTTTCATAAATTTTTACGTACAATGATGTAATTATCTGACAAAAGATGCTTGGAATATAGAAATGACAAACCAATTGTGGTACACTTTTAATTACATCGCCTAGTTGTATATAGGTAAGTAGGTAAGTCGCAAAACGGTCGAAATATCGTTTTAGTAAGTAGGTATGCTGATGAGTGATATGAACAGATCTTCGCTGCATGTATCAGCCGAGGTGGAAAAACTTAATCAAGTATCGGATTTTGTGAAGGATTTCTTTGCAGGCAAAGGCTTTGATGCAAAGTTCTGCAATCAGTTGGACATAGTCGTTGAAGAGATATATGTCAACATCGCATCGTACGCATATCCTGACGGTGGTCAAAAAGACGCATATGTAGACTGTGAAGTCGATAATGACCAGGCGATCCTCATATTCAGGGATCATGGAATACCGTACAACCCTTTAATGAAGGAAGATCCTGTCACTGATGATCCTTACGGTATGACCATAGGTGGTTACGGAATATTCATGGTCAAAAAGATCATGGATGAAGTCATATATGAATATGATGAATCAACCAAAGAAAATATCCTCACGATGAGGAAAAACAAATAGCAAAAGGAGAAGAAGAATGAAGATCAAAAACCTCGAATTTTCAGACCTTATTTCCGGTTATGTCAAAGAGTACAACGGAAAAGACAAGTTTGTCATCACAACTACCGATGGCAGAGATTACGAAGCGATCCTTGGAAGCAATATCTATGCGAGATTGCTAAGAAACTTAGGCGAGCCTTATTCAGATGCGACAGCTATGATCGGCAATCTTTTAAAGCCCGGCCAGATGGTTTTCGCATACGGCGTGTTCTATCCTAACGGCGAGAACAAGGATGATTATGTGTTTGAAGCAAAATGTCTTGATTTCCCCGGAAAGAACAAGGACGACTTCAGATTCGAAGAGGAAGACTGGTGGGCTAAGCAGTCAAGAGAGATCTGCGATTTCTTCCTTCATTCACAATTCCCCGACGGAGATATCAACTACGACAATTACAGAACATCTTTAATGCTTACAGGTGAGAGAAATGACAGCACATACCGTCAGGAGACAGATACTATCTCAAGAATGATCTACGGTATGGCTTCAGCATATATGTTAACAGGTGAGGAGCGTTTCCTGGAAGCTGCTGAAAAGGGCTGTAAGTACATGCAGGATCACCTTAAGTTCTATGATACCGATGAGAACATCGTTTACTGGTATCACGGAATAGATGTAAAAGACGGAAGAGAGCATAAGGTATTTGCTTCAGAGTTTGGTGATGACTATGATGCTATCCCCATGTATGAGCAGATATATGCACTTGCAGGTCTTACACAGACATACCGTATCACAGGTAATCCTTCAGTTTACCGTGACATAAAGATGACAGTGGATCTGTTCGAGCATTTCCATGATAAGGAAAGAGGCGGATACTATTCACACATCGATCCCATCTTCCTTGATCCTTTGGCAGAAAGCCTTGGCGGAAACAAGGGTAAGAAGAACTGGAACTCTGTAGGTGATCATGCACCTGCATATCTTATAAATCTGTGTCTTGCAACAGACGAGAAGAAGTACTGGGATTTCCTTGTTGAGACAGCTGATACCATAACAGGTCACTTCCAGGATTACGAGAACAGCCCGTTCGTTCAGGAGAAGTTCAATGAGGACTGGTCACATGACTATAACTGGGGCTGGCAGCAGAACAGAGGTGTAGTAGGACATAACTTAAAGATCGCATGGAACCTCATGCGTATCAACAGCTACATCAATAAAGATGAATATGTAAAGTTTGCTGAGACCATAGCAGCAAAGATGCCTCAGGTAGGTATGGATATCCAGCGTTTCGGTTGGTATGACGTTATGGAACGTAAGACCTTTGACGGTGAGGACTTCCACAGATTCGCATGGCATGACAGAAAAGCTTGGTGGCAGCAGGAGCAGGGTATACTTGCTTATCAGATCCTTTACGGAATTCTCGGCAAGGATGAGTATCTTAAGTATGCAAGAGAGTCAGCTGCTTTCTATAATTCATTCTTCCTTGATCATGATGACGGAGCTGTTTACTTCAACGTACTAAACAACGGTCTTCCTTATCTTCTTGGAACAGAGCGTATGAAAGGCTCACATTCAATGAGTGCTTACCACTCAGTAGAGCTGTGCTACCTTTCAGCAGTTTATATCAATATGCTGGCTACAAAGAAGCCTCTTGATCTTTACTTCAAGCCCGAACCCGGAGCATTCAGAGATGACATCCTTCATGTATCTCCTGATATCCTTCCTAAGGGTTCAGTCAAGATCGATTCGGTTACTGTAAACGGAACAGCATGGGATAAGTTTGATGCAGACAATCTTACTGTTACGATCCCTGCTACAAACACAGCACCCAAGATCAAAGTTACACTTAAGCCGGTATAAAGCATGATAAGAATAGATGAATATCCAACTCACGAACTGAATGGTATAAAGTATCGGTGCGGCCGTGTACAGCCTTTTGGTGCGAGCGTGGTGGGAAATACAGGTATCAATTTCTCGATCTTTTCAAAGGATGCGACATATTGCGAACTGGTTCTTTTCCATCACGGAATGAAGGAACCTTTTGCAAGGATACCGTTTCCGGAAGAGTTCCGTATAGGTAATGTCTTTTCGATGATAGTATACGGACTCGATATCGAAGATGTGGAATACGGTTACTGTATGGACGGTCCATATGATCCAAAGAGCGGATACTGGTTCGACAGAAAAAAGATACTTCTTGATCCTTATGCAAAACTTGTAAGCGGAAGAAACGTATGGGGAAGAGAACCTGACTGGGAGGATCCCTTCCAGCACAGGGGCTGCGTTATATTAGAGGATTATGACTGGGAAGGTGATAAGCCTCTTGAGATCCCCATGAAGGATCTTGTGATATACGAGACGCATGTAAGAAGCTTTACAAAGGATGAATCGAGCAATGTAAGATACAAAGGCACATTTGCAGGACTTCTTGATAAGATCCCTTATCTTAAGGAACTGGGTGTCAACTGTATAGAGCTCCTACCCATATTCGAATTTGATGAATTCGAGAACAGCAGGGTGATAGACGGTGAGCGTCTTTACAACTACTGGGGTTATTCAACGGTATGCTTCTATGCACCTAAAGCAGGTTATGCGGCATCAGCTCCTTTGGGACTGGCAGCCGATGAGTTAAAGAACCTGATAAAGCAGATGCACAAAGCAGGCATCGAAGTGATGCTCGATGTAGTGTTCAATCATACCGCGGAAGGTAATGAACAGGGACCTTACATCTCATACAGAGGTATAGACAACAAGACTTACTATCTGCTCACACCTGACGGATATTATTACAACTTCAGCGGATGCGGAAACACCATGAACTGTAATAACGCGATAGTAAGAAACTGTATCCTGGATGCGCTTCGCTACTGGGTCTCAGACTATCACATAGACGGATTCAGATTCGATCTTGCAGCGATTTTGTCAAGAGATGAAAACGGAGCTCCGATGACGAGTCCTCCTCTTCTTGCGACACTCGCACACGATGCGGTCCTTGGAAAGTGCAAGCTGATCGCGGAAGCCTGGGATGCAGGCGGTCTTTACCAGGTCGGAAGTTTCCCGGCATGGGGAAGATGGGCAGAGTGGAACGGAAAGTATCGTGACTGTCTAAGAAAGTTCATAAAGAGCAGTGCAGAATGCGGACCCGAACTCATATGGAGACTTAAAGGCTCACCTGATCTTTACGGAAACAGAAGCGCCGAGGCTTCGATAAACTTCATAACGTGCCATGACGGATTTACAATGTATGATCTGGTCTCTTACAACGAGAAACACAACATGGCAAACGGTGAGGACAACAGGGACGGCAGTAACGATAACGACAGCTGGAACTGCGGAGTTGAAGGCGAGACGGATAACGAAGAGATCAATAAGCTAAGAAACAGGCAGATAAAGAATGCAGCAGGACTTCTTTTGATGAGCCGTGGTATCCCGATGATATTATCGGGTGATGAATTTGCCAATACGCAGTATGGAAACAATAACGCGTACTGTCAGGATAATAAGATATCATGGCTTGACTGGACAAGGCTTGAAGAACATAAGGATATCTTTGAATTCTTTAAGACCATGATAGCCTTCAGGGCAGAGCATCCGGTACTAAGAAGAAGTGATTTCTATACAGGAGAGA
>JAEEUS010000097.1 GCA_016290615.1 Lachnospiraceae bacterium | reverse complement strand
TACCATGATTAATGCCTATTGGCAAAATTCCTCAATCAGAATTGGCCATAAAAAGAATACTGGGCACATGTACCTGAAAAGGCAGTACGCAGGAGTTGCTATCATAATTGAGATCCATAATGCTATAAATGGGATCATTGCAACAATGTATATATTCTTTTTTCTTCTGTAGTACTGTATGGTACCAAGAATAACCGCTAAAAACTCTAATGCCATCTGACTGAGCAGGCAAAGCATAGGCAATTTGCGGGCAATTAAAACCAGTTTAGTTAAGACTCCCCTCATAGAATAGCCTGAAACTATCTCAATCACATCTATTCCCGCTATCCCAAGATCATTTGGCTGGACTCCCTCGGTAGCTACCGTATTGCTTATACCGTAATGCCAGTATCCGCATGTTTCAAAAAGATATGCTTCAACGAATCTTCCAAAGTTATCCCTTAAAAGATTAGCCCATGTCTTTATGAGCCTTGCAGGATCATTATCTATGATTTCTGAATTAAATGATCCAGAAAACTTGTACGTGTCAACATATCCTGGAGAAAACTCCCTCTTAACATCTTCAAAAGGCATAATGCTCTCTAGATATTCCTTATCATCAGCATTAATATCGCCATCTGTATAGATCGTATATGCGATCTGAGTAAGAGGAATAGATGCAGATTCAACAAATGACTGCTTTTCAATGCCCATTGCAGGCCAGAGAGCATGCTTATACAGACCGTTTAACGCAAAAACAACGATAAACGCAATGACTATCTGCTTGCGATACTGCTTAAGTAATATGAACATGCATACCGCAAGCGCACATATCATAAATATGCCGTTATTTCTTGAGATGATAGTAAGAATTGATAGAACAGCGAGTATGATCCAGACTGATCTGTGTTTTAAATGATCATCATTATCATTTATTGCCTTACATATATCAAGTAGCAGTAATGTCAGCAAAACAACAATGCATGCAAACAGAACATCTTTTGTTATGTATATTGAATACATAGCTACAATAGGATGCAATGCAAAAAATCCCAGAGAAACATATATGAATCCTCTTTTTGCATGTCTGTATTCAAGCCATAAAAGTACAAGTGATAAAACAATAGAAAGCATAAGCATCTGGCAAAAAGCCATTACACCAAATGCTGCTGTAAGATCTGTCCCTCCTAACAGTTTTATGAATATATTTAGGATTGCCGTAAAGAAAACGGGATGATGATTGGTCCATGGAATCTTGCCAAGGCACATCTTTGCACACTCAAAATCATCATTTCCTATCCCGCCGGGGAAATACGTTAGATAATATGGCAGCCAGCAGATAAGCATCACCATAGAATAAACAGCCGCTTTAGGCCATATCCTTACAGATGCAGAACTATCCGCATCAGCATTATTGATCTTTAGCCTTCCTTCGTCTGCCGAAAAAAAAACAATGTGAAGAATAGAAACAAAGAATGGTATCAGAAACAGGATATATATAACATCAACTGCAAAAAACGGATTAAAAACTCTCTCATCAAGATCGATCTTGCTGCCGACCACGTAAGCTATGGCCATGATCACACCAAGTGAGCATGTAAACTTAAGATCTGATATGGCTTTAGCTTTATATTCACCAGTAAACAGTTTGGTTATCTTGTTATATAAGATAAAACAGAGCGCAAAAACACAGGGTATCATCAGTTCGATACCTGTGATACCGTAATCACTGACCATTGCGATGGCTATCGCTGTAGCAAATGCCATAACGCCTACAAGTACATATGTGATTGTTTTACTCTTATTATTTTTCATCAATAAACTTATTCTCGGACAGAGAATACTTTCCGCCCTTTAAAAACTTATGCTTTAATACCCACCAGCCTGGAACCCATATACGCTGCTTCATGGCAGGAGATGCCGAGCCTATCATCCAGCAGTTCTTCTCGCAGTGCTTAACCTGATCCCTTACCTTAGCTGCCTGTTCTCCAAACCATATCTCGTTCCAGGAACTGTCATGAAGATTACCCATGATCATCTTCTCACAGCTTCCGTTACACGGTAAAACATTTCCAAACGGATCAAGGAAGAATCCGTTCGTTCCCATCTCGCACGGGAGCAGTCGTGGCTGGTCGTATATATAATTGATAAGACCGTGATTGAAATAGCCTCTTGCCCATTTCTTTGGTGAGTTTGACTGAAGCAGCCTGTTTATCAGCTTTTCAAACTCCTTGGCCACCATGAGCTTGTCATCTATCTTGTTGTCCGTCTTTCTGAAATAGAACGAATTATGAAGTGTGGCTGTGGCAAACTCCATTCCAAGGTCATTAGCCATCTCGTAAAGCGGAACAAGATCCTTGCAGTTCATATCCTGAACCGTCATGCCAAATCCCACATCACCATGTCCCATATCGACCAGCTTCTTGAGTGTGCCATACCCTCTGTTAAATCCATCAGGCAGTCCTCTTATCGCATTGTTGGTCTCTTCTAAACCTTCAATGCTTATACGTATACCGATCTGAGGATATTTTTCACAAAGTTCTATTATCCTGTCTGTGAAATACCCGTTAGTCGATATGACTATTCTCGGAGTCTTCTTATAGAGCAGTTCAACAATATCGGAGATGTCCTTTCTGATAAAAGGCTCTCCTCCGGTTATATTTGTAAATGCCATGTCAGGCAGTTTTTCAAGCGTTTCAAGATCTATCTCATCCTCAGGCATTGATGGATCCTTAAAGCAGTTGCACATATTGCATCTGGCATTGCATCTGTATGTGATTATTATCGATCCATGTAAATTGTTTCTGGCCATCTTATCTCCCGCTTTATCTTATAAATCTATATATCCGAGCGTTCCATCCGCTCTTATCTGATATACTCTTCCATTCTCCCATGTCTCTTCGCACATATCTGAGAGAACAGACGTGATGTTTTCTCCCGAAATATCGCAATAAACAAACTGTGCCTCACTGTTTGCTATAGTGTTATTTAGTGCTTCAGCATTAAAATCATCAGTGACCTGAGCAAATACTACCGCAACCGGTGACAGTTCATAACTCAGTTCATCCCTTATACTCTTATCAAGACTGTCATCAGTTAAGTATAACACCCGTCTGCCCCTTAGTTCAACATGAGCATCCACTTCCTTTAATATCTGATCAGTCTCTATAACAGCGAAAGCCTCCAAACCATCAGACACTGTCACTGTATCCTTAAAAACAAAAGAGTAATCTGCAGTGAGCAAAATAAACGCAACAAATAATCCGTATACAACATAGACCGCTTTTGCTGCCATGTTGTTGACCTGACGATCGACATTATCCTCTCTGAGAGCCACTTCCATATCTTCACTGTCACACAGCTTTATAAGCAAGCCGGATATGATAATCAGCAGACTCAGCATATATGGTATCCCGTATCTTTCAACAGTCTGCGTGACATTCAACTGCGGACTTTCCCATATATGGAGATACTGAAAGAATATAAAACCATATACTACTATAAACATCACTATAGCATGCACGGAAAGGATCTTTTTTTCTTTCTCTTCAAACAAGCCTTTTTTATTCAGCAAACGCAGTATCAGTATAAACAGGATAAGTGTGATCAAAGGACTTAGCCTAATAAGACCAATCCTGTATGTGATTATCGGTGATATCGTAAGAGCTTTAATGAATTCAAGGAGTTTATGAGCAAACTCCGTTATCATCCCAGTCTTTTTGCTAAATGCCCTTAACATATATCCAGTAAGCTCAGAATGGCGATGCATTAATATACACAGTACCACCCAGCTTGCTTCTTCGATGATCCATAGAGCGGGAACAATGATCAGATATCTGATATCCTCTATATAATCTCTCTCATTCCTTATCCTGATGATGCAGATGATAACAGCGGATATCAGCCACAAGATCCCCCATGTTCTTAAAAGAAGGATAAGACAGCCGTATAATAGAATCTTAAGATAATATATATGACTCGCTCGATCAGAATCCAATGCAGACAGGATCAGCATGCCGTAGGTTATTCCAAGGGTAACATCCGGCAAAGCGATACCAAGTCCAAGATTTGACACAATTGTCGGGATGAGTATAAGACTCATGCATACGAGCAGGTTTATCACAAACAGCACTGTCCACTCAAATATCGGAGCTGTCTCTTTTTTCTTTTCTCTGTCACCGTATATATGGACCTTGTATTTACTTTTTACATGATAGCTCTCGTAAACGAATCTGTACTTTTTATTCTCTGTAACTCTTACATCTACCTCTGTATCTTCAGATTCATCTTCAGTATCAGCTTTCTTTATAAATCTGATCCGACCAAGAAGTGGCATAAGAAGGATCAGATTAAGAATACTGTATCCAACTATACCGAGTCCCTCCTTAAACTCTTTGGGACTCATATGTAAAAAGAACCATTCGAAAAGCTGCATACCGGGAGGATAATCTCCATACGCAGGTATAACAGTTCCATAAGCTTTTGCAAATCCGTTGAGTTCATACAAAGACTTTAGATCTGATGCATAGAATAGGTTCTCGCCTGTTAAATCCACGTTAAAGTTTTTCTGCCATATAAATGCTATGATCATTACTATGACTATTGCAAGATTCTGCGGAGTGATAAACTTTGCAAATATCTCTTTATACAGATTATTCTTAAGAATCCATATGAGCATTATCCCTGAAAAGACTATGCTCATATAGTCAATGACCCACATGTACCTAAAAAAGGCCAATATATACAGCATAAGTATCATCACTATACATACCGGCCAAACAGTCTCGCAAGGCTTTAAGTCTTCCTTATATGCAATTATCAGCGATGCCAGTAAAACGGCAATAACAGTAAATATAAACATCAGACTCTGTGATTTATATAATCCTTTGTTGCATCTTCTCTGTGATGGATGACTGCTGGATTTCCCAAGACAATACTGTGATCTGGAACATCCATGTTAACAAATGCATTGGGTGCGATTAGTACATCATTCCCTATGCTGATGTTACCGGTTATCACTGCACCTGCACCTATCCATACATCATTTCCTATTGTCGGTACACCCTTTTTCTCTCCGCGGTTGGCTTTTCCGATGACCACATTGGGTGCTATGTTTATGTTGTCGCCCATGACAGCTGAGGGATTGATTATTATCGTCCCAAAATGAGCTATAAGCAATCCTTTTCCAATCTTTGTATCAGTAGGGATCTGTATACCGCTTTTCTTTGAAATGTGATCAAGTCTTAAGCGATACCATATCCCGAGCGGATGCTTACGTCCGTAATAAACCGCCTTTCTCCATGTTACTATGAACTTAAGCTGCAGGGGTTTGATCAGTTTTCCCGTATCATAACCGCGATCAATATCATATTTGATTATCTGTTTAAGGTCTTTGCTCATAGAGTTTTTACATATTCCTTAATCTGTTTGTTCATGCACTCTGCAAGTTCATTAGATGAAGCATCAAGCTTTCTTATTATCTCAAACTCAAGGATACGATCTATCGTCTCCTTAATGTTCCACCTAGGCTGCCAGTCAAACGTTTCTTTAAGCTTTGTACAGTCAAGTTTTAAAAAGTTTGCTTCATGCGGACCGCCGTCAGACATATCCTGTCTTATTGCCTCGTAAAGCTTATCATTTCCGATCTCTGCTCTTTTTTTATTCCAAGAAGCAGTGAATGTATCCACAAGTTCTCCTGTTGTTACACAGTTATCATCATTGGGTCCTATGTTGTAATTGGATGCCAGATTATAGTTTTCAGTCTGTTTCATAGCAACCATTAAGTACGCAAACAGTGGTTCAAGCACATGCTGATACGGTCTTGTGGAATTGGGATTTCTTACGATTATGGGTTTGCCTGCAAAACAAGCTCTGACACAGTCAGGTATTATCCTGTCTAAAGCAAAATCACCTCCACCTATGACATTGCCGGCTCTGCATGTTGAAACAGGTATCTTTCTGTCTGCTAAAAAAGACTGTATATAACTGTGTGTCACAAGTTCAGAACATGACTTGCTGTTTGAA
>JAEEUS010000096.1 GCA_016290615.1 Lachnospiraceae bacterium | reverse complement strand
CAAGCAGATATTAGCAATAAAGGAATTGTTGATGCCTGTATGTACAGCCTGTTGAAATCGGAATGGAATGATACGGGAAATGTATAAATCCCAGATTGTCGGGTTAGCAGGTTATCTCGGAAGATAAGTGAATATTATCATATTATCTAAAATGAATTCTTCACCTGCTTTAAAAATTTCTCCGCGATGGGTGTAAAGGTCTGGTACTTATTCCAAATCAGATATAGTTTTGTTTCCTGCTTTGGAGACAAGGGTCTGAATGCAAGATCGCTTTCTTCGGAACAGTTGATGAGATGTTCAAAAGTAAGGAGAATGCCGAGACCTTCTTTTGCAAACATAGAGGCATTATAAGAAAGCCGGAAAGAGCCTTCCAGATGGAGTTTGGGATAGTGTTCTCCAGCCCATTCTGGTATTTCAATATTCCAGCTTTGTTCAGAGCAGTAAAGAGGCTGCCCAATAAGGTCAGTTGCTTTAATGCTCTTTTTCTTTGCCAATGGATGGGTTTTTAACATGACTGCACCCCAGAGATCGGAGTCAGGAAAGACAAGATATTCGTATTTGTCCGTGTTTGGTGTCTCACATATTACTCCAAAATCCAGAAGACCTTTGTCGAGCTTTTCCGTAACTTGTTCAGTGTCGCCGCTGGTTACATGATAGGTAAAGTTCGGATATCGATCCTTTAATTTCTTTATTTCACGGGCAAGCAGACTGATCTGATAGGATTCTGCCAGACCGAAATAGATGTCTCCGCCTGTGATGTCATCTAGGGAGGTGAATTCCTGTTCAATTTTATCTGCCATTGCTACAAGATCTTCTGCTCGGTCACGCAGAAGCATACCCTCATCGGTAAGTTTGATGGAGAAACTGTGACGGGTAAACAGTTTTTTACCCAGTTCATCTTCAAGTGATTTTAAGACCTTTGATAAGGTCGGTTGTGTAACATGCAGGATTTCTGCAGCATGGGACATGTTTTCTTCTCTGGCTACTGCAAGAAAGTAGCGAAGGTTCTTTATCTCCATTATATCCTCCATTATAGGGTATTACTCATCGTTATATGATATTCCATTTTGGCATATCACGATATTAATTTTATTCATTAGCGTAATTCATGTCAATCACTTATACTGATTTCATAAGAAATAAATAACGTGTTTACGCGGAGAATTAATTATGGAATTAAAAATGATGATTGACTGCCTGTCAGACATAGGAGTTGACGATGAGCATAAAGAAATGGCGAAGCAGTTTTTGGAATCAGGGCAGAAGTCGGAGTTGATCGGATATCTGAAAAGATGTCGGTGTACCCTGATGGATGAGATGCATGAAAGCCAGAGAAAAGTGGATCGAATGGATTATCTGATCCGATGGGCAGAAAAGGAAGCAATAAAGTAAAAAACTTATGGAGGACAAAGCAATGATCAAAAAAGAAGAGCTGAAACTGGTGCAGGAATGGGATAAGACTTTTAAAAAGAGCGATAAGGTAGAGCATAGCAAGGTGACTTTTGTGAACAGATACGGAATCACTCTTGCGGCGGATATGTATGTTCCGAAGAATGCAGAAGGAAAACTTCCTGCAATCGCGGTCAGCGGCCCCTTCGGTGCAGTAAAGGAACAATGTAGTGGATTATATGCACAGACCATGGCAGAGAGAGGGTTTCTTACAATAGCATTTGATCCTTCTTTCACCGGAGAGAGTGGCGGAAATGTAAGATATATGGCATCACCGGATATAAATACGGAAGATTTTATGGCGGCCGTAGATTTTCTTTCATTGAATGAGAAAGTTGATCCTGACAGAATCGGAATCCTTGGCATCTGTGGCTGGGGTGGTATGGCAATAAACACGGCTGCTCTTGATACAAGAGTAAAAGCAACGGTGGCTTCAACCATGTACGATATGACAAGGGTGAATGCAAATGGATATTTTGACTCCGCGGATTCTGAGGAGGCTCGTTATGAGGCGAAGAAGGTACAGTGTGCACAGCGCTTGGAAGACCTTAAGAATGGCGAGTACAAGCTTGGCGGCGGTGTGGTGGATCCGTTGCCTTCGGATGCTCCGTTCTTCGTTGCGGACTATCATGACTATTACAAGACTGACCGAGGTTATCATGCGAGATCACTCAATTCCAACGGTGGCTGGAACGTGATCGGATGCGAATCGTTTGTTAATCAGCCAATCCTAAAGTACAGTAATGAGATCAGAAGCGCAGTTCTTCTCATTCATGGTGAGAAAGCACATTCCTGTTATTTCTCAAAGGACGCTTATGCTGCGATGATCAGGGACAGCAAGTATACCGATAACAAGGAACTGATGATCATTCCTGATGCAGTACATACCGACTTGTATGACGGAGGCGGAAAGGATGCGATTCCTTTTGATAAACTGGCTGAGTTTTACACGGAGTATTTGAAATGAAAAGAACGATTCTTTTGATAATCTTAGTATTACTGTCTTGCACAGTGCTGCCAGGTTGCGGAACGATCGTAAAGGAAGTGGAACAGGCAACCCCTGTGAACACCGCCTCAGCAGATGCTGAGGATACATCTGAGGAAAAGCATGTTGATTGGATGACAGAGAAACCGGAAACAATAGCAGTAAACGAAAACCTCACAGGGCAGGAGAATGAGATTATCATGGTGATGACGATCAATGATACTAAAGTAGACGTTATGTGGGAAAACAATGCCTCTGTGGCAGAGCTGAAGGAACTCGCAGCAGATGGACTTACGATATCAATGTCCATGTACGGAGGATTTGAACAGGTAGGACCTATCGGAAAGAGCATCACACGAGATGATAAACAGACGACTACGTCAGCAGGGGATATTGTTCTTTATTCAGGAAATCAGCTTGTAGTTTTTTATGGATCTAATTCATGGGCATATACGAGAATAGGGAAAATAAACCTGACTGAGAAAGAACTAACGAATCTGCTTAGTAATGGTGACGTTACTATCACGCTAAGTATGGAATAAGGAGGACGCATGGCGAAGAAGATACTCATAATTGAAACAAGTTTAACTCTTTTTACGGAAAAAATAATAATTCCAGAATAACTTGATAAACATTGGTTTGTGCCTGCCTACGGGAGTTAAGTGCTTCCGTGGGCTCTTTTTACGTTAGCTTGACTAAGTGCTCGAATGTCTGAAATCAGTTTTGTTAGCGTAAAGGGACCGAAAGATTCCTTTACTGGTATAAAAAGCAATATGAATTTGGTATAATTTTAAAATAAAAAATAAAGAAAGAAAAATAGACATACCTTTTGTAAAAACATTTATTATTGGAGAACTATACGAAAATGAATCTTCAACAGAGTATTAATGAACTTAACAGATCACGCCGACATATAATAGCGGGATTTGCGGTAGCTGCTTTATTGGGTCTATCGGCCTTAGCCTTTTTTTTATTCAATTTTCTGTCCGGTCCGACTTCCGTCGATTCGGCAGCGGATGTATATTCACAATTTGCCCGAACCCGTATATTCATGGTTTTGATTCCCATCGGATTGATTATATGTATGATATATGCGGGATTATCCTATGTAAAATTTAAGACCATATATAAAGAAATCCTAATAAGAAAACCTTTGGCCGATAATTTCGATAATCTTCAATATGAATGGGCAAACGGTTTTTCGATGGATACCATAAAGAGCATATTTCCTTATACCGCACCGCCCCAAAATTATAATTGTTCGGAGGATCTGATTAAAGCATCCTACAACGGAATTCCTTTTGAAATGTCGGATGTAATGGTATATTTTAATGCCGCAGGCAACAACAAATATTTCCTGGGCAGAATGATGATCATCGATCTGCCGGACAAGCTTACCAATTCTGTTCAGATTTTCTCTAAAACTTTTACAAAGAACTATAACATACCTTTTATGTCAGATATCGAAATGGACAGCGTAGAGTTTAACCGTGAATTTCTGAGCAAGGCCGGCGAACCGCATGACACCTTCTACCTGTTAACTCCGCATATGATGGAGCACATCCAAAAATTGAGTATGCGCTTCGAAGGTATAGCAATACATGCTTTCGGAAACAAGATTGCCTTTGCATTGAGAAAAGGAAATACCAATTCCTTCGATCTGAAGAAATGGTATAAAAAAATCTCATATCAGGAGGAACTATATAACGTCTATAACGAGATTGAAGATATAAAGTCCATAATCTCAACCATTTGCAATCTCGGCTCAAACCCAAATAACTCACAGGGAAATCTCATGCCCGGTAGTTTTAGGATTAGTTACAGACACTAGAAGATGCAGAAGTAAAGAATGGTTTATTTTTGTAAGAGTACTTGCAGGAATTAAGTATAGGGGTAGTGCATATGAAGGGACGTTATCTGGAAGGTAAAGTGGCCATAGTTACAGGAGCTAATTCCGGTATGGGAATGGCGACTACGGCAGCATTAAGTGATCTTGGGGCAAAAGTTATAATGCTTTGCAGAAATGAAGAGAGAGGAGAGAAAGCTCTCTCGGAGTTAATGAAAAAAGAGGGCAGGTCTCTGGAACTTATCATTTGTGATCTGGGCGATTATGATTCCATCAGACAGTTTGCTAGGCGGGTAAAGAGTGAGTATGAAAGAATAGATATTCTTGTAAATAATGCAGGCTTTATTTCTTTAAACCGACAGGAGACGAAGGAAGGCCTGGAGAGGCAGTTTGGAATTAATCATATAGGCCATTTTCTGCTAACAGAGCTTTTGCTAAGTAAGATGGGCAAAGGTTCAAGAATAGTAATAGTGGCTTCCGGAGCTCATAAAACCGGCAGGATACATTTTGAAGATATCAATCTGATACATGGATTCAATGTTGTGAAGGCTTATTCTCAAAGTAAGCTTGCTAATGTATTATATACAAGGGAGCTTGCCAGACGTACCAAAAAGAGAGGGATAACAGTTAACTGTTGTCATCCGGGAGCTGTTGCAACTAATATCGGAATCGACAGAGATACCGGATTTGGAAAGACCATAACAGGACTGTTGAAACCGTTTTTTCAAACTCCTGAAGAAGGGGCAAGAACTGCAATCTTCCTTGCGACTGATGATTCGGTAAAGAATATAACCGGTGAATATTTCTACAAATGTAAGGTTGCTAAGTCATCAAAACGTTCTAAGGATATTCGCCTTGCAAGAAAGCTTTCGATATTTAGCAGGGATCTTATTTTGAAATAGTAGTTTGTGGAGATTATGAAATTGATTTAAAAGTATATTACAGAACTGTAAGGTTTTGTAATGTTAATCCAACGACCAATCTCCGGGATTATTGTATTATATGTTTGTAAGCGAGAGATATGAAAACTGATCGCTAGAAAACATGATCAATACCAAAGGAGATAAAAATATGAAAACAACAACATCAATCAAAATCGTAGCAGTAACAATTGTATTACTTGTAGTAGGTTGCATCCTCAGCATGCTCACAATTAAGAATTACAATCCATTTAATGGTGGCTTCCTTACAGCAGTATGTGCTAATGTATGTATTCTCTGCTGTTTGATAGATGAAAAGAGGAGAGAAGATGCTGAAGCAAAGAATGCATCAGCTAATATAGATATCAGATAAACATTGGGTTGTGCCAGCCTGCGGGAGTGAATCTGCTTCCGTGGGCTCTTTTTTAGTTCAATCATGGGCATCGGTTTATGGTATAATTAATTCTGATATTGTTAAAGGGTTTAATTTTCAGTAAAACTTTCTATTGGGGTGCGGATGAATACAAATGAGAGGTTATTAAAGTGGCTGAAGTAAAGTATATGGTTGGTGGTGATCATATCGGGATGCCTAAATAGGACTTATTACATTATAAACAGAAATCATTTTGGAGGAGTGTATATGGCAGAAGTATTTGAAGATAAGCTTATGAATCTGCAGGAAAGAATTGTATCTACTTGTCTGGAGGCATTGGAAGGTATAGATGCGTCTGTTGATACGACATATATATATGGGTATTGGACCAATTCGACAGTTTTCTTTAATGTGTTTTTCACGGTTGGGAATTCTGTTATGGGATATGGGAAGCTTGGAGTAGCAGATGATCTGGTGCTTCGGGTTTTCAATCTTGGAAAGGATGATCTTCGTGAGATTGCAGATCTGTATGTTGAGAACAACCAGAAGCCACCGCACCAGTATAGATTTGTATATG
>JAEEUS010000095.1 GCA_016290615.1 Lachnospiraceae bacterium | reverse complement strand
GAGTATGTTTTCTTCATCCTGTAAAGACGAGCTTCTATCGCACCAAGCATGCTCTTTAGCGTTGAACCGTGAATGCACTTGTTTTTCGTACAGTTAATATATCTTCCGCCTATGCACTTATCACAGTTATGATCAGTCTGCGGTATCCTCATCATGTGATTTGGACATATCCACTGATAATCATGCGCAGTAGATACTATCTTTACATTTCTTCCCGTCTTTTTTCTGTATGATATGATCTCATCTATGATCGAAGGAGTTATCTGGAAGTTTATGTTGTTAAGATGCACAACATCAGGCTGCATCTGATCAAGTACTTTTCTTATCTGTTTTTTTGCTTCTTTTGAGTATATGATCTTAAAAGGATATAGAAACTTTCCCATCTTTCCTGTATGGAAATCCATATCCGATGTATAGGCCTCTGATCTATTACCTACGATACACCCTTTATGCTCCATACCAAAAAACTGGACCTCGTGACCCAGTTTTTCAAGTTGCTTTCCTATCTCAAATATATATGTTTCGGAACCGCCGTTTGGATATAAGAATTTGTTAACTATTAAAACCTTCATTTTACCTTCCTATGATCTTATCAAGTCTTGTCATGTATTCTCTTACAACTATGCTTCTGTCAAAGTTTTCTTCAATATACTTTCTTCCCGCAAGGCCCATAGCCTCCTGCTCATCCGAGGTCATGCTCATGAAGCGTCTGACAGCATCAATAAGCTTATCCTTATCTTTGATCGGTACCATAAATCCGGTTTTACCGTCTATAAGCGTCTCTCTGCATCCGGGTCTGTCAGTCGTGATGACCACTCTGCCACACGATGCTGCCTCTAGGCATACATTAGACATGCCTTCAGGATAGAAGGATGGATGAATTATGCATCTACACTTTATAAGATACTCTCTTACATCATCAACATTTCCGTGATAACATATCACACCTTTACTATCAAGCTGTTTAAGTTCTTCTTCGTAACTCTCTTCACAGTATCCTAAAATATGGAATTCCGTTTCGGAATATTCATTATGTATCGTTTTAGCACATTCAAGGTATTCCTCTATACCTTTTTCACGCATTACCCTTGAAATATAAACGAATCTTATCTTATCTTTTGGCCATGGCAGTACAGAAAACCTTTCAGTATTTACTCCTGAGCCTGGCAGCAATACCTTTTCCGATCTGCACATTTTGTTCTTCTCAAAGAATTCATAGTTATACTTATTCTGAAGAAAGACTGTTCGTGCCTTTTTTAACCCCATTTTATATAGAATCTTTGCAAATCTCTGAAGCAGGCCCGGATTCTCGAGTGCTGAGCCCAGTCCCGTGATATTGGCCATGTAAGGTATTTTTCTAAGTCTGCAGGCCAATCCGCCATAGACATTGGGCTTGATAGTATAAGAAAGAACTGCGTCAGGTCTTATCTCTTTCATAAGAGACATATAAGACTTAAAGAGCTTAAAATCCTCAGTCGGATTCATGCCTCTTCGATTGATGGGTGTCTCTATGATCTTAACGCCCTCTGCTTCCAGTTCCTTATTATTTGTTTTATCAGGAAGAGATGCATATACTTCGTATTTTTTTACAAGTTCCTCAACCAGTTCATTGCGAAAGCCGTAAAGCCCACTGGAAGAATTGGCTAAAATCAAAACTCTGGCCATTTATAACACCTATCTATTACGGGATGAGTTTAATATCGCTCATATCCTTTATCATGGTCTCGTTATATTTCATCATTACTATACCGTCACCATATTCACCTACAGTAACCGGGTTTTTGTTTCCTTTAAGGTTATTTATTATCTGAGCGGGTACATTTACTCCGCAGGCATATGCATGCGGGTAGCCTCCGCCGAATCTTGGATTGATCTCAGAGAAATAGTATTTTCCATTGACCTCAAATATATCAATATCTATTATTCCTCTAAATCTCATTTCTTCAACGAAGCTTGAAATCTGCTCAAACAGTTCAGGTATATGCACAGATACGGACTTATCAGTCTCGCCCGCTCTCATCTTGATCTTCTTTTTGATAAATATGGAAGTGCATTTGCCACTGAGCATATCTATATAAACATCTGCGCCATATTCCTGCCCGTCCATGTATTCCTGGATCATAAGATCATCATACATGGCAAACAGTCCTTCAAGCTCTTTATCAGATGATACCTTATTGATATGAAGACTGGCACTTCCGCATACAGGCTTTACAAATACCGGATAGTCTATCTCGCCATTTTTCTTTGCTGACATGAACTCTTCTATCGAAAGATAGCATTTAGCCGTATTAAGTCCATGTTCTGTGAATGTCTTTGCCATTTCGAATTTATTGAAACATATATCAACCAGTTCCTTTTTAGAAATGATGGGTGTGACTCCTATCTCTTTAAATCTTTCTGAGTACTCAGCCACCATGCTGAGTTCCGGATCTATAAGAGAGAATACTGCATCAACACCTTCTTTTTTACAGATATCCAATATGCCCTCCATGTAACCTGGTGCAGTTATTCTGGGAACAAGATAAAACTTGTCCGCCTCGTATACTGCGGGAGCAAGATTGCTGCAATCGGTAGCTATCACCCTGCCTTCGCCTTTTAATTCATTTTTGAAGAACTGTACTACCTTGTCACGCGTACCTGCGCTCAAAATCAATATGTTCATGAATTCTTCCTTTTCAAAATATCATCAAAGAAAAGCGGTGTTCCTCCGGTATGGATAAAAAGAATATTCTTATCCTTAATATCATGCTTATCAATATATTTCTTCATACCCAGGAATGCTTTTGCCGTATATGTACTGTCAAGCGGTATACCATAGTCAGTAAAGATATCCTCTATTACCTGGTTTATCTCTTCATTGTCTTTTCCGTATCCATCACCTGTATAATCATCTATAAATACAGTGTTTTCATCGATATTTTCATCATTTCTTCCCAGATACTCTTTAATGCTATCAATGACAACCTCTCTGCCTCTGGGATTCTTTCTTGCGATACTGATACCTATGATTTTTCTTTCATCTTCATTTAGGATCTGACCGCATACCAGTCCCGCATGGGTCGTTCCGGTTCCAGATGCAAAAAAGATATAGTCGAAAAATACATTGTTTGATCTTTCGTATTCTTTTATCTCGTTATAGCAGTCAACATATGCCTGGGTTCCGATATTCCCATGCCCGCCGCCGGCTATGAAATACGGTTTCTTTCCCTGTTCTTTAAGCTCGTTAATCTTATCATCAATTGTTTTGCTCACAGTTTCAACAGGCACTGTTGTTATATGAGCACCTAACATATCCATCATAACACTGTTGTATGTAATATCACTTACTTCTTCAGGTCCTATGATGAAGCAAGGCATATTCCTTTGCGCAGCCATGTTGGCGATTACCCTGCAATGATTAGAATGACTGCTGCCGTATGTCACAACGCAGTCATAATCACCTTTGTCAATATCATCAAAGAATAACAATCCCTTTCTTGCCTTGTTTCCGCCAAAGCTATACGGGATCATATCCTCTCGCTTTATATACAGCCTGTTTGTATCCTTATCATTCAGTTTTATTATCGGAGTCGGATAGAAGCTTCTTCCTGTACTCATCAAAATCCTCCAGGGCATTTAGCTGTACTCCATCACGCTTAAATACAGCTTTGACAGTATCTATGATAACCTTTACATCCATAGCAAAAGATATGTTTTCAACATAGTAGACATCATACTCAAACTTCTTTTCCCATGATATCGCATTTCTCCCGTGAGCCTGCGCATAACCCGTAAGTCCCGGTCTTACTGTATGTCTTAGTTTTTCTCTTTCGTTGTAGTAAGGAAGATATTTGACCAAGAGCGGTCTGGGACCGATTATAGACATATCACCTTTGATAATGCAAAACAGTTCAGGAAGCTCATCAAGACTTGTCTTTCTTAAGAAAGATCCAAACTTTGTAAGCCTTACTTCATCGGGCAACAGATTTCCGTTTTCATCTCTTTCATCGGTCATTGTACGGAATTTGTACATGTTAAAGACTTTTTCATCTTTTCCGGGTCTTGGCTGTTTAAAAAGGATCGGACTTCCCAGTTTTATCCTTACAAGGATCGCCAGGATAAGATACAGCCAAAAGAATACGATCAAAAAGAGAAGTGACAGTATTATATCAAACAGTCTCTTAATATATCTTTTATACAATATATGGTTGTTATTGTTTTTATTTTCATCGCTGTTTGTCATTTATATCTCACCATATCCAAGACCATTATAATATGTATTATCTTTTTTGTCTCACATTATCGGGTGACGAAACGTTAAGATTCTACTCCTTACCATGATATTCACAAATCTTTTTATATCCGTCTATATCCCTGGCATTTCCCTTAACATCAAACTCGGTTATAGTCGATGCGTATGCATAATCCTTAAGATCCTTATTCCATGCGTAATACAGATACTTTCGTCCTGCCTGTTCGCTTTTATCCTGCTTAACAGCCTCTAAAGAAGTATTAGATTCACAAAGGCTCATCATAATATGCTGCAGATATTCATATGAGAGCATCTTATCGCTTACTTCAAAAGGATGATCTTCACCAATTCCTTTTATGAGCATCAGCGGATTGGATCTTTCATCAAAATATCCGTGATCAGCCATGATCACTATTGCGCTGTTATCATAAATGTCTTTTTCCTTTAGTAGACTCAAAAGATGATCTACTACATACATGATACCTCTTCCCTCTTCCTCAATACTTGTTTCAGTAGACGAAGGTGTAAAGTCGCTTGATATGGAAAAAGGTGCATGTACACCATCTATATGATAAAGCCTGAATACCTTTCCCTCATGCATATCACTCATTTCATCAATCTTTGAATCAAAAAGATAATTGTTGTCATAGAAGACCTCAACAGAATCATCCTTGGTCGATTCAAGTTCTGAACGCATCTCGTCCGGATAAAACCAGAAGTATTCTTTAAGAGGCTGAGGCATATATCTGAATCCTAAAAACTTGTACATATATCCAGCCAGTCTTCTATGCGATGAAACAGTCCTTTCCATGTATCTTACATTTTCAAACTGTAATGCCATCTCATCCTGTGGCATACGGCAGCATGTATAAATACCTGTTGAATAATCATTTTCTCTAAGATATTCGAGCATTTTCGAATCAGAAAAAGCTTTCTTTAAATACTCCCCGTATGGAGCCTCATTATGATAGGATACCCCTGTAATTATCTGCGGGAGAGCCAGTTCTGTCGCAGCAAACATTGAAGTTGTATCCGGATAATAGGTGAAATCCTTAAGAAGATCAGCGTATTTGTCATAATCTTCCAAAAGCATGTCATCAAATATCTTAGAATCATATGTATCAATGATGAACACTATCACATTCTGATCTTTAGATAACTCAAATTCATGATCCGCCGTAACTATATATTCTGGATCCTTTTTTAATCCCGTAGTTATAAGTATGCTTACAAGGGTTAAGATAAGTACGAGTAATAAGCATACAGATAATCCCCCGTATGCTTTAAGAACTTTTTTTTTATTCTTTATGATCAATGACAGTATTAGAGATACGAGAGGAATGACAATAAATACCGCAGTCTGCAGAATACCTTCTTTTTGAAATCTTTCCCACCTTGGAATAAGTCCGTCCATTGCGCCATAATCAACCACCATGAAGTTTCCTATGATATAAAGTGCAAAAACAATACCAGTAACAGTGCATGTCAAGGGAGTTGATATCTTCAGATATGTTTTAGAAAGCAAAAATATGATGATTGCACCTGCAATCAAAACGGCTAAAAAGAGCAGGATTGCAAACGGTATCAATTCGATACCGCTGAAAAAAAAGTATGCCTTGTTGGTTATATAGAATTCTAACGGTGCAAATACAGATATAAGAAAATCAAAGAAAAGAAGCATAAATAAACTGTTCTTTATATACGTTTTTCGTGATTGATCCATATTTACCGTCCTTTAGTTACTATTTGAGATTACTTCTTTAAAAAATATAAGATCTTTTCTTTCCTTGAAAGTCCTTCAAAAGTCATTCTTTTTCTGAATCCGAGCGGATCCTTGGGATAGATAATGTCTGAATTTCTTACTATTTGTACAATAAAATCATCAAACTTTTCCCGTTCGTTTATATCATAGCTATCATTCATCTGCTTTGCATGAAT
>JAEEUS010000094.1 GCA_016290615.1 Lachnospiraceae bacterium | reverse complement strand
TTTTTCTTTATAAGATATACGAAGAATGATGCGGTGGCATAAAGCCAGTAGCAATGTTAAAATATTCTCATGAAATACATGGGAGGAAAATCCTTGAAGAAAAAACTTTTAAGACTGTTTATACTTTTAATACTCATATTTACTGTTACGGGCTGTTCCAAAAAAGAAGAACCAGAAGATGAAGAGACCGTAGAAACAGAACACAAGGAAAAGGACAGTAAAAAGAAAAAGGATAAAAAGAAAAAAGAGGATACTGAAGAACAGGAAGAAGCGGTCACCGTTGTAGATATCACATCCGAAGAGTCTTTCATGAGCTTTGTATCTGGTGAATGGAAACTTATGGATTCCCTTAATGACAAGGAATATGCGACTCTTAAGATAGATGAGAACGGTAAATGCACATTTGTTAGAGAGTATGACGGTATTGAGCTTGAGGGAAGCTTTAAACTTAAAAAGCATGAAACCTACGACATGCAAAAGGATGAGCTTGTTAAGGAAAAGGAATATACCGGATTTGAACTGTCATTTTCGGGAATGGATCCCGTAACAAAGATAGATATACCTGAGATGGATCTTTATACATGCGATGAGGAGACAACTTCCGGACTGATACTGGTATCAAGCAATCATCTTTTTGATTACATGTCTCTTGAATGGATTGGAAACGGTGACAGCTATATTTTTGAAAATGTTTTCCAGGACGTTGAGAGACTGTACGAAGAGTATGACAAAAATGACATGGTAAGAGTTCAGTCCGACTGGGTGTTCAGGCGTTTAAGCAGCGGTTCAAAAGACAGTGAGCCATTAAAAAACGAGGAGTTTTACGGCCTTATCTGGAACAGGGAAAGAACAAAGGATGAGGAAAAAAACGTCTATTACCAGTACTGGATCCAGCCCATGGAGGCTCACACAAAAGAGGCTTTGGAGGATTACAGCGCAAGAAGGTTCATTGAAGGGTATTTTTCACAAAGGTATGTAAATATCTCGCCTTACAGGTTAGACGATGATCTTAATACATACACGCTCCTGCATGAAAAAAAGCTCGAGAATACTTATCCTTTGCTGATGTGTAAGTTTAAGACTGATGAACAGGGAAATATCGTAGATATAAAGGAAGTCGACAGATCATATTACGGGATGTATGATTTCGGAAGCATCGATCAGGAGTACAGTTATGAAGCTCTTAAATTTACCGTAAACGGAATGGAGTATGACATAACGGATTACGTTCCTTTAGCAAATGCGATCATGGATATGTACCAGGTGGGTGACTGGGTGGTAGTGGATGCACACATAAATCCTCATACAGGTGCCTATATCATGGTAAATACACTGACTGGAAATGTTGAAAAGACGATATGCGGTGCAAATCTTACCTGGATTGATGATGACATAACCACGGCAGTTTATTCAAATTATTCTGAACTCTATAATTTCAAGGATCATGTGATAGGAACAACGGACGGAGAGGAGATATACGAGGTTTCATACGATCAAAGCGGTACGCTGGTTACCGTTAAGGATATGAATGACAAGACATTTACTTTTGAAACCGATATCTCAGACAGTGCAATGTATGCATTTGCCGATTATAAGAGATCGGGCAAGGCTTCCTACTGGGAAAAGTTTGTTAGCAAGGCGCCCTACGGGGCACTGGCCTGTGTGATTGAAAATCCCCCCGAGGATGTTGCAGCATATCTGCCTGAGGGTCTTACGATCGATCCGGGAGTTACCGATAAAGTTGCTGTCGTGATGTTAAAGGATGATACAGTCGCTAATCTTTATGAGGGAAGCTTAAACCTGTCTACCTACGAATTTGAAAAGGAAGATTTTTTGGAAGTCCAGGGATCCAAAGTAAAGGGTGGTGTTGCAGTCTTTGACATGATCATTCCCGAAGGAATGCCGAACCGCTGCATGTATATATCAAACAGATTCAATGAAACGGCATCGTTTCCTGTGACAGTGCTTTCAGGACAGTTTGATACATGCACAGAATTCATTGTCGCTGACTAGTTTTACAAAGATTTTCATCATCTATAAACAATCGATAAAAAAGAACCGATATAAGAAACAGAGAACATATTTTTTCTGCAAGGATGCAGAAGGTGTTTTCTGTTTCTTTTTTCTTTGGTTACATGGAACGGAATCCGGTACGGGGAATATCTAATTACTTCTTTACGAATTACTCCATGAAACCTAACTGTAACTACCATTTAATATACGGGACACCGTATATAGGTGTCCCGCTTAAGGTGGTTTATTTACCTTCAAACGGATGTGAAGGATTATTACAAGGAGGTAGTGATCAATATGAATCTATCATCAGCACAGGAAGCGCTTTCAAACTATGTCTCATCTGCAAATCAGACTTCGAATACAAAAAAGACGGATGAAACAACCACAAAAAAGGTAAATTACGGAAAGACCGTGGGTGAACCCAAACTGTCTGACAAGGCAGCTGCTTACTATGAAGAACTTAAGCAGAAGTACTCAAAGATGGACTTTGTGCTTGTGAGCAGGGATAAGAAGGATCAGGCCAGGATGATGGCATCAAGCTTTGCCAATCCCCATAAGACGGTTGTTCTTATCGATGAAGAAAAGATCGAGAAGATGGCTGAGGATGAGAGCTTCAGACAGAAATACGAAGGCCTCATCGAACAGGCATCAAGCGGTCTGTCACAGCTTAAGAAACAGATGGATTCCATGGGAGCCAATGTAAAAGGCTACGGAATGACCATCAATGACGGAGGCACAGCTTCATTCTTTGCAGTTTTAAAGAAATCCTCTGATGCCCAGAAGGAGCGTATAGAAGCTAAACGCGAGGAGAAAAAGGCCGAAAAGAAAGCAGAGGAAAAGAAAGCTCAAAAGGAGAAGGAAAAGGAGCGGATAGAAGGAAAGAAGACCGACATCTTTGATGAGGTTGAAAATGATGACGATGTCGAGATAATCTATGCTGCAAGTGTTGAGGAACTTGCAAAGAAGGTCGATGACTATTTCCAAAACTATAAGATGAACAGTGTCATGACCGATCAGGAGATGATGGTAGGACAGCACATTGATTTTAAAGGATGATAAGTTATTTTAAAGGACAGCACGTGCTGTCCTTTATTTTTGTCTTAAAGGAAAAAGTCACATCACAAATACAGTTTTTACGGGACACATTTTTTCATATCTGATATACTGATATTGGCAAAAGCAATGTAGCACACGGGGTATAAACATGAAAGAATTCAAACTGAGTAACGGACTGGTATTTCCGGCTGTAGGATACGGGACTTATCTTGCGACCGATGGCAAAAAAACAGAAGCGATAGCACAGGCAATAGAAGTCGGCTATCGTTATTTTGATACCGCATCATTTTATAAAAACGAAGAAGAGGTTGGAGAAGCTCTTAAGGATTCGGGCATATCAAGAAAGGATATTCAGATATGCAGCAAACTGTGGAGAACAGAGATGGGATATGAGAATGCTCTGAAAGCCTGCAAAGAATCTCTTGAAAGACTTGGAACCGACTATCTTGATCTTTATCTGATACACTGGCCGAAACAGGATGGTGCAAAAGATGAATGGAAGAGTGTCCTTAAGGATACCTGGAAAGCAATGGAAGAACTGTATAAGGACGGAAAGGTTAGAGCGATAGGACTTTCAAACTTCCTTCCTCATCATATAGATGCCATATGGGATGAAGCTGATGTAAAGCCGATGGTGGATCAGCTTGAACTGCATGTGGGATATATGCAGCATAAGGCTGTTGAGTATGCAAGATCAAAGGGAATGCTGATACAGGCTTGGAGTCCTTTGGGAAGACGAAGGATCCTTGAGGAACCGGTCGTACTCGATATGGCGGATAAGTATAAAAAAACACCTGCTCAGTTCCTGCTTGGATACCTTGTTCAGCAGGATATAATGGTCATTCCGAAGGCATCTTCAAAAGAAAGACTTAAAGAGAATATCTCTATAGAGGGCTTTGAGATAAGTGATGAAGATATTAAGTATCTTGGATGTCTTCCTCAGGCGGGATGGTCGGGAGAGCATCCTGATCTTGTATGAGTAACAGGAAAGGTTAGATACACGTGACAGAAAAAATATACGAAAAGCAGAGCTTTATAAATGAGTACAGAACTGAAGTCAGCGACTGTATCATTGAAGACGGCAAGGTTTACATAAAACTCAAGGAGAGCATTTTCTTTCCCGAAGAGGGAGGACAGTATTCGGATACCGGATCTATTACAGGTAACGGTAAAACAGTCAATGTTTTAAAAGGTGAGATACTGGGATCTCCTACTGAAGGTGAGACTGATATAAGATACCTGGTCGATGATAGTATAGAACCGGGAATGGAAGTGTTATGTAAACTTGACTGGGATATCCGTTTTGACAGGATGCAGAACCACAGCGGAGAACATATCATCTCCGGTCTTGTCCATAGCAGGTTCGGATACAACAACGTTGGTTTTCATCTGAGCGATGATGAGCCTGTCACCCTGGCTTTTGACGGTATACTGACTCAGGATCAGATAGATGAGATCGAAAGAGACGCCAATCGGATCATATATATGAATCTTGCGATAAGTGACAGCTATCCTTCAAAAGAAGAATTGGTTAACATAACATATAGAAGCAAGATAGATATAAAAGCTCAGGTAAGACTGATAACCATAGGAGATGAGAAAAACCTTGTTGATATCTGTGCATGCTGTGCACCTCATGTTAAGCAAACGGGTCAGATAGGGATCATAAAGATCATATCATCCATGAAGTTTAAAGGCGGTACTCAGCTAAGCATACTCTGCGGAAGAAGAGCACTTGAGTATATATGTCACAACTTGGATAACCTCAAGGAGATAGCAAAGGGATTCAGCACTCATCCCGATAACGTTCCTGCAATAGTCTCAAACCTTAAAGAAGAAAACTTGACTTTGAATGCAAAAGTCGCAGATCTTACCGAGAGCATGATAATAGAAAAGATAAAGAGCGGAGAGTACGGCTGCCTTGTCTTTACTGATATGGATCTGTCTGCATCAAACATGAAGAATATCTACAATGCACTTACAGACCTGAAAGAAGGATATGTCGGGCTGTTTGTCGGAAATGATGATGAAGGATATCGTTACTATGCGGGAGGAAAGGATATGGATGCAAAGATCCTTTCTGAAAAGATGCGTGAAAACATCGGTGCAAAGGGCGGCGGCTCTAGTGAAATGATCCAGGGAAAGACTGATTCATCAAAAGAAAAAATCGAGAAATTCTGGGAGAGTATCTCTTGAGTGAAAACAGACAGATGTGCTATACTAGTCTTTGGATTTGTTCACGGGAACAGGGGTTTACATAACACAAATAAGAGGCCAAGATATGAACCAGCATTCGCGTTTTAATCTGCCGCTTTGTCTTGTTGTTGAAGAAGACATATTTACCCGTACGGATGAAGCGGTAAAACAATACCTTCCCGAAATAGAAGGAAAGAAATCGCTAGTCATAACAGAAAAGTTCTTACATGATCTTTACGGCGACATAGTCAGCGAGATACAGTCCGACTATAACAATGCCGAGGTATTCGAGGTAGTTCATGCAGACTTTGACGAGGCTGTACGCATCGCAAAGAAGATCTGTATCGATGATATAAAAGTCGTTATAGGATTCGGCGGCGGAAGAGTCCTTGATGTTGCAAAATATGCTTCATATGTCAGCAAGGCAGTTTATATATGTCTTCCGACAAATCTTAGCAACGATTCTCTGGCATCACCTTTTGCGGTACTCGGAACAGAGAACGGAAACAGAAAGACACTCGCCTGCAAGATACCGACAGCGATACTCGTTGATACAACGATGATACAGAAAGCGCCTCAGATCCAGACGCTGGGCGGTATCGGTGATACGATAGGAAAATATACAGCTGTCTATGACTGGTCGCTTGCAGCAAAGGCTGAAGGAAAACCGGTTGATGACTTTGCTTATTCTATCGCATGGATGTGTTACGATTCGATCGCTCATTTCGATGAGAAGAACGTGAACAGCATAAGCTTCTTACGTACACTTGCAAGAGCACTCGTTATGGGAGGACTTGCAATGGAGATAGCGGGTTCATCAAGACCCTGCAGCGGAAGCGAGCATCTGTTCTGTCATGCTTTGGAGGAATATTACCCAGATATAAAGATAAGCCACGGACTTGCGGTCGCACTCGGAACGGTCGGAGCCGCGAACTTCCAGGGAAGAGACGATATGAAGATGCTTGAGGTATGCAGATC
>JAEEUS010000093.1 GCA_016290615.1 Lachnospiraceae bacterium | reverse complement strand
TTACCCCTCGTCTATCTTAACACTCTTCTGCATTATGATAGTTAATGATCTATTAGATCTTTCTCATAGGTCTGAACGGATATTTTCCACTCATCCTGTCTGCATAGTAACCGTCAAATCCAAACTGGAAATTCACACCCCAGCCAAATGTTCCGCCGTAAACTGTTGAAGACTGATAGAATCCCTGTGGCTTTGTATTTGTATTCGGGAAAAGATCCTTGTAATACCATTCCTCTCCTTCATTTAGATTAATGAGAGTTGCAAGTTCCTTTAACGTCGGCATCACCCAGTCTTTATGACCGGCAAGATCAAGTTCCTGCAACCATACAAGAGCTTCTTTTTGTGTGAGTAAAGGAGTCTCTTCCTCCATCCACATAAGGTTGGTCACTGTATCGGTTATGGTGCCGTCACCGTTTTTAACAAAACGTTTTTCTGAAGGCATAAGGAACGGATCATCATAACCTGAAACCGCTTTGATGTGAGCGGCCTTCTCTTTCGGAGCCGTATAGGTACATCCGTATCCGAAATACATACCCCAGGCATTCTCGTTATACAGCTTATCAGTATATGCGGTCCAGTAATATGCATTCTTTGTGTTATCAAATACATTCTGATAAACAGCCGGTTGTATGTCATCATACCTTGCTATGCTCCTGATCTCTTCTCTTCCGGGAAGTCGCCAGTCAGTTCTGCCAAGATATCCGGATTCATTTAACCCTGCTATATACTCTTTTGCATCCTTCCATGTCAGTAAAAGATCATCATGAGCATTGTCCCATACAAGACCGTTGATGTTATCTTTTATCGCCTTACCGTCTTCAATAGATTCAAATGACGGCTTTGTCCATATCCTTTGCGCATCCAGTCCCCATATGCGGTCCTTATCGACTTCTCTTCCCTTAAGATCGAAGGCTCTTTCCTGGCCCGTATGAGTGATGACAAATGCGTTATACTTTTTCTCTTTCTTTGGAAGTTCCGCATATCTTACGGCTCTTGAGAGTAATGGAGCACTTCTTCCGCCATAGTATCCGTCATATCCGTATGTGAAGTTTGTTACCCATGCATAGTGACGCTCGAAAAGATCACATGCGCTGTAATGCAGCATAGCTTCATTCTCTAGAACAGGAAATGCATCAAAGAACCAGTTATTCTTGGCTTCATCCAGATTGAGAATGGTATTTAATTCCTTTATATTCGGGAGTCTCCAGTCTGTGTATCCTGCCAGATCCATCTTTGAGATGAACGCTTCTGCATCTTTAGGTCCCATTCTCTTATTTGTTTCCTTTTGCCACATGAGTCCTGTGGCAACATCAGTGATCGTACCGTCACCGTTATCGGTAAACCTGCTGTTATCAGGTTCGCCAAATCTTCTATCATTTCCGCCTCTTACGGCTATGACAAAGTTTTTTGCATCAACTCTTTTGGCGATACCGCTTCCGAATCCTGAGAACAGTACCCATGAGAAATACGGCTGAAGCTTATAGATGTTCTTTGTCCAGTAATCACCTACGGGACATGATCCGAATACCCCCGGTATAACTGATTCATCCTTACCGTAATCAAATATGGATCTTAACTCGTCCTTATTTGGAACCCTCCAGTCACTGTATCCTCCGAAACTGTTATCATTCAGTTCCTTGATATGTACATTTGCGGCTTCATCGAAAGTAAACCTCTTCTCGCCAGAGTTTACAGCGTCTTTATCATCTGTCTTGTACTCCCAGTAAAGTCCTGTGTTATTGTCATATATCACATCGTTTTGTCTCTCAAAAGGGGACTCACTGTATGTGGAAATCTTTTCGAATAGTTTCATATGCACCTCATACCGGCAAAAGCCTAAAAATCCTTCTTACATTGACTTATTCATGTTTGCGAATACATCACCGTCGATCACTGCATCGATCACTACAGGTTTATTAAGAGCGATTGCCTTTTCAAGACATTCCTTAAGTTCTTCCTTATTTGTCGCTCTCATTCCTGTTGCGCCGCAGCTTTGAGCATAAGCGACATAATCGGGATTCATAAATGACATATATGCATGTTCATTGAACATATTTAAAAGGAATTTCTTTATTACGTTGAACTCACCGTTATTGAAGATGACCCATACAACGGGGATATCGTTCTGGACAGCGGTCAGAAGTTCAAATCCTGCCATCAGATAGCATCCGTCACCTGAACCTGAGATGACAACCTTATCGGGATTGGCACATTTGACACCTATACATCCGTTTGTATGACTTGCCATAGGTCCGAAAGAACCGGGATTCTGATATCTCTGGTTGCCGGAAAGCTTCATATACTCTGAAAGCCACAGCATATGCGAACCTGCATCACCCATGATGATAGCATCATCAGGTGCCACCTCAGAAATAACTCTTGCAACATCTGCAGGATGCATTTTTTCAGGTGAGCCGACATTGGGCATATCGAACCATTTCTTCTTGTCATCTGATATCTCTGCATCAAATGCCTTTGCTGCTCCTCCCATAGCTTCCATTGCGGAAAGGATGGAAGAAAGACCTGCTTTTGCATCAGATATCATTGAATAATCCGCAGGATATACCTTGTTTATCTCATGAGGATCGATATTGATATGCAAAAGAGTCTTGTTATCATACAGATCTCCCTTAAACAGAAGAGTGGCATTCTCTGCAAATGAGTTACCTACCGCGATAACGGTATCCGCTTTCTCGAAATAAACCATGGAAACAGGATCACCTGTCGTTCCGAAAATACCAAGCGATAACTTGTGATCCTCAGGAAGGAAACCCTTTGCATCCATAGTTGTAACAAACGGGATCTTGTATTTATCTATAAGCTGCATGAGCTCATCCTTTGCTTCAGCTCTGATACATCCGTATCCGACAAGAAGGAGGAGTTTTTCCTTCTTCTCGATACCCGAAAGTATGCGGGCTGCAAACTCAGACGCACATCTTTGTTTTGCTTTCACAGGCTTGATATCAAGCTTTATGGATCTGAAATTGGGAACCTCTGCAGTCGTTATATTCTTTGGAACATGTACATGTACAGGTCCGGGACGACCGTTAAATGCTGTATTTATAGCATCTTCCATGATGTCACAGATCTGTGAGGCATCTTCCACGATATAGGATTTCTTTGTTGTTGCTGAGAACATCTTATGAGAATCGGGGGTTCTTGAAAGCCCTGAAGACTCATTTAAGCATCCTTTACCTCTTACTGCTGCCGTTGCATAACCTGTTATTCCTATGATAGGCAGTGAATCCGAATATGCCACAGCCATACCTGAGAATAGATTGAATGCCCCGGGGCCGCCTGTTGCAAAACATACACCAAGGTTATCAGGATTAAACATGGTATATCCACAGGCCATAAACGAAGCAGCCTGCTCATTTCTTACAACTACGGTCTTTATCTTATCTGAATCGCGAAGAGCAAGCAGCATGGAAGCGTTTACCTGACCGGTACTTCCAAATACATGCGATACTCTTCCTGTTTCTTCCAAAATCTTTACGATAGCCTGATTAACATCCATTATTTGTTCCACTCCTCTTCGTTAAACTTTCCTCTTATGGGGCCTATCCCTCTGTCTGAGAACAGCTGACCGTTAGTCGCTGCCTCATCCAATTTATAACCATCGAAAAACAGATATACCCTGTCCTTGGGTACTCCTGTCTCTTCCGAAAAAATCTCTATATATTTTTCTGCGATCCTCTTGCGCTGACTTTCCGCAAGTTCCAAACTCTGAACTGTTATACACGGCATAGCTTATACCTCCAATAACTCCAATCAATCTGTAGTATTCTTCAAAATGCAAAAAACAGGGGCAAAGTCGCAAATAAGCATCTTTGCCTCTTTGCCCCCGTCATGTTTATCATCTAAATCTTAAATGTGAATGTTCTGCTTTGTAACATCCTCGCCTGCAACGATCTTGTCAAGAACCTTAACAAGAAGAGCACCATATGCTCTTGAAGATTCAACTGATGCAGCCGTGATGAAAGGATATGAGTAGTTAGCTTCGGGATCTTCTCTGCTGGTACTGTTTCTTGCGATACAGTTACCGTTAGGACCTACAGCATCTCTGATGAGGTCTTCGATAGGATATAAGAATCCGGGTGTGATAACATCTGTATGCTTGTTGTCAGGTGTCTCACCGTAGAGTTCGTAAGATGCAGCCATGTCAGGTCCGTAGAAATCCCATGCTCTCGGATGAGCTGTGATGTTCTTTCCGTAAACAACTGACTTGTAATCCTGCTTAGGATCACGGCAGAATACCAATGCTGCTACAGCATAGCAAAGCGAACCGATGATCTTTCCGTCATAGAAAGCATCAAGGATGAGCTTATGTGTGTTGTAGTCGTTGGCAACGTCGATCATAGCTCCGAGACCGCCTGTAAGAACAAGTGCGTCATAGTCAGCCATCTTAGCATCTTTGATCTTGATCGGATGAGCCCACTCGTCACCGTCAACGAGCTCTTTGATCCTGTCACATACATCCTTAGGATTTGTCTTGTAGTTCTGAACTCCGTCAACGAAATCAGGATCTACGCTGATCGTGAGCGGAAGAGGCTTAAGTCCCTTAGGTGTAGCAAGTGTTAAGTCATAACCTGCCTTTTTAAGCGCATCCCAAGGTGCCTGAAGTTCCTCACCCCATGAACCATAGTTAGTAGCCAGTACCAATACTTTTAGTTTTCCCATTTTTCGTTCTCCTTTTTCCTTTTTATCTTTAAGTTTATGAATAACTAAACTAAACTTTACTTTGATCTACTCGATCTCTTTTGGTATGTCTTCCTTGATCGGATTGAAAAGATCTATAGCTTCCGTCTCACCAAGAGCGATGAATTTATGCTTTACATTCGGAGGTACGAAATAACAGTCGCCCTCATGTATCTCATACTCTTCATCCTCAAACCAGATCTTGAATCCGCCCTTTATGACATATCCGAACTGCTCTGCTTCATGTGAATGCCAGTCAACTATGGCACCGTCTTCCATGTTCCAGTGAAGTCCGTTCATTCTCTGGCCTCTGCCGAGTTCCTGCATAAGTATGCCTTCGGCTGTTTTCTTCTTGCGAAGCTTTTCGCGTATGATTATCGCATTCTCATACATAATCTCATCCTCTACTTTCTGATATTGTTTATGATGCATTCCGCAAAAGGTGCATGATGTCCGCCTGTTCTTGCAGTGATAAGGTCATCGTCCACATATACGTCCGCATCCTGATACTCTATTCCGGCATTGCGGACATGTGACAGGATATTGTTGTGGCATGTAACCTTTCTGCCGTTAAAGCTTTCCTTGATCGGACCCGCGATCCAGAGTGAATGACAGATGAAACCTTTGATGATGCTCTTATCCTTCATCACACGCTCTAAAAATCTGCAGGCGGGTGATATATCTCCCGGCTTTTCCTCATACAAAAGATAATCAGATACATAACCTGCGGGTGCGATGATAGCAACATAATCCTTAAGATCATCGTCGCTAAGGTTCTCAAAACTGTTCTGCGCGGTTATCTCTGCCTGATACTCCAGTCCCTTGAAGGTAAGAGAAGGCTGTCCCCAGAGTCTTGTAAGGAGCACAACTTCATACCCTGCATTGGCGAAATAAGACTGATAATAGAAGATCTCTTTCTCGATGAACCTGTTCTCGATCAATATCCCTATTTTTTTACCCATGGAAACCTCCGATCAGATTATCGTTACAAAGTTGTCGCATCCGGTCATCTCAATAACCTGCTTAACGTCCTCATTCACATCTTTCATAAAGATCTGAGTATCAGCACCGAGTTTCTGCTTTGCAAAGATGATGACTCTCAAACCTGCACTGGCAATGTACTCGAGTTCTTTTACATCAAATGTCACCTTCTTGATGTCACCGCCCTGAAGCTTTGCCATCTCCTCATGAAGCTGAGGTGCTACTGTTGCATCAAGTCTTCCCTTGAGCTCTACATCCACCTCTCCTGCGTTGTTAGTTACCTTGAAGTCAAACATTCTTTTTTCCTCCTTTGCGGGTTTTATTGCTTATTTTGTGTCCGATCAGAACCATCATGCTCCTGGGCATCAGTTCCACTGAACCTTCCACAACTTTTTTTGTTATCTTGGTGTCACCTGTATAGGCGACTGTTTCCCATTTCATGTCATCGGGTATGATCGGCAGGTCAAAGACTGCGTTCTCCCAATGAGCGTTCACTGCACAGTATATGAATGCATCCTCTTTTGTCTTGTAATCTGCTGCCGCCTCGGAATACATGAATCCGAATGATAAAAACGGCGAGTTCTCATCAATGTTCCATGGATGTATCCCGTGGAATGACATCACAGGATAATGAAGTGAATTCTCTCCTGTATAGAAATCACTTATTCGTAGTACAGGATGCTCTAC
>JAEEUS010000092.1 GCA_016290615.1 Lachnospiraceae bacterium | reverse complement strand
ATCTGCCCAAGATCTATGCCGAAACACTTGTATCAATGGGTGAAGACGGAAATCTGTATAAAGAGGATCTTCCTATAAAGGCATCAAAAAAGAACGGGACTTCCATGCTTGCTCAATACAGCAGAGATCTGACTGAGCTTGCAAAGAACGGCAAGCTTGATCCTGTTATCGGAAGAGAGACAGAGATACAGAGAATGATCCAGATATTAAGCAGAAGGACCAAGAACAATCCCTGTCTTGTCGGTGAGCCCGGAGTAGGAAAGACTGCTATCGTTGAAGGACTTGCCCAGAGAATAGTTGAGGGAGAGGTGCCCGATACAGTCAAGAACAAGAGAGTTCTGACTCTTGATCTTTCGGGAATGGTCGCCGGATCCAAATACAGGGGTGAGTTTGAAGAGCGAATAAAGAAAGTTATGAAGGAAGTCATAGAGGATGGAAACGTATTTCTCTTCCTTGATGAACTTCATACTCTTATAGGTGCCGGAGGAGCTGAAGGAGCGATAGATGCTTCAAATATCCTAAAGCCCAGCCTCAGCAGAGGCGAGATACAGCTTATCGGTGCAACAACGCTTGCAGAGTACAGAAAGTATGTTGAAAAGGATGCTGCACTGGAAAGACGTTTCCAGCCCATAACCGTAGAGGAACCCACAGAAGAGGAAGCAATACGTATCTTAAAGGGTATCGCTCATAAATACGAGGAGCATCACAAGGTAAAGATAACAGAGGATGCCCTGGAAAGTGCGGTAAGATTATCTGCAAGATACATCAATGACAGAAATCTTCCGGACAAGGCTATAGATCTTATAGATGAGGCTTCAAGTGCCGTAAGACTTCGTACTGCAAATACTTCTGCCAAGTTAAACGAGCTTTTGGAAGAGATCAAAAAGACTGATTTGCTTATCGAGCAGGCTATAAAGGTCGAGGCTTTTGCCGAAGCCGGAGAGCTCAAGAGAAGCGAGGACGAGCTCATTAAAAAACTTGATAAGTTAAGAGCAAAAGAGGTAAAACAGGCATCAAGAAAAGAATATATCGTTGGTGAGGATGAAATTGCAGAGGCTGTGGCAGCCTGGACAAAGATACCTGTATCGAAATTAAACGAAAAGGAAGCTGACAGACTGTTAAGGCTCGAGAGCATACTTCACAAGAGAGTCGTAGGTCAGAACGAAGCTGTTGAAGCTATTTCAAGAGCCATGAGAAGAGGCAGGGTCGGACTGCAGGATCCCAAGAGACCGATAGGATCGTTTTTATTCCTCGGTCCCACAGGTGTAGGTAAGACTGAGCTTTCAAAGGCACTGGCTGAGGCAATGTTCGGTTCGGAGGATTCTCTGATCCGTGTTGATATGTCAGAATACATGGAAAGTCATTCCGTATCCAAGATGATAGGATCGCCTCCGGGATATGTCGGACATGATGACGGAGGACAGCTTTCAGACAAGGTTAGACAGAATCCTTACAGTGTTGTTCTTTTTGATGAGATAGAAAAAGCACATCCAGATGTATTCAATATACTCCTTCAGGTACTAGATGACGGTCATATAACAGATTCAAAGGGAAGAAAGGTTTCCTTCAAGAATACAGTCATAATCATGACGAGCAATGCGGGCGCCATGAGGATAATGGAACCCAAGAATCTGGGATTTGCCAGCAAGTCTGATGAACAGAAAGACTATGAAAAGATGAAGGATGCGGTAATGGACGAGGTCAAGAAGATGTTCAAGCCCGAGTTCATCAACCGTATTGATGATATCATGGTATTCCATGCTCTCACGAAGGATGACATGAATGAGATAGTTACACTGCTGTCAAAGAACCTTGTAGACAGGTGCGAGGCTCAGATGAACATAGATCTCAACATCAGTCATGCCGTTAAAAAGTATATCGTAGACAAGCATACCAATCTTAAAATGGGAGCAAGACCGTTAAAGAGAGCAATACAGACTGAGATCGAGGATGCACTGGCTGAACAGATCCTAAGCAAGAACATAAAGCCCGGTGATAAAGTCAAAGTAGGACTCAAGGATAAAAAGATCTTGTTTACAAAAAATTAACACTTTTTATTCTCCAAATCAGTTATAATTTAATTGTAAGTAATCGGCATAAAATATGTCGAATGGAGGACGTAAAATGGCAGCAAATTTAATAAACATCGAGAGCGACAACTCGTTGAGCTTTGGTGACTACAATCTCGCTGAAAAATCCAAAGCAGAGGACTTTCCCTATGACGGCAACCTCATGAAGGTTAAGACTTTCAAGGAGATCACAAAGCTTGAAAAGAACGGCATGTTTGTCTATGAGTCGGTTCCCGGAACGAGCGTATTCAACTTTACTGAGAATGCTGACGGAGTTGCATTCTTTGTTGAGGGTAACGCAGATGAAGATGCTCAGATAACTGTAGGACTTGAGGATGAGACAGAATATGAAGTTATCGTCGACGATGTGAGTGTCGGAAAGGTTAAGACCAATCTTGGCGGAAAGCTGAATTTCAGTCTTGACTTAAGCGGCGGCAGAAAGAAAGTAGTTATAAAGAAATAAGTATAAAACAGGTGCCCATCTGTGAAAGCAGATGGGTACTGTTAGTTAGATGCGGGAGTCATTATGGCTAAAAAGGACAGTATTGTATATTTTTGCAATGAATGCGGCTATGAATCATCCAAATGGATGGGGCAATGCCCTGCATGCAAGGCATGGAATACATTTGTTGAAGAAAAAGTTGATAAAAAGATCCTTTCTAAATCAGCAAAGAGAAACGAAACTGATTCAAAACCTGTATCCTTTTCACAGATAAGCACAGATGAAGAGGAAAGAGAAGTCATAGGAATCGAGGAACTGGACAGAGTTCTCGGAGGTGGAATCGTTTCAGGATCACTTACACTGGTCGGAGGAGATCCCGGCATAGGCAAGTCGACACTCTTGCTGCAGGTATGCAAAAAGCTTTCTGATAAGGGCAAAGAGGTTTTGTATGTTTCCGGTGAAGAGAGCCTGAGGCAGATAAAGCTCAGAGCAGTTCGCATAGGTGAAATGAAGGATAATCTGAAACTGTTATGCGAAACAAATCTTGCCGCCATTGAAGAAGTGATAATTAAAACAAAACCTGCCGTGGCCGTTATAGATTCGATACAGACAATGTATGACGAAGAGATCGGATCGGCACCGGGAAGCGTCTCACAGGTAAGAGAAGCTACAGCCGTGCTTATGCGTATAGCAAAAGAACAGGGTATAAGCGTATTTATCGTAGGACACGTTACCAAGGAAGGAACTGTTGCAGGACCGAGAGTGCTTGAACACATGGTGGATACTGTTTTGTATTTTGAAGGCGACAGACATGCCAGCTACAGGATATTAAGAGCAGTAAAGAACAGATTCGGATCGACCAATGAGATAGGAGTTTTCGAGATGAAAAACGACGGACTGTCTCAGGTAATTAATCCTTCAGAATTTATGCTCAACGGCAAGCCTCTTAATTCCAGTGGATCTATTGTATCCTGCTCAATGGAAGGAACAAGACCTATACTTATTGAAATTCAGGCTCTCGTTTCAAGGACCAGTTTCGGATTCCCCAGAAGACAGTCAGCAGGAAGCGATACAAACAGACTAAACCTGCTCATGGCAGTACTAGAAAAGAGGCTTGATATGCCACTATCTGACCAGGATGCGTATGTAAATATCGCAGGCGGTATAAAGATCAGTGAACCTGCAGTCGATCTGGGAATAGTGATGGCTATAGTTTCAAGCTACAGAAATAAGGCTATTGATGATAAGACGATAGCTTTCGGAGAAGTTGGCTTGAGCGGAGAGGTAAGAGCGGTCTCTCAGGCAGCCGCCAGAGTCAGTGAAGCAAAGAAACTTGGCTTTGAGACATGTATAGTACCGTACGGATGCATCGATTCGCTGAAAGATATAAAAGGCATTAGAATTGTGGGCGTTAAAAACATCGCACAGGCCATAGATGCTATCTGAAAAATGTACTTGCATTATTCATATTGCTTTGATATAATAGCGTTTGTTGAGCGGAAAGCTTGAACACAGGGGATTGGTCAAATGGTATGATAGGGGTCTCCAAAACCTTTGGTGGGAGTTCGATTCTCTCATCCCCTGCTTTGGCAAAGTTCGGAATACCGATTTTACGCGGTTTTCCGGGCTTTTTTACTTTTGAGAAAATCGAAGTTCCCCAAATGTTCCACATGTTCCACTTTTGGGTGGTTATAATGCGTCAAAAACAGCCTGTATTTTGGCGGCTTTTTCTGCAGCTGTTTTGTTATCCCTATAATAGTGTTTGAGAGTTGTAGTTATGTCTTTATGCCTCAATTGAGTCTTCACTAGCATCTGATCGACACCTGCATTTATTAATCTTGTTGCATAAGTCTTACGAGCCTTGTGCAGAGTTCGGGGTGGGATACCTATAGTATTACATATATCACTTAACCTTTTGGAAAATGCTTGTGATCTTATAAAGTGACCGTCATAGAACAGAAAATCATTTTCAGGATATCTAGCATTTATTTCTTCAATAAGACCGACAGCTACCGTGTCTATATACAAAGTCTCTGACGGATGTTCACATTTTAATGATCCTTCGTCAGAAAAATAGTAATCGGTGTGTCCTTTTTCACCTTTACTGTGTTGCTCAGTCCTATTGATCTGTAATGAACTTGTCTCTGGATCAAGATCTGAATACTTGAGTGCGGCTAATTCACCTGAACGTAATCCGGTTCTTAAAGCCAGTTTGATGCCAAGATCAACCAGTGAGATATTTTCTCGACCATCAATGTATTCTTCGATTTGCTTTACCTCATCTTCGCTAAATACATCTTCACTGTCTTTTTTGTATGCAGGTTTGGTGAAGATCTTTTTTTCACTGTCGATATAATCAATTACATCATCTACTGACATATTGGTATAGCGATGACGCTTTGCGAATTTGAAGATACCCCTGAGTATGATCTTTATGTTTGCCCAAGCACTGCGAGTTATTCTTTTATCGATTATTGTTTTGATGAGATAATCTTCAAGATCATATTCTGTTAGTTTGGCAATATTGATATCACCGAATCCATCAAATGCTCGTTTATAACTGTTTTCATATCTGTCATATGATGATCGTTTAAAACCAGGCTCTGACGCTTTGAAGTTAAGCCATTCGTAAGCAACTTCTTCAAGCGTATGAACTGTAACTCTTTCTAGGTAATGTTTTACTACAACATCTTCTAAATCATTTTTGTTAACCCTCCGAATCTGTTTTTTCTTTTGTTTACCGTAAGCAGGAAGAAATGTCTGCCAACGTCCATTTGCTAATTGGGTGATTGCGTATGGGTGAAGTTTAAGTATCTTACTTTTATTCACTTGTATTACCATATCACTAATAGCTTCCATATCTATTGTACCACTGTCAGTAAGATAATTCGAGAGTGAGCCATCTTTAGCAAGTTGGTTAATTATATCCACTTGGTCCATTAGACTGATATTATACATGGAATCGTCCATAAGTTCTTCCTCCTTTCCGATAGATTTTTTGAATACTAAAGGCCAGTTTGGGCATAAAAAAATCCTTACCCATGAGGATAAGGAGTGCTAAATAGCCCATAGTGCCAATTTCATAAACACAGATATAACCACAATAACAATATTTGGGGAGTTATCTTGCAATAATGTTTTCTTTGTGTTTGGTTACATTCTTTTCCTTTCTTGAGATGAGTGTCTCAATATTCTTTGATGCTGTCATCAGCTGTTTATAGTCAGAGTTCAGTTTGTGATATTCATCATAAAGAGCATCTTTCTTTTGAATGAGCTCATCAAGTCTTGCCTTAACATCAGCTGACTTTGTGTCGGCTGTCACATCGTTTGATGAGAGGAATCTACATGCTGATCTGAATAACATCATACCGGCCGAGTGTTCTTCTTCATATTGTTTACTCTTACCTGACTTTAAGTACCCGGCATAAACAGCATTGTATTTTTCTCTTCGCTCAAGTGCCTCATGGATCTCTTTGAGCTGCTGGATCTGTGCTTCATAATCTCTGATGGAGGTACGCAGATTTTTTATCTCTTGATTCCATGCTTCCTGTTTTTCTTGTATCGCGGAAAGAGAAGTGATGTCATGTGTATTTAAAAATCTATATGTGGCAGCTATACACTTGACTTCAGATAAAGCGACCTTGTTATGGTAGGCAGGACTCTTTATCATATCAAGTCTGTCTGACAGATCCTTTAACAATCCTATCTCTTGCTTGGGTGGAGCAATGTATGGAACAGCGCCGATACCTTTGTATCTTATCCTTGTTATGATCGCATCCTTAGTATATATGTCACCGAGATTTTTTAGACGCATATAACGCTGAGAGCCTTCCTTTTTGATCGAATAATTATCGTTGGTTATCTTGATCTCATAACCTGTTTTCTTTAACATCTCAATCAGTTCATCGAAAGAATCGAC
>JAEEUS010000091.1 GCA_016290615.1 Lachnospiraceae bacterium | reverse complement strand
GAATGCTCACCGGCCTGATTCTTAAGCACCGAAATGATTCCAAGATTAATCTCTTCTATATTCAGTCCGTTAAGATTGGTGTTAAGCAGAAGGTTCAACTTCAAAATGGTTTCATCGCTTAACTCATCATCCAGTCGAATTACCTTGTTCTTAATAACATTGCCTTCGATAACCACAACAGCAAGAAGGTGATTGGTATCAACTCTTGATAGCTGGATGAATTTAAGTTTGTTTCCGTGGATGCTGGGAGCGGAAATCATTGTGGCGTAATTGGTATTTACTGCCAGCTTCTTGGCAACCTGCTTTAAGAGGTTCTCCATCTTCTCCTCTTTCTCAAGGAGAACTTCCTTCATTTCCTCCACTTCCTTGACCTTGTCGTTCATTAATTGGTCAACATAGAAGCGGTATCCCTTGTCGGAAGGAATTCGGCCTGCTGAGGTGTGGGGCTGAATGATGTATCCCAGTTCCTCAAGATCCGCCATCTCATTTCTTATGGTAGCGGAGCTTAAGTTCAAGTCCGTGTACTTAGAGATGGTTCTGCTGCCAACCGGTTCACCGGTCTCAAGATAGTTCTTTATTACAGCTATTAGAATGATTTTCTTACGCTCGTCAAGCTCCATCTCTAACCCCTTCCTTCTGACTTGTTAGCACTCATCTCGGTCGAGTGCTAATTCCTACATACCATAAGATAGCACCGTGGGTTTCTAATGTCAATAAAAAAGAAATAACCAAATTCTTAAAAAAGTATAAACTTTAGAGGGCGTCTCCCGGATGCTCGAAAATCAAAAAAGGAGCTCCTTGTGAGCTCCCTTTTATTTGCCTTTACGGCATCTAAAGAAAATAAAGTCCGGGCGATGAATTGTCCCGCCAAATACATCAGGATACTTTTCCCTCATGTCGTCCGATATATTGGATTCCCGGCATTCTTCAAGAGTGAATCCTGCCTTTATCAATGCATTGATTATTGTTGCTACTGTTCTATGGTAACATTCATATCCGTCTACAGCCCATTTAACTTTTCTGAGGCCTTCTTTGTTGTAGTTCCTGAGATTAGCGTACAGGCGCTCACCTGTTTCCGTGCGGGTATATCTGTCGTATACACCATCCCACGACGTGGCGATGGGATGTGACATACTGAAAACAAATTTGCCTTCTTCCTTTAGGAGGGTATGGATTTTTACCATTAAGCCTTCAAAGTCTTCTATATAATCAAAAACAAGAGAGCTGGTTATCAAATCAAACTTCTGATCTATTGTTTCGATATCTTCCATAGCCATCCGTTTATAAGAAATATTGTCAGCGCTGTTATTCTCTTTCGCATATTTCAACATATTCTCGGAGATATCTATTCCAAGAACAGACTCCGCGCCCATATCGGAATACTGCTTCGCGTGCTGCCCCATACCGCAGCCAATATCCAGAATCTTCTTGCCATGAAGATCAGGAAGCATTGACAATATGATTGGTGTTTCTATGCAGTCATTAAAATTGACATCTTTACTTCTGTTGTCCTTGAAACTCTCAAAAAATACTTCGTTGTCATAAATATTTTGCTTTGACATTTCTCTCCCCCGGTTTTTATAATTCAGTATGCAATAGACCGCATATTCGCAGACATCTTAAGCAGCTTCAGCACACGAAGTTCTCTTTTTATCATGACTTCATTAAAAAGAACATCGCTTTTGTAAATATCATTTGCCCTAATTGCCGTGTCTATATCAACAATCTTGAGAACAAATTCCGCTTCGCTTTCGTAAGCATCAAGTTCCTGATTCACAAGTTCATTCTGTACATCACAGAAATAGTAATAGTTTTCCTGCTCAAAAATGGTATCCTCCGCCTTATCGCTCTTTTGCCTGCGAAGAACGCTTCCAAATTCCCGAATGCTTTCCGGGATGACGACCATTCCAACTTCCTCTCTTACTTCGCGAGCAAGCGCTTCTTTCTTATCTTCGTCATCGTGTATTCCGCCTCCGGGGAATTTATAATACTTTTCGCGCTTGCTATAGACCAGCGCTATCTTGTCATCACGAATAATGACAGCCCTGGCTGATGGCCTGCGAAACACAGAATCTGTTTCCTTATAATCTTTTAAGTCTATTTCAAATAGTCTTTTCATAAAGCAACTTCACCATATAATTCATGGAGCATATCAAGTGCTTCATCCATTTCAAATGGCAAACCCAGTTGTTCAAATGGAATGTTTTCCTCAGCTATTTCTCTCATGCCTCATTCACAAGTTTCCCGGTCATATGCTCTATGTCCAGTTCCAAACAACATACCCGGGGAAAGGCGTTTCTCATTTCCTTTTCAAGATAGGCTTCATCATCCGTGAATTTCCGACAGATGCAGGTACAGATTTCTCTTTTCTTATTATCATCCGTAACCTCACGAATTTGACCAAACACTATCACACTTCTGATATTAAGTGCCCACTCGCCTTCTTTGCGGTAGCCTTCATCCATCACACAGTAACTGACCTTGCTGCACTTTGAAATGGCGTCAAGTTTATGGCCTTCCTTTGCACAGTGAAAATAAAGTTTTCCGTCGCTTTCGGAATACCAATGATCCAGAGGAACACCATAGGGATATCCGTCATCTCCAAGCACGGACAATACACCTCTCGGTTCATTTTTCAGTATTTCTATACATTCCTCATTTGGAATCTGTTGTTTAAAACGTCTCATTTCTCTGAACATAGATAAACCCTCTTATCAAAAGTTATACTGCATAAAATTACCGTTATGCTTAAAGCCATATGACTCATATAGTTTTACGCCCATATTTGAAGCCGTGATATAGATGGTTCCGCAACCATAGTCTCTTGCTTCTTTTACCACTCTGTCCAGCAACTGCGTGGCAATTCCCATCCTCCTATAATTCGGATCGGTATACATGCTTGAAAGAATTCCCAGTCTTCCTGTAGGGCATGTGAAATAGGGAGGTTTTTCCGCAAAAGACATCCCGCTTGTTCCCACTATCTTATCCCCATCAAATGCAAGCCAGGAAACATAAGTACCGGCAGCCATATTTCTTTTATAAAAATCTAACAGAGCTTCCTCAAGATTCACATTCTCCGGCACAGTTTTGCCTTCTGATGTGTATTCCTCTGTCAGCTGATTTATTCTCATTTTTATGATTCTGCTTAATTCATTCTCCGTAAGTCTTTTATAAACGATATCCATTTCCCTTCTCCTTTAGTTTTTTAATAGATCCTCACGCCACTCGTCTATGTACTCCTGGATTATGGCGTCGTTCTCATCCTTGTCACGGCCTTCGCAAGTCACTTCCTTGCCCGCCGCCTCATACTCATACATAGAATAAAGTTCAAAGTCCACTTTCTTTCCATCCTCTTCAGCCTGTCCCATAAGATAAGTACCTGGGTTCTCGGCGGTGTCATACATGGAATACGGAACCTCCATTGAAACCGGGCCATTACCGTCGCCATAGTCAATAACTATGTGATATGTATATGAATCGCTGCTATCTTCGCTTCGATGTACGTTTTCATGTCGGGAATTGATTGTGACCTCTACGGCGGATACCTTTGCATTCTCCGGATCCGGTAGCCGAATGGTTCCAAAATTATCGTCTATTATCTTAAATCCCACGATGATTGTGGGTATTAAAAGAATGGACGCAACAATACTTAAGATGTTAATTTTCTTTTTTATAGTGAAGAAACAAAACGCATAAACGATGCACTCTACTCCCCCTGCTGTGAAAAGCAAAGATATAAATATAATCTTGTACATGGTAGAGCTAAAATCAGCCCCACCTTGTTCACCGGAGACATAAAGCTTATACTCTTTCCGCAGGAATGATTGTGTAAGAATCGTTTTCCCATTTTCCGGATCAATATTGTCTTCGTTCAGTTCTTCATATTCCGCGATGATAGATTGTCTTCGCTCATCGGCATTTTCAAATCCTTCTGAGAGGGCCCCTCTTTGAATTGAAGCTATCCCAAAGGCAAGAGCAATTACAAGTACAGTAGTCCCCAGTCGCTTTAAAATACGAACGATGGTACCGCTTTCCTTCTTTTCTGTATATGAAGGATCATCGGGTAGTTTTTTGAAAGATTTGGATAAGATTCTGTTGAATATCAGATAGACAATTACCGGTATGGGGAATATCAGATAGTATATTATATTGAGCTTTATGTTTTCGGGCATTTTTATTCCTCCATAAACGGAATCTTACCGGGGCGAATATTTAATTGCCTGATTGCAAAATCACATCGACTCTCATAAACAGCACTTTCGTCGACCAGCGTTGCATCAAGATCGAAAAAAATCCATTTCATAATTATTTTGCTTTTAATGTGTGAGTTCTTAGTCTTTCATCATTGCTGATATATTCTCAGGTATCATAACAACTTCCGTATCTAAATCAAATGGCTGAATACTTGTGTCGATACATTCCCAGAAATATTCCAGATGCTTTTTGTCAATCCATGATTCGGAGTCATTAACATCCGCACCATTCTCTCCCTGTACCGAGAACCAGTACAAGTACTCTGCATCCTCAGCCTTCTCTCTAAAGATTGATTCAACATACATTTTCTCATCCTTAAGTGTTAGTAAAACCTCAGACATATTATCATTCAGGAATTTCATCCATTCATCTACGACTTCGCTTTTTCCTGGTTTTATTCGAAATCTTGTTAATTCTGTTTTCATGTTCTTCCTCAAATTTTCCTAAATATATAATTTCTCCAGACCGTTCCGTCAAAACCTACTTCTTCTACAAAAGAAAAATAGTTTTCGGATTCCGTAATTAGTTCTTCCAAAGTGTGCGCAATAAAGTTCCTGTCATATAGTTCTCCATCTATATTGGAAACGCTTCTTTCAGGAATTTTCCCCAGCCCGTCTCGTATTGTGACAAAAATATAGCCACTATAATTAAGCACTTTGCTCATTCTCTCAAAGGCAATTTTTAAATCAGCGGTCTCGACGTGGACAAGCCCTGCCTTGACTATTAAGGCATCTACTTTTCCTATATAGGAATAATCGTTAAGAATATTATCATTATAAAAAGTGATAGTAGGATTCTTCTCTTTAGCTATCCGTAGACTATCTTCGCTGAAGTCGATTCCTACAACTTCATAACCCATCGCCTTGATTCGCCCGGAATCGTATCCAGCGCCACAACAGAGGTCCAGTACTCTGCTTCCTTTTTTCAATTTCCCTATGAAATCTGCACAGCATTGGAAGTCTGCATCGCTACTATATCCATACTCCGCCCAATCGGTAGCTGTTCTGTTATAGAATTCTCTTGTTCCCTTCATTTACGGATTCCTTCTTACTCAGAAAGGGATTCTCTCCACTCATCTACATACCTTTGTAACACCGCTTCATTCTCTTCCATATCCCTGTCTTCACAAGTGAAAATTTTCATAAACTCGTCGACGGAGTAATTTTCAATGAGATATCCGACAAATACTCCACCCTCCTGGTAACTCCAGCCATCCTCGTAGAATAGTGGAGAAGCGTACTTATCATAAAAGTCGGGATTTTTTATATATATACGGTCACTATCCATCAAATTATAGTCTTCGGTAATATCCATATTCTCAGTAACCAGTTTGTATCGAGGATCATCCTTGTTCGCTTCATCGGTATAATATGAAGCATAACGTTCCCGCATACTTGTAGCGTTTAAATACGTACCCACATATTCAGCTATTCCTTCATTAAGAAAATCATGATTTGTTCTATTTAAATCAGAAAAATATAAATGTGTATATTCGTGTGGTAATACTTCCCACACTTGCAAATAAATCAAATCTGAATAGTGATTCGCAAAGCTTGTCGTCAAGGCGTTAGCTCCGCTCCACTCGCACCTTACTGGTTTATTAACCGCTTCATTATCAAGTATATTATTGTCTGTTACAAAATCTCTGATGCCCTTTAAATCATCTGAGATGGTTGAGAAATAACGGTCAAGTTGATTAATATTGTTTACTTCCCAACCATTATAAGGACTGCCTTTAATATATAAAGCCAGATTATCAATCAATATATAATCAAGCTTCTCATCCTCAGGGCCCACAAAGTATTTCACTTTATCAGCAGAACATTCCTCAAGCGAATAATCCACGCCTATTGATTTCAGCCAGCCATTTATTATCTCCGCTTTATTATCCGAAATACTGTTTATGTTTTTATACCCTTTTTTCTTGGCGTATTTGACAACAGCTATTGCTGTCTGTTTTACCTTTTCAATTTCTTCTTCGTCCTGAAAAACATCTATGAATCTCAATCCGGCCAATGACAACTGAGCCCTGTTATCCTCATTGGAATAGTATTCTTTCAGCTCCTCTTCGTTAACATCTGTATCTTCGCCTGCAAGTCCACAGGAAATCCACATATCACATCCTGCCACATAGGTAAGAAGTCTTCCAAAAGAAGCGTTGCCATTATTATTAATTACGTCATCTAAAGAAAATATAAACATGTTCTCTCCTGCCATTTGCAGTTCATTGGCGGGAAAGCTGGTCAGGAAATACAGGGTACACTTATTGTTTACATCTTCTATTCCGGCAACCTTAAAGCAATTGTCAATAAAGGTCTCAACCGTTCTTGC
>JAEEUS010000090.1 GCA_016290615.1 Lachnospiraceae bacterium | reverse complement strand
TAGCCTGTCACTTTTAAAGGCGATCACATTTCCGGTATACATATGATCCAGCAACGTATCGGGAGACCAGTCAGGCTTAAACCACGGTGTCATCCTTACGGTTTCGTTGCTGTTTAATTCATCCTCGTCACCGTATACGCATATTATTCGCTCATCCTTTAAAAAGGCATCCGCAATGAGTCGCAAGGCATCATCATCCAGTCCTTTAATGTCGCTTACAAAAACCGTATACTCTGTTAAAACATCCTTTATCGTTTCTTCACTGATCTTGTCAAATTCAATAACTGTGGTTTTTTCTTGCGCAGTCTCCTGTGATACTGTGATCTTTTCAAGCGATGAGGATCTGACAGTCTTTGCATACAGATCATACGGATAATAGCCCACATCAAGCGCATTCAGGTATTCGTTATACAGTTTAGCCTCCGCAGGGGCTTTTAAAAGTTGCTTTACAATACCCATTAAAGCCTTATCATCCTCTTAAGATTTCCGGAAAGGTTCTCAACCATCTCTTTTTGTATGATCGAAGTCTTGAGAGCAACCTCCATTGTGTTGCCTGTACTCCTTACGACATCCGATACTTCGATGACGATATTGGGATCCTCATTGAAGAATACGGCGGTCACTCCGTTAAGAGCTGAATCCTTAAGTTTCTTTCCGTTGATATACAGTCTCTTGTTATCCTTTATATCAAGAAGTCTTCCGTTAAAAGCTACGCTCTCGATAAAGGTCATCGCATATGACTCACAGGGATCGACCCTAACACGCTTTGTATTGGCAGGGAACTGAATCGTTACATGTGCCTCGCCCTCGGTGTCATATGTATCGTTTACGTAGAAGGCATCCTCTTCGTTGAATCCCGCTCCGTGATCAAGGTATACTCTTATCCTGTATCTGTTTTCCTTTGCATTCTTTTCGGCCATGCTCTCTTCAAGAGAGAGTATCCTGCCTCCGAGAAGATCTCTTAATTCGCCGAGTGACTTGTATCTTCCGGTTACCTGTTTCTGGAACAGTGCCTCTCTTTCTCTGTAGCCCTGCTCCTCGTCAACAGTAATGCCAAGTTTCTTTATTATTGAATCATAATTTAATATTTTACGATTATCATCTTCCAGGATATAGCAGTATAAAGCCCTGAATGCTATCTCCTTTATATCCGCATTCTTATTCTCTACCCATTCGTAATCAATGACTGTCCAGCTGTCCCCGTCAACGATAATATTTGAGAATATCAGATCATAATCAGCAACAGAAAGGCTGCCCTGGCCGATCCTTTCAACATATTCATCAAACAGTGCCTCGAATCCTTCCTGGTCATCCTTTGCAAGGCATTCATCCATGATCTGTGCCAGAGTCTTTCCCTTGATGAATGGAAAGATCACGCTCTTTCCTTCATCTACTATCTTTGCGGGACAGATCGTAAGAGATGTATCTTTATATGCATCCGAGAGTGAATCAAAATGCTCTCTCATAGCCTGCATATGAGCTGCTCCTCTTTCCGATAACATGCGTTTTTTAATCAATCTGTCACCGTTTATGTTGAGCAGTTCGGTACATATCTTATATTCATCCGCCCTGTCGTTTGAATATCTTACATATTCGACTCCGATATCATCTCCCAGGACTACAAGGAACGAGTTGGAATAATGATCAAAGCTTCCGTCTTCAATGATACCTTCAAAAACAGCTTTTTCATCAAACAGCTTCAGCCTGTCCCTGTCAAAGTTTCTGTCATTTAAGCACAGTTCGCCCCTTTGAGGGAGTCTTGAATCAGAATACAGCATCGTCATGAACTTGTAATCCGGATACGGATAGAAAAACTGCGCCTTTTTCTCGCCGCATGAAGCAAATATCTTTTCCAGTCCGTTCTTTGAAAATGTCTTTACTCCGTCATTTGGCTGGTATCCTTCAAGCCCCTTGAAATACTGTCCCAGGTGATCTTCTTTACATCCTGCCCAGTACTTAAGCCCGTATCTGTTCTCTATCGCTATGACTACGCGTCCGTCAGCCTTTGCATGTTTTCTTATTATCTTTAAAAAGTCTTCATACGGAGTCTTACTGTCCATATAGCTCTGTCCGTATTCAAATACGCCTATCAGCAGGCAGTAATCGTAATCTGTATCAAGATCAGGCTCTATATCCCTGAAATTACCGACTTTTATCGTGACATTATCGCAATCCTGATTCCTGTATGCGTTTATAAGGCTTCTTTTCTTTGATAAGTCAACACAGGTGACTTTTCCTGCTTTTCTTGCCAGTGCACCGGTTATGGCACCGCATCCCGAACCTATCTCAAGGACTTTGGTATCCTTATCCATAGGTAACCAGTCCACTATGTTTTCTCTGATAGTAGAGAAATGATAAAACACAGGCCACGAGGCCTGTTCTTCAATGATACGCGGATACTCTACTTTTGCGTAATTTTGCGCAATATCAAGCATTGTATCCTCTATTTCTCCGTCACAGTACAGATCCTCGCCCGAGTATCTGCTGTAATCTATCTCTACTTTTCCTATTGTATCCCTCAGTTCCATAGTCTCTCCCCGTATCAGCTGACGGTAACCTTAGAATTCATATCAAAATATCCGACTGTATCCTTATCGCTTACCACTGTTATATTCAAAACATCATATAATCTGTGATAAACCTGGAATTTCTCGTCTTCATACCCCGTTACACCGAGGCTTAACAGGTATTCCCCGCCCTGAAGATCCATCTTCTGGGTAAAGGAAACCTTTTTTATATCTCCCTTTTTAACACCCTTGAGAAAGGCTTTTTCATACATTGAGTTTGTACCTGTGATCTCGGTTCCCCTGATGTTCTTAACCGTGAAAGCAAATATCGGAGCCTTGATATCCTCAGCAAACTCGACTGTGTAATGAAGAGTCCATTCCTCGCCTTTTATTATAGCGGTCGTTGCCGTCCCGTTCTTGTCCGTGACATAGTAATCCTTTATGTGTGCCGCTCCTGTTCCGTATTCAAGAGCATCCGGATTTACGGCTCCCATTATGGAAGCCTTGGCCTTGACTTCGGCATCATCCAGCAGATTATGCTCATCATCCTGATCAGGAAGTCTGTACTGGCCGACAAGCACCTGCTTGTATGCATCTATCATCTCTTTGGGTTCGCCTTCTCCAAGCTTTACTCCCTTGTTAAGAAGTATTACTCTGTCACAGTATTTGGCGATCGAACTTAAGTCATGGCTTACAAACAGTATCGTCTTTCCCGCTTGTTTGAATTCCTCGAACTTGTGATAACACTTGGCCTGGAAGAATACGTCTCCGACAGAGAGCGCCTCATCGACTATCAGTATCTCAGGCTCGATGTTTATTGCAACTGCAAAGGCAAGTCGTACAAACATACCGCTGGAGTATGTCTTGCAGGGCTGATATACGTAATCTCCGATATCGGCAAATTCAAGAATGCCCGGAAGTTTTTCATCGATCTCCTTTTCAGAAAATCCCATCATTGTTCCGTTAAGATAAACGTTCTCTATGCCGTTGTATTCCATGTTGAATCCGGCACCGAGCTCAAGCAGCGCGCTTATCCTGCCGTTGACCGTCATATCGCCTTTGGTAGGGTTTAAAACGCCTGTGATAATCTTTAGGATGGTGGATTTGCCCGAACCGTTGGTACCGATTATACCGACAGTCTCACCCTTGTAAATGGTCAGATCAACATCCGTAAGGGCATAATGCTCCTTATGGCGCTTTTTTCTCGTCAGTCCGAAAGCCTCCTTCATCCTGTCGGAAGGCTTGTCATAGAGCTTGTATACCTTTGATATGTTCTCTGCTCTTATGGCTATTTCTTTTGTCTCGTTAGTTTTAGTCTCTGCCATCTTTTATCCTACAATACGTCCGCAAAATGCGGCTTTAATCTCTTGAATATCAGGCATCCTATTCCGAACAGCACAACCGTGAATATCCAGAAATACATGGTGGAATAGAAATCCTCGAAGAACCACTGCTTTTCGCAGATCGAGCTTCGATATCCCTCAACTATATAAACAAGCGGATTGATCTTTATATATGTCTGAATCTTAAGATCAAATGTCGCGATATTCCAGAGTATGGGGGTTGCCCACATTCCAATCTGAAGCAGTATGCTGATTATCTGGGCTATATCCTTGAAAAATACCATTATGGCGCAGGTCGAATAGCACAGGGCCAGAACAAATATAAACGTGCACAGGCTGTAGTAAAGTATCTGGATCGTATAGATCGTCGGATAAAAGCCGTATATAGCAGCTATTATAAGCATCACTATAACAAAGAATGCATGTATGAAAGTGGCTGCTATGACCTTGATTATCGGAAGGATGCTTATCTTGAATACAACCTTCTTTACAAGATACGAATACTCTATCAGTGCCTGAGTGCCGTTGTTTAATGCTTCAGAAAAATAAAACCATGGAACCAGTCCCGCAGTCAGGAATAGAACGTACGGAATGCTCGTTTCTCTTGCTCCTGCCTGATCACCTGCTCCCATGATCACATCAAAAACAATATAGTACATTATGACTGTAACTACCGGCTGAACCATTGCCCATACGGCTCCCAGATATGAGCCTGCATAACGCTTTTTAAAGTCATTTCTTGCAAGCTTCCATATAAGATGCCTGTTCTGCCACAGTTCAATAGGAAGTACAGTAACCTTGTCATACAGAAGTATGAATGCCACCTCTGCAGCTACTATTATAGCTATCGCTATTATCTTCTTTGTAAGCTCATCCTTATAGACCGCATAAGGATTGTGATGGAACCCTATCACAAGCGCCATTATGAGCATCAGTATCGAGAAGATCGCTATACCGAGCGGTTTTGATATGTGGAAATTCTCTTTAAAGTGCTTCATGTTCTTTCTTATAATCCTCAAACGATCCGTGACATTTATCCTTGTCGGAAAGTATCAGCTCAGTCTCATCATCAAACGGCCATTCAACACCAAGTGTAGGATCATTATACATGATCCCTCCCTCATCGTTTGGATGATAGAAATCCGATACCTTGTATACAAATTCTGCATAATCGCTCATTACATAGAATCCGTGAGCAAATCCTTTGGGAACGAACAGCTGCTTCTTGTTCTCTGCAGACAGTTCCACTCCAAACCACTTTCCGAATGTTGGAGAACCTTTTCTCAGATCCACAGCCACATCGTATACGCTTCCCTTTATGACTCTCACGAGCTTGTCCTGGGGATAATTGATCTGGAAATGCAGACCTCTCAGCACTCCCTTAACGGATGCAGACTGATTGTCCTGGACAAAGTTCACATCTATCCCCGCATTCTTGAAATCGTTATACTGATATGTCTCGACAAAATATCCTCTCGGATCCTCAAACACCTGCGGCGTGATCACCTTTAGTCCTTCTATCTCACATGTCTCTACCGTTATCTTGCCCATCTTCGCTGTTCTCCTTGGATGTTACTCTTTCTTCTTTATCGTTTTCTTTCTTATCATTATCGGCTGTATCCAGCCAGCTTAGATTCATGTCTACTCTGCCTTCTATGCCGTGGATCCTTCCGCCCGAGCTGTACTGCCACAACTGATATGTCGCTCCGTAGCTTGTCTTGTCCGCATACTCCGCAAGCCATGTGACATTGTCGGCAGATAGCTTTGAAATGTCAAGGCGCTTGTTAAACCAGTTCTTTGATGCATATATGCCGGCTTTAAGCTTTGCACTCCTTACTGTCTCGCAGAATGCCTGTAAAACCCTGCTCCTTGAAAGGACATCAAGATCATCCGCCCGTCCCTTGCCTCCGGCGGATTCACTGTCTATAAACACAGGATATGTCAGATCATAATCCTTTATTAGGCTTAATACTGCACTTGCTTCCTCGACAGCTTCGCGTTCCGTTACTGCCTGTGTAAAGAAGTATACTCCCACAGGTATGCCGGCCTCGGTAGCGCCTTCTATGTTCTTTTTGAAGTACGGATCCTCAACTATGGCTCCGGTCACAGAGCCTCGGTATCCGCATCTGATGATAGCGAATCTTACGCCCTCTTCCTTTACCTGTTTCCAGTTGATGTCTCCGTTGTATTTTGAAACATCTATGCCAAAGATAGCGCCTTCCGTTGTCCTTATGGCGGAATTTCCGCTAGTTTCATCTCCGGCATCGTTTACTGCCGAATCTTCCTTTTCAGCATCGATCTCTGCTTCTGTTTTAATCAGATAGGATATATCGGCCACAGCCTTGTACTCTATCTTTGCTTTAACCGATATCTTGACAGCCTCTTTAGGAGCCTCATATCCTGTAACGTTTTTTAAGCTGATCTTATAATCACCGGGTGAGACATCTTCGATATAGATTATGCCGTCTCTGTCATCATCATTGTATTCTCCAAGATCGGATACATCGGCTCTGAATCGTCTTCCGGTTATTACCTTGCCTTGATCGTCCATAACAACGATCCTGATATCCTTGTCTATGCTGGACACCATAAAGTCGGCTTTCTTTACTTCCTTGACTTCATACTTGCCGTCACCGATCTTTACCTCATCAAAAAAGGTCTCGTCTGACATCCATGCGCCAAGATCCTGCACAGGCTCTGCAGTCGCCTGTTTGACCGGATCATCCGCCACCTGAATGGTGCT
>JAEEUS010000029.1 GCA_016290615.1 Lachnospiraceae bacterium | reverse complement strand
CTGACCATTTTTATTAGAATTTTCAGGGTTGCATTGCTGTTTATTTGTCAAAGTTCATTTTTGTTTTGTCATTAGACGCAACTCTGATATAGTATCATGCAGTTGTGCCTTAGTCAAGACTTTTTTCTTAAAATTTTGAAACAAGGTCATGGCAAACAAAACCCGCTGAAATACCTCAGCGGAATTTGATTATATCATTACGAATTTTTAGCTGTCAACACCATTTAAGCGACATTTTTAATAACTTTTTTTGTCTTGTATCTAACCTTTTTCATAAGCACAATATATTGTGTTTCTTCTATATTAATATACTAATCTAACAGGGATTGTTATTTCTGTTCAAAGTGATAAACTTGAATCAAAGAATTCTTATATGAAGGGATGCGATCCATACATGGAAAAAAGATTAAAAAACTATCTTGCTTATATGGCAGAGTTTGTTGAAAAGGAGCATAGTGATGAAGAGTATGAACGCGGCTATCGAGATCTTATGATACAGATCGCATTTTTCCAGCACGAGAGACTCATTCATCTTATCGTCACTGTAACCTTTGCCCTGCTTGCCCTGATAGGTATCGCGGCTGCACTTACCACACCTCAGATCCCGCTTCTGATACTTGTCATGCTTTTCATCGTATTGCTGGTTCCATATGTAAGGCATTACTACATACTGGAAAACGGAGTACAGGAACTCTACAGACGATATGATACGATCGTGACCCATATACCGACCGAAAAGATATAATATAGAAAAAACACAAACGGCTGCCATTACTGACAGCCGTTCGCATTTCTATAATCCAATATTATAATCAGATTATTCAGCAACCTTCTCTGTTGCTTCTTCTGTAGCCTCAGCCTCTTCACCAGAAGTTGTTGTAGCTTCTTCCTCAACAGCCTCTTCCTCAGCCTCAACGCCTGAAGCTGTTGCAGCAGTTGCTACTTCACCGTCTTCGATAACAACTGACTCGTCAGCATCAGCTGTCTCAACTTCTGCAGCTTCTACTTCTGTATCAGCTTCCTCAGCTACTTCCTCTACAGCTTCTGTGTTCTCTGTTGTTGCCTCAGCATTGTCTGAACCGCAACCAACAAGAAGCATAGCAGCCATACCTACAGTTACAAGTCCCATAACGATTTTCTTTTTCATAATATTTCTCCTCCTAAATGAAAATTTTTCGTACCCTTAGAAGTATATATGCTTTACATAATACTGCAATGTGCAAAATTTACCATTCTGAAGTCGATATATTTACAGTCAATCGTCAGATTTTATCAAAATTCTTAAGATTTTATTATGTTTACCCGTAATAAGCGTTTACAAGACTTCTGTATCCGAGCTTTTTCATGTCATCATACAATATATTGTATCTGGCTTTTGTATGGGTACCACTTATGAGATAGCGGATACAATCCTGTGCATACAGATCTATTGTATGCAGACTCTCTGTAGTGGTAATCATCGGGAAATACCAGTAGGCCCAGCTAAGATCACTGTCATTTGAACTCTCCAGAAGTTTTCTATTGAACACCCTGATAAATGCTTTCGCCGCCTTTTCTCCATCCAGTACATTGCGTTTTCTCCATCGCATCAAAGCTCTGGTCTTTCTTCGCATCTTCTGTTTTAACTTTGTCACCGAAGCGGGTGCTATATCTACTATGCCTTCCTTAAGCGAAAACCCCAAAAACACAAATCCCTGACAAGGTTCACTAAAGCTTTCCTTTGAAGGATTGACCATCAGTTTCTTATTATATAGGAAGTTCTTTATCGTTTCGGCATGCTCGGATATCTCTTGCTCTGTGTCAGCAAATACGATGATATCATCAGAATACCTTGCATATGTTATATGTCTGTCACAAAAAAGTCTGTCCAGTTCTCTAAGATAAAGATCTGCATAGAAAGAAGCTATCGGAGTTCCTGCCATTATTCCCTTATTCTCAGCCAGTATCCTTTCATTGCTTCCTCTTTGAGTGACATACTTTTCTTCAAGAAGTCTCTTTAAAAACTCAAACAGTCTGGGATCATCCTCAAGAACACTCTCAAGGTCAGGCAAAAGTCTGTCCACAGGTATTGAATTGAAATAATCACTGACATCCACTTTATAGGAATACTTTTTGAATATCGATGGATCTCTAAGAAGCATCCTTACCGCATCCTGAGCGGTTTTGCCGGGCCTGAATGAAAACAGATTTTTGCTGTATATCCCGTCATACTTACGAAGCATAAGATAAGTAAGAAGCTTTAGGACAGTATTTTCTGCATAAGGGTATGTGTATACCGTTCTCTTTTTCTGTGAACTCTGCTTACTTATCACAGATCTGGCCGGAAGAGCAAACTCATCATTTCTGTCAATGCATTCACAGACTGGCATATATTCCAATCCGTCTATAAAATCTCTGAGCTTACCCGCAATATCCTTAGGACAGGCTAAAGAAATTTTATATTCATAGAATCTTTCCCATACTTCCTTTTTTGAAAGTTCATCCAATAAGGACATACTGATCTCCTGTTAATCTCTAATAAAAAATGAGACCGTGTAAACACCTGTCTCATTTCTTATCCAAACAAAAAGAGAAGATATTAAATCCATGGTAATTCCATGGATGTACGGGATCGTACGTGAAAATGCTGCCTGCGAAGCCTGTAATATTCCACGCCGGATCCGCCACAGGCGCGAAGCGTTCTCTTTTTGTTATAAACTGATAGTTACTCTATTATGCATTTAATGCATCACGGGTGCGCTTGATGACATATGCCTTTGTATTCCACCATCCATGATGATTGTAATAAAATCTTGTGTAAGGGATCTTTTCCCTACTGCACTGAAATCTTGTATTCTCAGCCTGGCTGTTTTCAGACAAAAGTTCAACAACAAGAGCTTTTGTGCTGTCCTTCCAGAATGTAAATACGGTGATCTTGCCTTTGCGCAATGATTCCTGCTCAACCCTGTACTCTGAGAATTCGCTTTTGAATATCTGATCAAAGTATTCTACATATGTGCCGTTGAAATTATACTGGTTTTCTTCATCGGGCATTGTTTCTCCCCATGAGAATCCAGACTCCAAACCGGCTGCAGTCTGTACTGACGCACCTGAACTAGTCTGTGTAGCACGCTGTGTTTGCTCTTCTACAGGGAATCCCGCTTTCTGCAGAGAATCCTTTATGGTCTTTCCTGCTGCATCCGCGATCCTTTCACCCACCTGCTTTCCTGCTTCTTTAATAAATTTATCCAATAATCCCATAAGTACGCTCCTCCTGATCGTATCACAATACCCTCGCTTTTTTTATTGTACTATGAAAGCAATTTGAGTGACAAGAGCATCTTTTGACGTTTTAATGATTGACTTTTATCCTGGGTATGTATATAATAACACTTGCGTTGACTACGCGAAACTGAATGATTGGTAGTGGCAATATTCAGGCTATGGAGAAATACTCAAGTGGCTGAAGAGGCGCCCCTGCTAAGGGTGTAGGTCGTTCACGCGGCGCGAGGGTTCAAATCCCTCTTTCTCCGCTTAATACTAAAACAAGAACGGAAGTGATTGCTTCCGTTCTTGTTTTTTATTCCTCGCAATATTCTTTTATCGCGGTCTCATATAGATTATTTCCGTTTTTGTCTATTACGACTATAACAGGAAAATCCTTTACTTCAAGTTTTCTTATCGCTTCTGCACCAAGATCCTCATAAGCTACGATCTCACTGCTCACTATTGCCTTTGAGAGTAGCGCACCCGCTCCTCCTACCGCAGCAAAGTATACACATCCGTTTCTTATGATCGCATTTTTTACTTCTTCAGTTCTCTTGCCCTTTCCGATCATTCCTTTAAGACCAAGGTCTAAAAGCTTAGGTGCATATTTGTCCATTCGGCTTGCAGTTGTAGGTCCTGCCGATCCTATGGGACGTCCTTGTCTTGCAGGTGACGGACCCATGTAATAGATGATATTATCCTTAAGATCTATGGGAAGCTCCTTTCCCTCTCTTAACAGATCATCCATTCTTTTATGTGCCGCATCTCTTGCAACATATACAGTACCTGTGATATATACATAATCTCCGCTGTTAAGATTTTCTATATCCTCTTTTTTCAGAGGAGTTTTGATATGTCTGTCCATTATCATTTTCTCCTTATAGCCTACAGCACACGAACGCTGTGTCTGTTTACGTGACAGCAGATGTTGACTGCGACCGGAAGTCCGGCAATGTGAGTAGCGTAGGTTTCTATGTTAACAGCAAGAGCCGTTGTCGATCCGCCAAGTCCACCGGGACCTATTCCTGTTTTGTTGATGCGTTCAAGCATCTCCTCTTCCATATTTTTAACCCATTCAGTTTCCGAATGGATATTAACAGGTCTGGTAAGAGCTTTCTTTGCTAACAGAGCACATTTTTCGAATGTTCCGCCTATACCTACTCCGACAACCATAGGCGGGCAGGCATTGGGTCCGGCATCCTTTACTGCCGATAAGATCGCATTCTTTACTCCTTCTTCTCCGTCTGCCGGTTTCAGCATATATATCTTGCTCATGTTTTCACTTCCAAAACCCTTCGGAGCTATCGTGAGCTTGACCTTGTCACCCTCGACTATCGAATAGTGGATGACCGCAGGTGTATTGTCTTTAGTATTTTCTCTTATCAGCGGATCCTTGACCACAGACTTTCTTAAGTATCCGTCAGTATAGCCTTGTCTTACTCCTTCGTTTATCGCATCCTCCAAGCTTCCGCCCGTAAAATGCACATCCTGACCAATCTCAGCAAATATGACCGCCATTCCAGTGTCCTGACAGATTGGGATCATGTCATCTCCCGCAATCTTTAAATTGTCCTGCAGCTGGCCGATTATCTGCTTTCCAAGAGGTGACCTCTCGGTGTCTTTTGAATTGCAAAGTGCCTGTTTCATATCCTCTGTCAGAAAATGATTGGCTTCTATACACATATCCTTAAGAGCAGCTGTCACTATAGATACATCTATGGTTCTCATATGACTTATCTCCTTTTGAAATATTTCTAAATAAGTATAAAAAAAAGGATTGCTCTTAGCAATCCTTTTTTTGTAACACGTTGTGACTGAAATTTATCTCTGGTACACCATCATCGCCTGCTGCTGAAGTAGTTGATATGAACATTCAACAGCGTTTGCTTTGGTACCACGTTTGGGCTGCACCGGTCTGATGAGCTGGTTATTTTTCCGGTTGTTGTTCTTGCCGTTTAAAATAGCACTTACTGTCATATTTCTACCTCCTTGTAGTGTGATTGGAATACCTCATGTATATCGAGAAGGAAAGTGCATATAACGACCATACACTTATGCCTTCATATTGTATATCGGCAGAAATATGAAATACTTTAGCAAAAAATACAATATATTGTGTTTTTTTTACAAAAACCCCTAATTATTGTGTTAATATCCCCTGATCTTGTCGTCTGAATCGTCTTTGTTATTATCAATTTTGAGTATTTTGACAAAGTAGCTGACATCCGCATTGACAAAAACCTCAACCCGATCACCCTCTTTGTGTCGCATAAGAGCTTTACCCAGAGGAGATTCTATGCTTATCAGATTCTTTAGTGAATCTCCGCGAACTGTAGTCACTATCTTATAAGTCTCGGTCTCGCCGTCTTCCTCAAACAGCACGGTCACCTGATTGTTGATTCCTACCTCGTCATCAGCTGTAGTATCTTCTATAATATGTGCCGTCTTTATCATCTTTTCAAGATATCTGATACGGCTCTCGTTTTGGTTTTTTGCTTTCTTGGCAGCCTTGTATTCAAAATTCTCGCTTAAATCACCGTGAGCCCTGGCTTCTTTTACATCAACTAAAAGCTGTGGTCTGAGCACAAGCTTTCTGTGCTCTATCTCCTGCTGCATCTTGTCTATATCTGACTTTGTCAATCTGTCGTTCATGAATTTCCTTTCTTTCCCAGTATGTTACTGAGTATGGCAAACTGCTCAAGAGTCAATGCTTCTCCCCTGACAGTAAGTGAAAGCTCCATTTTTTCAAGTGCCCTGTTAACAGTCTCTCTGTCTAAACCCAGACCGCCGTTTGCAAGTCCGTTTGCCAGAGTCTTTCTTCTCTGATTAAACGATGCTCTTATGAGTGAAAACATAAAATGCTCGTTATCAACCTCTATTGGCGGATTCTCATATCGTGTCAGTCTTATGACCGCACTCGATACATTCGGCTTTGGTATAAAGCAGTTTGGAGAAACCTCCGCAACGATCTCAGGTTTTGCATAATACTGAACCGCAAGGCTGAGCGCTCCGTAATCCTTTGAACCGGGTTTTTGTTGCATGCGGTCTGCGACCTCTTTCTGAACCATGATCGTTATGCTCTTAAGCGGTACATGGCTCTCAAAAAGTCCCATGATTATCGGCGTGGTAATATAATAAGGAAGATTTGCCACGACCTTGATCGGTCTTGAGTCATTATATTCATCACAGAGTTTTTGTATATCAACCTTTAAGATATCATCATTGATCACTGTGACGTTATCATATTCTGACAGAGTATCTTCTAGGATCGGTATCAGTGATCTGTCGATCTCGACCGCGATCACCCTTTTAGCCGATTCGGCAAGATACTGAGTCATAGTACCGATACCGGGACCGATCTCAAGAACACAGTCATCTTTGGTGATCTCTGATTCCGATATGATCCGTTCCAGGATATTGGTATCTATTAAAAAGTTCTGTCCGTATTTCTTCTGAAATGAAAAATTGTATTTCTTTAGTACCGCCATTGTATTGGCAGGTATTCCGAGACTAGCCATATAAACCTCTGTTTTTACATATTAAAGAAACGTTTTGCATTCTCACAGGTAATGCTTACTATTTCATCATAACTTAGTCCCTTAAGTTCAGCGATTTTCTGCGCCACTAAGGGAAGATAATACGAACAGTTTCTCTCTCCTCTGTGCGGTGTAGGTGCAAGATAAGGGCAGTCCGTCTCAAGCATGATCCTGTTTAACGGCATTTCCTGCAAAGCCTCTACAAGCTTTTTCGCATTTTTAAAAGTGATCACACCGCCTATCCCGTAGTAACAGTCAAGCTTGTTAAGTTCCTTGACCATTTCTTTAGAGTATGAATAGCAGTGCATATCAAACCTGAGATCTCTATACTCGGGTCTTTTCATTATATCAAACGTATCTGCAGCCGCATCCCTTGAATGAATGATAACAGGTTTGTCTAACTCTTTTGCCAGTTCAAGCTGCTTTTCAAACCAGTTCTTCTGGGTTTTTTTGTCAGGGTCGGGATATTCATCCAGGAAGTGATAATCAAGTCCGATCTCACCAACGGCAACGCATCTTTCATCTTTCATGCTCTGTTTTAGAAGATCAAGGTTTTTATCGTTAAGCTCCAGTGTCTCGCTCGGATGAACACCTATCGCAGCATATACATTCGGATAAAGATGAGAAAGCTTAAGTGTTGATTCAACGGAAGAGAGGCTTGCCGCAACATTGACTATCGTTTCTATTCCATGTGACTCCATATCAGACAGAAGCTGATCTCTGTCATCATCAAAAGCTTCATCATCAAAATGTGCGTGACTCTCGAAAATCATTGTTATAACGTCCTTTTAGGGGAAAATTAAAAATTTATTAAAAAAGTCTTGCAAAGATTTTTATATTATACTATAATACCACTTGTGCCGCAAATGAGCGGTATATCTTCATATGTGAGCGCGATTAGCTCAGTTGGTAGAGCACCTGACTCTTAATCAGGGTGTCCAGGGTTCGAGCCCCTGATCGCGCATCTGAGGCACTGATTTTGCGGACTGCGAGCCGTGGGGTCGGTGTTTTTTTTGTATTTCTTTTGAGATTTTGATCAGATCTGATCGTTTGATTTTTTCGGATATATCGTTCTGATAGCCCCAAAATACATGAGAAACCAGGCAACGGAAAGAAGGATGGCTCCGATTATATCGGTAACCCAGTGAACTCCGGATAAAAACCTAGTAATGATGATGCCGATACCGATCACTGCACATGCTGCGATGATCAGTCTTCTTGTATTAGCCTTTTTAAGTCTCATGGAAAACTGCTGAATGGCAGCAAGCATGAATGTTACTGACATCATTGTATGGGAAGAGGGATATGAAGCTTCAAGCTCTCCCTCAATTATTACCGGCCTGAAATTTATTACGATCTTTTCAAAAAGCACATAACTTGCAAGAACACATACATACAGACCGCAAAGGATGTACAGATCCTTGTCCACATTTTTGAATCCCTTCTTTATAAAAAGCTGCATGATACCAAACAGTCCGAATATCCCCACTGTAAGTATGGCAAGATAACCCAATACCTCACTTACATCATACATAAACTCATTATAAGGAAGACTGTCTGCAATAGCCTTATTAAGAGATGCAAAGCCAACTTCACTGTTCTGCGGACCGACAGGCATAACATTAACATACTTTACGAGGATCGTAAAAAGAACAAACATCGCAAAACATACTGCAGAACCTATAAACATCTTTTTATTTGAATTCATCTTACTTACTCCGATATATCTCAAAACTCTTCCATACAATGAAGGTGCCCGTAACTCAATAAATGAGTCGCGGGCACTATTGAAGGAATGAAGGTGGAACTAACTATATTAATGTGATAAATCACTTGCCATTTATACTAAAAAAACCCCGGCGCCGCGTTGCCGAAGTCTTCACTACTGCAACTGGCTGCCACACTTGAGGCCCTATAGTTTTGCGTCACAGCCTTTCGACTGTTTTGCCTTTCCTATCGCTCTGTGATTTACTGTAGCAATACTATCATATCTTTTTCACTTAGGCAACACTTTTTTTCAAAAAATTTTTAAATTTATAATTTCTTAACAAATTATAAGAGTGAAAAAACGATTTACTTTATTTATTATTGCTTTTTTCCAGAAAATAATATAAAATGTCTCATGTGTCAAAAACGGGGTGTGGCTCAGCTTGGTAGAGCGCTACGTTCGGGACGTAGAGGTCGCGTGTTCGAATCACGTCACCCCGATACCGTAAAATCAAGGGTTCCAGGAATTTGGAACCCCTATTTTTTTGTCCAGTTCTAATATTTGTTCTAACATTTTTCAATTATCCCAGTATTAATCTTTATACTTTTCATACATGCACTGTTCATAAACCTGTTTTCCCAGTATAGTGATAGCCTGTTTGGGACAGGTATTAAGACATCTGTAGCACATTGCACATTTATCTGATGCAACCGCTTTACCACCTTTTATAAACAGGTTATTCATTGGACAATTCTTTGCACATAATCCACAGCCAATGCATGCATCACTGATCTTGACTTTATCACTGTAACCAGTTGTCTTATTATAGAACCACAGTCTCTGACCGAATAATCCGGCAAGATGTGCAAAGAAACTCAGCCCCTCCTGCGGATATCTTCCTGTTTCTTTGATCTGTTCTACAATCTTTTCTATTCTTATGTCAGCATCTTTTACCATCTGTTTGCTGGTTTCTATTGGCTTCTTTAAAAGCTTGTTATCACCTATGGAATCAGGCATGATAATCTGCATACCGCCTATTACTCTTGCTCCATGTTTTTTAAGCACCCTTGCACAACATCCGGTTCCATCACCTGAAAACAGCGCCATTGTAGTCATGCACAGCACCTTTTTACCTGACCAGATGTCAGCATTTTTATTTATAAAATCCCTCACCATAAAAGGCATATTTGAAAACTGTGTTGGATATGCCAAAACAATTTCATCATTTTCCCTGATCTTTGATACTATGTCTTTATCTTCGATTGATACAGTACTGGCTGAAGGATCAATCAATGAAATAAACTTATCTATACAGTGTTTTGTGTTTCCCGTGCCACTTAAATATACTCCTATCATCTAAACTCCTCCTAAAAACTAATTGATGAAAGTATCTTTTCTATCTCATCACCGAGATTATCCATATTAACTACACCTTTAACACTAACAAGCTGTGCCAGGCCATGGACCATTGACCAGAGTGCGAGGATTTTGGGACGGATTGAATCTCTTCTTATATTAATGTGTTCAACCAGATAGTCTGTCGCAATATCCTCAAATAGCAAAAATGGTTTATATTCACTTACCTCAATATTAATTCTAGTAAACAAAAAGTGATAATACAGCGGATTCTCATAAAAGAAGAGCACATAACTTTTACCCAGCTCGATCAAAAGACGATTCTTATCAGTGCAGGTATTACTAGTTTCTTCCAGTCTGCTATAAAACTGATCTGTTATGTACTCCCAAACAGCGGCAAGAAATGCTTCTTTATTCTGAAAATGAGCGTAAGGTGCAGCTGAACTTACACCTACAGTCTCCGCAAGCTTTCTCATAGAGAGACTCTCCACACCGTATCTGTCTATATATTCCAGTCCCTTTTCTATCAGTTCATGCTTTAGATTACCATGATGGTATGATCTGTCTTTCATATGAACACCTCCAAACTTATCAGTGATAAGATTGTATCATTCAATCTTATCACTGTCAAGATTGAGTCTATAAAAAACCGGTATAATATAAGATACCGGCTAATTTAAAATATAAATCTAAGCTAAGAGTTTTTGCATATCATAAAACTCAGGATGTTCCCTGTCCCATTTTTCATCGAATTCTGCAAAGATCTCATCTGCATCCTTTTCACTGGATTCTTTTCTAACAGTGACATAGAACTCATACAATTCTTCCTTGTACTGTTTTTCTAATGCATATATACGATCCTTGTTTTGTGACACTAATATATCAAAAGAAGTATCACAAAAAGTGTCACATAGTGTTATTATATAATATGGAGGATGAATTAGAAATGAAGGGAATTAAAAAGATCCTTAATCGGATCTCTAGTTATGTTTATGATTCTTCTACTGATATAGAAGAGAGAACATTTATAATGCTCTCGATCACCGTTCTTATCGCGCTGTTTGCGGCAATTCCATGCGGTCTTATAATGCATGAGCCCATCTCGGCTACGATCTCTACCATTATCGGTGCCATATTCTTTACGATATATGTTATATATGCTTTCAAGAAAAATAAGATCGAGAGGGCGAAAGTCGTTCTGTCCGTGATACTCGTATTCGTATTTCTTCCATCGATGTTTTTCTCTAACGGCGGCGTTGAGGGCGGCACTCCCATATGGTTGCTGCTGGGCACTATCTATATCGCAATGATCCTGGAAGGAAAACTAAAGATCATTATGATCATTTGCGAAGCAGTCGTCATGGTCATCTGCTGGATAGTTGGATATTTATTCCCAAATCTGATAATCGGATACACAAGAGGCGGCAATTACTTTGACAGCATTGCTGCTCTGTTCATTGTAAGCGGGATCATATATACTCTGATCAATTTCCAGAGCAAGCTCTATATAAAGGAAGAGGAGCAGAAAAACGTTCAGAGACTTTTCTCTCAGACTGCGACAGCTCTGGCAAATGCAATAGATGCAAAAGACAAATACACCCACGGTCATTCTTCAAGAGTTGCCGAATACTCAAAAAAGATAGCAGAAAGAGCAGGAAAGAGCCCTTCTGAATGTGAAGAGATTTACTATGTAGCTCTTCTGCACGATGTAGGAAAGATCGGTGTACCCGAGGCGATAATAAGTAAGGAGGGAAAACTTACTGACGAAGAATTTGATCTTATAAAACAGCATCCGGTAATGGGTGCCCAGATTCTTAAGAGCATCACGGAGTATCCGTATCTTAGCATCGGTGCAAACTTTCATCATGAACGCTATGACGGAAAGGGATATCCTCAAAAGCTCAAGGGTTCAGACATTCCCGAGGTTGCAAGAATCATATCTGTAGCGGATGCATATGACGCGATGACATCAAAAAGAAGCTATCGTGATACCATAACTCAGGATAAGGTTCGCGAACAGCTCATAGAAGGTGCCGGAACTCAGTTTGATCCTGAATTTGCCAACATCATGCTTCATCTTATAGATATGGATACCGAATATGAGATGAAGGAAAGAGAAGAGATAAAGGAACTGGCCGGAAAGAACGTGCTTGTAATCGGTGAACACAGGGATGACATTTCTGAAGGTATTTGGATCAATCCTTACATGACTACTATAGAAATGAAGGTAAGTCCTAACAAAACGATAGCCAGTCACAGTCCCAAGCCTTCACTTGTAATCTTTGATTCTCTTGACGGCCGCTACCATGACGAAGAAAAAGAGATAAAGGAATTATTATATTTCGAATACTGTGAGATCTGGTTTGATGGTCATTCAGTAAATAATGGAATAAGAAAGATAGAAACAAAGAAAAGAGAGGAAAAGACCTCTCTTGCCCGTGGCGAATACCGAATAGAAGCCGTAAAAGTCAAGGATCACGCACTTATTAAAATCTATGACAAAGAAGGTGTTACAGAATTCATCATTGCTCTTCCGGACAGCTCGAGGTATGTATATATCGGTCTTAGCGGAGAACAATGCCGTATCAGTGATGTTAAGATAGAAAAATCAGAAGAAAAAACAAATGCTGACTTCATCCCCAGGATCATTGAAGAGATCAGTTTTATCAATGTACCTGCCGGAGATATTCCGAATGTTCAGGTTGACGGCTACAGAAGTGAATCAACAAACGGTATTCCGATAAAAGACGGTATGAAGATATCTTTCCATTCAATAAGCCTGCCTACCGCAAGACTTGTTTGGCATTGTCCTTCATATGTCATTTTCTCATCCGATGATGGAACGGTTAATGGCGAAAACTATAAGGAATTCTCTCTTGTCAGACTGGATGGCGAAAACTGGGAAGCTGAACATGTGGCAGAAAATGATCTTTTGGTAAACAGACAGGATTTCAACGGATGGGATTCATGGAAGAACTATAACAGAAATGGATTTGACTGTTCTGTTTCATTTAAAAGAGATGGAAATACCATTGTTTCACAAACAGAGAATGATGGCATCTCAATAAAAGATACAACTCATGTTTTAGTTGATACCGAGGAGATCTACGTGGCTCTTTCAGGCGACCAGTGTGCTCTTACCAATATAAGAATCAATTACGCCGAATGATCGCTCTACTCGAGCCCTTCGATCAGAACTTTTATATCTTTGGCTATCCGTTCATACTCATAGTGATGAACGTAATGCCCGCAGTCTAGTTTTATAACCTGTCCGTTTTTTGATGCATCCGCGAGTTTTTGTGCGGAAACGATCCATGTATTATCATTGTCTTCTTCAGTGATATACTGTATAGTCGGAACAGTGGGAAGTGATGTGCTGTATATTGCAACACTCACTTCCTTTATATTTTCTATTTCTCTTTCGTTTCTTACAGTATCATTTGCTGTATCCCTGCAGTAAAGAGCTGTTACAGTCCTCTTTTCCTCTTCTGTCAGAGTACCTGTCTCATCAACATTTATAAAACGCAGAAATCCGATATTTTTTGCAATACTGTTTATATCCATTGCCAGATTGTTTAATACTTCATATTTTGACTGGATATTTGCATTAGCAACCATCATGTCCAGTCCTACAATCGCTTCCACTTCCTCCGGATATTTCTGCGCCCAGAGTATGGCTTCCACTCCCGAAAGAGAATGGGGACAGAGCACAAACGGACCTGTTATACCTGCTTTATCAAGCGCCTCTCTGTCCTGGCGAAGTATTGTATAGAACGATCTTCTGCCACCCACTTCATCGGAAAAGCCGTATCCGAATTTTTCTATGACTACGATCCTATAGTCATTGCTCAGCTGGCTGTAAAGAGCCTTGAAATCATATATAGGTGAAGGTTCCCCCCAGCCGGACATAAATACTATCGTATGATCGCCTTCCCCCTCAAAATAGACACACATATCATGACCGTCTACTTCAACCATCTGACCGACATGTTCCTTTAACAGCGCTGCATCTTTTTTTAACATTATCCTGTTATATATGAACAGTCCCGTAAGGCATACTGTTATAACCGCAAACGCTACCAGTAATACCTTTGGGAACAATTTAATTTTCTTTTTCATACCTTTTAGTCAAGTGCCCTAAAGTTAATCTCACCTGAAGATATGTCGATCTTCATTTTATTTGATCCATCCCCGCTTATATATGCATCGCCCTTTTTGGTAAATGCAAGATCGTAAGAAAAATCATCTTCATCAGGATCCATATTTACTGTAAGATCACTGTCTTTTGGAAGATATACTGTTATATTGCCTGATGATGCTTCTATATCTGACATCCCAGGAGCTGAATCAAAACTGAATTCATTGCTTCCGCTTGAAGTCTCTGACCTAAATTCTTTTACATTGCCTGCCTTTATCGTTATATCACCGGAACTAGCTTCTGTTAAAAGATTTGTCGCATCTTCCATATCAACATCGATACTGCCTGAAGATGTTTCGATCGATATGTTTTCGCTGTTTCCTTTCTGAGTCAGATAAACATTTCCTGAAGAAGCGGAAAGCTTTATCATGTTTGCTTCGCATTCTGTAAGGATATTACCGGAACTTGCACTGATATCCACGCTGTCAGATTTAAAGTTTTCGCAGCTTACATCTGCTGAAGAAACATCGACATAAAGATCTGAAAGGATCAGGTCATCAGGTATAGTGATGATAAGCTGTTTCTGAAGGTTATTAAGATCAAGATTCTTTGCGCAAGCGCAGTATCTTACGTAAAGAGTTGTCCCGTCAACCCAGGTATGCACCTTTCTCTTATCATCCAGCTTAACCGATGACGTTTCCTTTACGGTTATTATGTCTGTATCAGAGCCGATTAGCTTTACGCTTCCTGAATTATAATCTATGTTGATGTTTTCGATCTTTTCCTTTATCTCACGGTCACCAGCCGTATACTTATCTCCGTTCTGGTATATATAATTTGATCCTACTATAAAACCGCATCCGCTAAAGCAGATAAAAGCTGCAACAAATACTACTGTAAAAATCAACCTCTTAAGCATTTTCTTTATTCTCTCCCTTTTTTACTACAAGACCAATTGTGATAAGAATCATCCCTATTACAACTCCTATGATAGAACTGATCTGTGAATGATCTGTATATACCATTACTTCATCTAATTTGCTGATCACTATCTGAGTAATCATCATATTTGCGACAAATGAACCAATACTGATCACTCCTATACTGGTACCTGCCTTTACAAATCCGTTGGCAGGCATATATCTTATGATCAAAAAGACTACCCAGACAAGAAGAACCATCGGTACAGATATCCCGAATGCCAGGATAAAGTATTTTCTTGACGCAACATGTATTCCTATGCAGATCATCATAAGGAAGAATGTGGCAGTGATGATCGTCATTGCCGCAAGTCCCTTGTAGTTCTTAAGATAAGCATTAACAGGTCTTCTGCAGACTATAAATGGTACGAAGCATAAGCTTAAGCCAAACAGAACTGATGATGCCGCAATAAAAAACCAGCTTCCTCTGCTGTATATGCAGATAACTGCCAAAAGCAGGATCACGCTAAATGTAAATGAACACATTGTCAAAAACATCCTGTTTTTTGGTGCCATAAGCGGTACAACAAAAATTGATGTCGGGATAAGCATCGATGCAAGCACGATGAAAAACCATCCGAGACCGTTACCGCTTGCAAGATCAACAATCAGGCATATAAGTATCGGCAGAGCAAATACAGCTGCTAAAACACTGCCTATTACAGCACTTCTTCTCTTAAAAAATCTGGATTGGGAATCGATTACTTCATCTCTCTCCCTTACTATCAATTCATCAATAACTGTATCTTTTAATGCATTCAGCATCTGTGTGCACTTTGGACATTCAGCAAGATGCTCTTCAACGGCTTTTAAACTTGCCTTGCTGCATACGCCATCTTTATATAATGGTAATAGATCTTCTATTACATCACATTCATATTTCATGACTTCTCCATCCTTTCTTTGATCATTATTCTTGCTCTATGATAGGTTACCCGGGCCCAGGTTTCAGTTTTACCGAAGATGGAACCTATCTCTTTGAAGGACAATTCCCCGAATATGCGAAGCTGAAAAACTTCCTTATAGGGTTCCTCCATTTCATGAAGTACTCTGTGAACCCGGATGGATGTATCTGAATCCATAAGGCTCTTTTCAAAGCTTTTCCCCGTATCCTGCTGCTCTTCGAGTTCTACCTGTTCAAATCGGGAATGTCGTCGCTTCTCATCTATAAAGAGATTTTTTGCTATCGCGCACAACCATGTGTAGCTTTCGCTTTCTCCTCTGAATGAGTGTTCTGTGGAGATTGCCCTGAAAAATGTCTCCTGGGTTATCTCCTTAGCATCTTCCCGATCACTCGTGAGCGTCATTACGTAAGAAAACACCTTCATGTAAAAAGCTTCATAAAGTTTTTCAGCGGTGTTTTTGTCCATGGAACTTTGAGCTTCCTTTCAAGTGATCTCATCGATTAGACGTGAGAGTTTTCATTTCGTTACAAAAAAATTTAAAAAATTTCAAAAAAGTTATTTTTCTTTTAAAACCGGCCTGCTTTTGTGTTGTTATGATATCTGTTTCAAAGCTCTAAACAACAAACAATAGCCCGATCCACATCAACACTCCTGCGATATTACCCTTTGCAGGAAGTTTTGTCGGCGCAAGTAAAAGCATAAATACCGCAGTGTTGAATATACATCCCCATATCGGCAGATATGTCTTTCCCGTTATCACTAGTATGAATAACGTAATGAGATATATCAGCAGGCCTGCGTAACCCGCTAACATTGTGCTTATCGTCTTTTTCTGCAGATCAAATACAGCAGTTCTTACTTCATCTTTACGGTCAAGCGATATATACATCCACTCAACAACTCCGCATATCACGTGATGTACTACGATAGGAACAAGGAAAAACAAAGCTGCTATGAACATGATATTTGATGCTAAAATTGAAAAATCCTTCATCCAATAGCTTAAGGCAAAATATCCGAATCCAAACATGGTTATGGAAAATGTTCCAAGCACCATGGATATTAACGGAAAAGACAACGGCATATCCCTAAACTCCTCATACATCTTTTGCGGATCCTTAAGGACCTTGAAATTCAGTCTTCTTCCGGTCTTTGAATAACTTAGTAAACAATCACAGATACCACACAGTATATGTCCTATGATGGCCAGAATTATCGCTGTTTTTATCATTCATCAACCTCCCTGTCTGTATCTTTTTTATCCCTCATATATATGATAGCGGTTATGATCACGGCAAGAATAAGGATGTGCAAAACAGTATGGTAGACATCCGGTATATACATTCCATCAATCTTTAGCCAGTAAAGAGAGCCTGCAAAGTATTTCAGCTTTCCTTCATAGCCTCTTCCCGTGATAGTAACGAGCTCATGATTCATAAACTGTGTGACAAACCACATGATACTCCATACAAGTACTGCCCATTTCCCTGCATTTTCCTTAAATATATACAGCAAAACAGTCACAAGATATATCAGAAAGAAAATCCCGTCTTCCTTATATGATCTCGTAACCAGATAACAGTCCTTAAAATACACTCCTGTCATATCCAAAAAGAACCATACCAAAAGCATTAACTGTGATATCAAAAACATCCTTTTTTTCATATTTTCCCCTTTTACTTCGTTTTAATCTTTCTATTTTGTTATGAAATATCTCTCAACAAATATATCCATATGTTCTTCGATCATGCGAAGTGCATCATCTTTTTTTTGCGGTTCCCTGTCACACATCTGAAGCATAAGTGAAACAGGCGCCATGAATTCAAGTGCGATCACTTCAGGATTTCCATTTAACATGACTCCCTCATCGATCAGTCTTCTAAAAACAGGAACATACATGGATACTATATTGCTTATCTGATGTTTGGTCGCCCGTTGTGCGAACTTTACATCTCTGTACTGTTCTATAGTAAGCAGTTTTCGCATTCTCCTTGCTGTTTCATTATCTATGGTAAACATCAGGCTCTTCATGGCAAATTCCTTAAGTTCCCTGCCGGTATGTACATTTTCACCGGCATTTATTCCAAAGCCCATACCTTTGTTATATTCCATGTCGGCATTTTCGATGATCGCCTGTAAAAGAGCCTCCTTACCTTTATAGTACTTATAGATGGTAGGACCTTTAATACCTATGGATTCCGCGATTTCATCCACACTGGTACCGTCATATCCTTTGACCGAAAAGAGCTCCATCGCTGCATCGATCAGTTTTTCTTTAGCATTTGTTCTTGGCATAATTTACCTTTCCCTCTTTCATGAGCTGTTATCTAACGCTCGTTAGAAATTATAGGCTAACGCTCGTTACGTGTCAATCTTAAAATCTGTGTTTTTTTATGTCCGTATATTCGATATAATTATACGGAGGAGAAATTCATATGAAGTTTTCAGTTAACAGATCAAATCTCATAAGAATAACAGCTCTCTTTCTTTTCTGCGTGCTGATCTCAGCCTGCGGTGCGCCAAAAACACTTGAAGCACTAATGTCCACCGAAGAAGCAAAAGCCAAAACACAGGAGGTAAGAGACAGCATTCTTTCACAAAACTGTGAGATTTACGGCGATTATTCCATGGAAGTATCCTCAAATGATATAGTCTACAAATACTACTATCTTTCAGACCTTTCAGATGAAAACATCGAAAAGATAAAAAAGGCACTGGAAGACGAAACAACGTGGTCAGAAACCATAAACAATATAAAGGATGAGATCGAGCAGACATCCTCGATCAGACCTTCATCCGTCACTTTCATATATTACACTTCAGATGAAAAAGAATTGTTTAAAGTTAGGGAATAGCATCATATGATCTTCAGCTCGGTATTCTTTTTATGGGTATTCCTTCCTGTGGTTCTGATTCTGTATTTTTTAAGCAGTCTGTTATACAGGAATGATCCCGAAAACAGAATAAAGGCAAACAACATCCTGCTGCTTATCGCATCGTTTGCATTTTACGGTCTCGGCGGATACCGTTATCTTTTGCTGCTCTTTGCCGTACTTATCATCAACTATGCCGGCGGTCTGTTAATAGACAAAGGTATCAAACCTGCTCTTTTTGTCACGATACTACTCGATATCGGACTCTTGTCATTCTTTAAATTCGCGGATACGTTTACTGATATAATCCTGCCTCTCGGCATATCATTTTATATATTCCAGTCAGTATCTTATGTTGTGGATGTCTATAGAAATAAAGCGTACGTGCAAAAGGATTTTATCAAGTTTTCTCTGTATGTCTCACTGTTTCCGCAGCTTGTTGCCGGACCTATAGTCAGATACAGCGACATAGAAAAGCAGCTGACTGACAGAGATACATCATCAGACAGATTTTTTGACGGAATGGTGCGTTTTTGCTTTGGTCTTGGAAAGAAGGTTCTTATCGCCAATGCACTTGCCGGTCCGGTTGATGCCATATGGGGCGATAAAATACAGGGACTAGGCGCAACCGTTACATGGTTTGGTGCCATATGCTATATACTCCAGCTTTACTTTGATTTCTCAGGCTATTCGGATATGGCGATCGGTCTTGCAAAGATATTTGGTTTTGATCTTAAGGAAAACTTTGATCATCCGTATGCTTCAAAATCAATCCAGGAGTTCTGGAGAAGATGGCATATCTCGCTTTCGGGATGGTTTAAGGAATATGTATATATACCTCTTGGCGGAAGCAGATGCTCGTCTGTCCGTCTTGTCTTCAATCTTCTTATTGTATTTGGGCTTACCGGCATATGGCACGGAGCAAAACTCACATTTGTTGTTTGGGGACTTTTTAACGGAATTCTGATAATATCCGAAAGACTTCTAAGCGGCAATATACTAAAGAAGAATCCTGTAAAACTTCTTAACAGGATATATACTCTGTTCATGGTCATTATAGGATTTGCCGTTTTCAGATCAGAAAATATATCACAGGCCCTTACATTTCTTAAAGAAATGTTTTCAAGAGGTGACGGTGTTTACACTGTATTCTCTTATCTTTCAATGCGGTTGATCGTTTCCTTTTTACTTGGCTGGATATTTTCATTTCCCGTTTACGGTTTTATTGAAAACAGATTTAAGTCAGAAAAAAAGGCAAATATATGGGCAGGTCTTAAAGGAATACTGGCAATACTGATTCTGGCGGTATCAATGATCGAGATTATTGCGGGTTCGTATAATCCGTTCTTATACTTCCAGTTCTGATCGCAATAAAAGGGATAACAATGAAAAAAGCTTGTATCGCACTATTTATAATACTGTTGTTTATTCCTCCTGTTATATGGACAGGTTTATTTATTGCGGACAAAAATCTGTATGATTCTCTTGATTATGATCTTGGAGAAAAGAGAGAAAAGACTCAGATTGAAAATGTTTCAGAGCTTGCTCTTTCCGGAGAAGCAGTTACAGACTGGTTCGCGGACAGGGCTCCTTTCAGAAGTTCACTGATCTCATTTAAGAAATCCGTCGATTCCGTTGTAGAAAGTCCGTATGAATATGATCTGAAACCTGCTGCCTTAAAGATTCTGTACGGTATTGAAGACAATCGAAGCAAAATAGCGGTTGAAACTGTTGCAAAATCCGGACAAAAAAGCATGTACAAGAGCGAAAAACTGAGAGCACTGCTAATCGAACCGAAAGAAGACGAAGTAATAGTCTGGAACTGTGATACCATGGGTCATGAATGGCAGACCGCCAATGTCGTAGATCCTACCTATATAAGCTATGGCTATACCGAATTTGTATGTACACACTGTGGGGCAGAAAAAACAGATTCCTGGACAGACAAGCTGATAGATGACAGCTATCTGGCTCCCAATGTTCACGGCGAGACAACGATAGGAAGATTCGACTGGCTTTTCCTCTACGGATGGGGAAATCTGCCTTACTATCAGGCCAACAATCTCCTCACAGAAAACGAGATGAGCGAATATGCAAAGAAGCTGAATATCCTTAAGGAGCTGTGTGACGCAAGGGAGATAAAGCTCGCAGTAATATTCACACCGTCAAAGAGCAATGTATATCCTGAATACATGCCCAGTTTTACGGTCTTCGATACTTATAAAAGAGTTCCCAGGCTTTATGACTATATAAAAGAGAATTCAACGGTAGATATTGCATTTCCCACAAAAGAACTCAAGGACATAACAAGATACTATGAGTCCTACTATAAATATGACAGTCACTGGAATTTTGTAGGCTCATACATAGGAGTCCAGGCTCTCTACGGAATGCTGGATATCCCTCAGACCGATATTTTATCACTTGCTGTTACAAAGGAAAGCCGGCCTGCTTCCGGAGATCTGATAGAACTAGGCAAACTCAATGCTGCGGACTTTCCTCCGTTTTACGAATATATCGTTCACTACAAGGACGATGTATACACAACCTATGAAACCGCCGAATCCGTTCTTACCAGTGATATCTACAGGACCGAGACCGACAGAGGATATAATGAAAGCCTCGTAATGATCGGTGATTCCTACAGAAACTTTATGATCCCATATATAAAGAAGGACTTCAATCACTGTACATTTGCATACAGAGATAATGAAAGAGAGATTAAGGATGACCTCCTTAATGCCGATATCCTTGTCCTACAATCAGCAGAAAGGTATGATTACAAGTTCCTTAAAGACCTGGATTTTCTTATCCAGCTTTACTCATGGCATGCCGCCGAGCAATAGTATTATCCAATTATTAACAATTATAAACAAAGAATAAAGAATTAGCACTCTGTGTTGACGAGTGCTAATTGCGGTGCTATAACGTAGTCAGAACAAAGAAAAGGAGTTGCAGGACAGCTCCCAAACATTCCGGGTTCAAAGTTATTAACGTTATTTGAGAGGTTGTGTATCGAAACGATACAACGTAAAGAAAGGAAGGATGACTTATGTTGAGACCTAGCTTATTTCACGATGACTTTGATTTGATCGACCGCCTGGACAGTTTTCCATGGTTTGATGACAGAGATTTCAGAAATCTGGAAAAGAAACTGTATGGTCACAGAGCTAAAAATGTGATGAATACAGATATCAGAGAAACAGACGATGCCTATAAGATGGAGATCGATCTTCCTGGCTTCAAGAAAGAAGATGTTACAGTTCAGCTTGATAACGGTTATCTTTTAATCAGCGCCGCAAAGGGACTAGATAAGAACGAGGCCGAAAACGAGGCTGAGGCAAAGAAAGGCAAATACATCCGTCAGGAAAGATACAGCGGTTCCTGCCAGAGAAGCTTCTACGTCGGTGAAGCACTTACGCAGGAAGACATCAAGGCAAGCTTTAAACACGGCATTCTTACTCTGGATATTCCTAAAAAGGATGACAAAAAGGTTGAAGCAAATAAATATATAGCCATCGAGGGATGATCCCTCAACTAAAAGAAGCGCCAATGGCGCTTCTTTTTTTGCTTCTATTCAAGATTAAGTCTGTTCTTCATGATCATGTGGGTTATGAGATACAAAACCGCACAGACAATGTAGATCATTATATTGGATATCGCAACTGCAACTAGTAAGGCGTGATCATCTATTCTTGATGCGGAATACATCAAGAGCCTGGTGTAACTCATGCTTCCTACAGACACCGTGATAAGATTACGGATAAATCTCACGATCAGTCTTATGCCTAAAAATGCTCCGACAGAAGCAATGACCTTATTCTTTACCGCAAACTGTCCGATACTCACAGATGCATATCCAAGCAGATATGTATACAGTGCATATCCCAGGGCAAGCAAAAGTGAGAGTATGATGATTAAAGATAGTCTTACCGGTTCTACCCCAAGTCTTAGGATCTCTTCCTTTATCTCGCGTAATGCAGGTATAATATCCTTGGAAATGCTGTAGGCAATGAGCTCAAGACCAAATGTTACCACTATTGCACTTATTATCTTCCATATCATGGCTACAGAAAGCTTTGAAAAAATGAGTTCATGCTCAGTAACGGGAAGGGTATGCATGAGATATCCCTGATCCGTATACATATTCTTAAAGAATCTTACATAGAAGTATATCGTTGAACCGATAAATAAAACAAATATACCGACAACATATACTAACATGTAGGTTCCGTACATCAGTCCCTGGAACGGTCTTTCATAATCAATCTCTGAAATATCAATGGAATTGAAGAAAAATGCTCCAAGAATGGACAGAATAAGTATCGATCCGTTCAGTATTAGCATAAAAAGGAAGGAATCCTTCCATTCATGTTTAAATAGCTTACCTAGCATGCGAACACCTCCCTGAAATGCTTGTCCACAGACACACCGAATTTTTCACGGATCTCGGCAGCGGGACAATGCAGAGTTACCTGTCCGTCCTTTAGAAATATGACATCATCAAGCACTTCCTCAATATCCGATATAAGATGCGTACATATCAGGACTGATGCCTCCTTGTCATAATTGTTTATGATTGTGCGGATTATATAATCTCTAGTCGCAGGATCAACACCGGCGATAGGCTCATCCAGGATATAGAGTTTTGCATCCCTGCTCATGACCAGTATAAGCTGAACCTTTTCCTTAGTTCCCTTTGACAGCGTCTTAAGCAATGCCTTTTCATCTATCTTTAATGCACTAAGCATTGCCCTTGCCCTTTCGGGTCTGAAATCACTGTAAAAATCAGTAAAGAAATCTATTATATCTGCTACCGTCTTCTGAGCTTCCAGATATGTACGTTCCGGAAGATAAGAGATGATCGCCTTTGTAGAAGGATTCGGAGCCTGCCCTTCTATCAAAACCTCGCCGCTTGTTGGTCTTAGCAGACCGTTTATCATCTTGATTATGGTTGTCTTGCCGCTTCCGTTCGGTCCCAAAAGCCCTATTATATGACCACTTTCTATGGTCAGATTCAGGTTTTCGATGACAGGTCTGTTGCCCTGATAGCTTTTGGTGAGATTACGACACTCTACCAATACACCCATGTTTTTCCCCTTTCCTGTATCAGTGTTTATGAAAATTTAACCTTTTTTATTATATCACATATAGAATCGCGTGAGTGTCATGTGTTATATTTGTTACATGTTTAAAAAGATTGCGAAGATTATTATGATATCAGTTTTAGCTATTGTCATTTTCATATGTCTTATATTTGCATTTTTAAAATTCTGGCCGTCAATAGGCAGACTGCCGGATAAGACCATGCAAAAAGAGTATGCCCAAAGAACTGCTTTCTTCTACGATGGTACTTTCCACAATCAGGATGATGTTCCATTACTCAGTCCCCAAAAGGAAGAAAAAAGCGACAGACTAAAGCCTAAGGGTACTATCCCCGTAATACAGTCAGATAGCATACCGGCAGGTGAAACCGGAAAGCTTTATGTGACATGGCTTGGACATTCTTCGATCCTTGTTCAGATGGGTGAAAAGAATATCCTTATCGATCCTGTCTTTTCCAAGTATTCGTCACCTGTATCCTTTGCAGGAGTGAAGCGGTTCTCACAGGTCCCCATTAAACCTGAAGACTTCCCTGATATAGATATACTCCTCATATCACATGACCATTATGATCATCTCGATCATGAGACCATAAAAAAGCTGGATAGCAAAGTAAGTACTTATGTCGTTCCGCTAGGAGTTGAAAGCTATCTTATAGGATGGGGAATAGATAAAAGCAGGATAAAGACCATGGCGTGGTATGACGAGCTTGATGAAAACGGACTGAAGATAACAGCGACCCCCGCCAAGCATTACACCGGGCGAAACCCTCTAAAACAAAATGCATCCTGGTGGTGCGGCTTTCATCTAGATGACGGAAGTCACACGGTATATTACTCTGGGGATGGCGGATACTGTGATAATTTCAAAGAGATCAATGAAAAACTAGGTAAAGTGGATCTTGCTCTTATGGAATGCGGTCAGTATGGAAAAGGATGGCCAAACATTCATCTGTTCCCTGAAGAGAGCGTAAAAGCGGTGAGTGAGATAGGAGCTGACTGGTTCATACCCGTTCACTGGGCGGCATACTGTATCTGCTACAACGACTGGGATGATTCCGTTATAAGATCCTTAAAAGAATCGGAAAGATTAAACATAAACGAAGCTACACCTAAGATCGGTGAAAGAGTTGATTTTGACGATATTGAAAAATACAACGAGCACTGGTGGGAAGATGTGGACAAATAAAAAAGATGCCTAAGGCATCTTTTTTATCTTACATCCTCAAATGTTCTTATCACAAAGTCCTTGACCTCGTCTCTTGCGATCCCGAGCGATATTCCCAGTTCTCCGAAGAGGATGTCCTCTGCAGCATGTGAATATCTTTCATCAGTACTGGTCGCTTTCTTGCCGGCTGCCAGTCGCCTTTCCTTCCTGTGATGAAGAGCGATTATCATCTCAAATAAAGATCTTGTATCGGCAGAACGCAGAATCTCGGTAAATCTCTGCTCTCTTTCCTTGTCATTCTGGATCCAGACAGGATTCATATGAGCAGCATCATTGATCAGATCCTTTGCTTCCTTGCTTGTCAGGACTCTGCGCAGGACTACTTTATCACTGTCAACGGGAGTAAAGATCGTGCTTCCTCTGGTGTATACCTGTGACAGGGTATAATACTGTCGTTCTTTTGGTATGCCGGGTATATCGACCGGTCCGACACTATTGACTTTACATACACCTTTGTTACCATAAACCACATATTCACCAACTTCAAACATGTCTGCTCCCTTTCTAAAAATTTTGAAACAATTAACGCTGTGTTATCTATTTTATCAGAAATTCGGCCCCTTCGTAAGTTTATTTTAAAAATTTTCTTATTCTCGCATATTTATCATCAGTAAAGGGCGGATATTTCATCTCAAAATCCCTGCCCGAACGATTCATCAGAACACTCTTTGTATTTGAAAATGTTTCAAATGATGCCTGTCCGTGATATTTGCCGATACCGCTGGCACCGACTCCTCCAAAAGGAAGACGGGGATTTCCCAGCTGAACGATACAGTCATTGACGCAGCAGCTGCCGTAAGCCATTCTCTCGACAGTAAGATCAACAAACTCTCTGTCAGACGAAAATATATAGCAGGCAAGCGGTTTGGGACGTCTCTTTATCGTATCGATCACATCATCCACATCCGTATAGGATATGATGGGAAGGAGTGGTCCGAATATCTCCTCTTTCATGATCTCGCTGTCAAATGTAGCATTTGGAAAGAGAGTGGGCTCGATCTTTAACTGTTTATCATCATATCTGCCGCCGTATAGGTTTTCCTCTCCCATTATGAATTTTGTAAGTCTCATAAAGTGATGGAGATTGATGATCTTGGGATAATTCTCATTATTGAACGGATCTCTAACCATCTCATTGGAATGCTCTCTTGCCTTGACAAGAAACTCTTCCTTGCATTCCGAAGGCAGTACCACGTAATCGGGTGCCACACAGGTCTGGCCGGCATTTATTATCTTGCCCCACATGATCTTCTTTGCGGCCATATCTATATCCGCATCTGGTCCGATGATACACGGACATTTACCGCCCAACTCAAGTGTTACGGGTATAAGTCTTGATGAAGCGGATCTCATAACCGTCTTTCCGACTCTTTCGCTTCCTGTAAAGAAGATATGATCATAATCCTGAGAAAGGATCTCATCATATGAAAGAGCATCTTCTATGGCATAGACATACCTCTTGTCAAAAGTACTGTTTATAATGCTGACTATCACTCTGGATGTATTCAGGCATTTCTTTGAGCATTTGACTATTGCGCAGTTTCCGGCAGCTATGGCTCCCACTAAAGGTATGAGACTCAGGTTAACCGGATAGTTCCAGGGTGCGATGATAAGACTTACACCGTATGGTTCCTTGTAAACATAGCTTTTTGAAGGAAACAGACTGATGGGAGTTCTTACCCTTTTGGGTCTTGCCCACTGCTCGAGATGATTTATCGCATAGCTTATCTCTGACTTAACCTGCGAAACCTCCATGACATTGGCTTCCATCTCGCATTTATTAAGATCGAGTTTTAATGCATCATATATGGCAGGCTCATTATCCTCAATAGATTCAAGGAGCCTCTCTAGAGCCTCCTTCCTGTAATGGATATCTTTGGGGATACCGATGAGCGAATATTCTTTTTGAAGTTTTACAATACTTTCAAGTGTCATAACATAATTCTATCAGAATAAAAGCATGTATGCCAATACCAGCAGAAGACCTACACATGCAAGGAACAGGCCAAACGACATTGACCTTCCTATAATGGTAGAGTTTTCCTTGTAGTATTTCCTAAACAGTGCCAGTTTATGTTCAATTTCAGGTTCTCTCGGATTATAAGACCACAGACTCTCATTAAGCACACGGATGGAGTCATCCGCTATGGTACCGAAATAATGAGTCAGCTCATCACCTTCTGTAGGTTCGATCGGAAGCTTGGCATCTTTATAAACTGTCTTTCTTAATGTCAGCACCACATAATCCATGAGTCTGTCGATCAGTCTGCAGATAAATACACAGACATTAGGGATCACAGTTAAAAGCAAAGGTCTGTATATAAGATCCTCGAGATCCAAAAACTTCGGCCATCTGTCAATGTATGCATTATCTTTTACAAGAAGCTTCTTAACGACTGTCAGATAAAGCAGTGCGCCTATCACAATGGAATACAGAGCGCCGAGGATATTTGTTCCTGAGAAGTAATGAACCTTTGTTCCAAATTCACTGACTTTCATAAATCCTTCTGAAAGGTTTGCTATCTTATCTGTAATAATATAAGGCAGCATTCCCGAAAGCGGCATATACAAAGCACTAAGTGAAAGTGCTGCTGCTGACAGGGGATTCATGTATTTTGTATTTTCATCAAATTTCTTTTGTTTTTCTTCAGAAGCATTCTTTTCTATAAATATGGCAACATAAAGCTTGGTCATGTAACATACAGTAAGACCTCCGCTAATGATAAATATCCACTCTATGACTTTCATCGCACTGACGGACAGCATGAAGACCGCTATATGCCCTTCATTATTTAATGCATGTGTATATTCAACGATCGCTTCGTGAAGCAGAGTCTTGCTGATATATCCGTTCCATAACGGAATGCCGCCGATACCGAGTGCACCCATTAAAAAGATAGCGTTAAGGAGCGGTTTTTTTCGTCCGAAACCTCTTATTTCATTAAGATCAAGTGCATGCAGGTTCATGTAAACAACGCCAGCTGCCATAAACAGACACAGCTTGATCATGCTGTGATTTACCATATGGAGCAGTGTTCCTCTTGCAGCGAGCATGTTTTCTTCCAGCAAAAGATCTGACATTCCTATTCCGACTAAGATAAATCCGATCTGGGACACCGAAGAACACGCAAGGGTTCTTTTAAGATCCACTGAGAAAAGTGCAAGAAGCGCACCAAG
>JAEEUS010000028.1 GCA_016290615.1 Lachnospiraceae bacterium | reverse complement strand
AACTCAGAAGCTATGTCGGAGTGGTATCCCAGGAAACATATCTGTTTAACGGAACCATAAGAGACAATCTTAAATACGCTTCTCCGCAGGCTACCGAAGAGGAGATGATCGAGGCATTAAAAAAGGCCAACATCTATGATTTTGTGGAGTCACAGGAAAAAGGCCTTGATACGATGGTCGGAAACAGAGGACTTAAGCTATCCGGCGGCGAGAAGCAGAGGATATCTATAGCAAGAGTGCTTTTAAAGGATCCCAAGCTGCTCATATTTGACGAGGCTACAAGCGCACTCGATTCAATATCCGAGAGCAAAATCCAAGAGGCAATCGATCCCATAATAAAGGAAAGGACCAGCATACTCATTGCTCACAGGCTGTCAACCATCCTTGCGGCTGACAAGATATATGTACTAAAGGACGGACAGATAGTAGAGAGCGGTCAGCACAAGGATCTGGTGCGTGCAGGAGGAGTCTACACCGAACTGTATGAGACTCAGTTCAAGCATTCGGATATGCCGCCGATTAACCCTGATGATCATGGTATGGCACCGTTCCCGAGTGATGAATATTAGAGTTGTATATCTTTTCTCAAGGTGTATAATATATGAGAAATACAGCATTAATGAGGTGATAAAGTGGATAAGGATATGCTTAAGAAACAGGCAAATGCCCTTATAAATGAGGTAATAGACAAGGCATCTTTAAAAGAAGGAAGCCTGCTTGTTATAGGCTGTTCATCAAGCGAAGTCTTGGGTGATCGTATGGGAACAAACTCAAGTGTTGAGATAGCGGACTGCCTGTATGAAGAGATTTCAAAAGTACTTAATGAAAAGGGAATAGATCTTGCGGTTCAGTGCTGTGAGCATCTTAACAGAGCGATAGTGCTAGATAGAAAGGTTGCCGAAAGCAGAGGATTTGAACCGGTCAACGTTATCCCTCAGCCAAAGGCAGGAGGCTCGTTTGCCACAGCTCATTACAAAGCTTTGAAAAATCCCATGGTGGTTGAAAACATCTCAGCCAAAGCCGATGCCGGAATAGATATCGGCGGAGTCATGGTAGGAATGCATATAAAGCCTGTCGTTGTACCGATAAAGCTTGAAAACAGGCATATTGGTGAAGCGATAATATTAGCGGGCCGTCACAGACCCAAGTTCATAGGCGGTCAAAGAGCCGTATATGATGAGAACCTAAAATAATGATCAGTCAACCCCACGTAAGCTGCAAAGCGGTATGTGGGGTTTTACTATGTCAAGAAAGTGTTCAAGCTCTTCTTTTTCAAAACTTGAGCAGGCCTGATCTCCGATACCTTCTGTCTCCTTATAGCTCTGTATAAAGTACTTGCAGTCAGACGGAAGCCACTTAGCTATATCCTTAAAATCCTCTTCGGTGTGTATACCTTTAACTGCCGTTGTCCTGAATTCATAGTCGATCTCGTTTTTTGAAAGGATACTTATCGTTTCTTCAAGAGGCGCAAGATTTACATTTGAAAGCCCGACAGCCTTTGCATAGTTATCATGTCCTGCCTTTATATCAACAGCACAGTAGTCTATGAGCCTGTCGTTAATGAGTGATGAAAGGACATTAGGATTAAAGCCGTTTGTATCAAGCTTAACAAGATAACCTATATCCTTTATCTTTCTTATATACTGGGAAAGATCAGGCTGAAGAGTCGGTTCTCCGCCGGTAATGCATACGCCTTTAAGTATGCCGAATCTCTTTTTTAGAAACGCCAGTATTAGATCATCATCCTCTTTTGGAAAGACTTCAGGTGTCAGTACCAGTTCGTGGTTATGACAAAACGGGCATCTAAGGTTGCAGTTTCCGGTGAATATCGTGGCTGCGGTTTTTGACGGATAATCAAGCAGAGTTGTTTTTGTAAATCCATGTATATTCATAATTTTCTCTTTGTTTTTAAAGTAAAATAGGATATCATGAGTATAGCACAATCAGCATAAAAAAGAGAGAACATATTGAAAGAGAATCATATAAGCGCCAGGGCTTTTAAGGGTGAGATACCGCAGGAAAAATACATGCGGGAGGCACTCAGACTGGCAAGAAAAGCAGCTCTGCTGGGAGAGGTGCCGATCGGATGCGTCATAGAGCATAACGGAAAGGTGATAGGCAGAGGATATAACAGAAGAAAAACAGATAAGAACACACTGTCTCATGCGGAACTTACAGCCATTAAAAAGGCATCAAAGAAACTCGATGACTGGAGGCTTGAAGGCTGTACGATGTACGTGACACTTGAACCGTGCCAGATGTGTTCCGGAGCGATAGTACAGGCACGCATACCAAGAGTTGTGATAGGATGCATGAATCCCAAGGCAGGATGCGCGGGATCCATCATGGATATTCTGCATGAGCCGAGATTCAATCATCAGGTTGAAACGATCTACGGAATGTTGGAGAATGAGTGTTCCGCCATACTTTCGGATTTTTTTAGGAGCATGAGAACCAGACTCAAGCAAGAAAAACAGGATATTTGACACGATCAGTGCAAATAGATTATACTGTTTTGGCAGCCCTGTTTACAGGGAGCTTGCATAGCAGCCCTTCTTTGGCGGTGTTGAAGTTTGGGTCTTGCGCAATAGGAATCTACGAATCTGGTCAGGGCAGGAATGCAGCAGCCATAAGAAGAATCTCCTATGTGCCGCAAGGGTGCCTGGCGGAGCCGTCGGGAAGGTAACGTGTGCAAGTTCCCTGCAAACAGGGATTTTCTTTTTTGATCATTATAAAAGGGGAGCATGGAGGTAGCAAATATGAAATATACACTAGACTGGAGTGAATACGCAAAGAAAGCCAGAGAGGCTGTGGCGGAAGGCTGCGTTCTCATAAAGAATGAAGATAACGCGCTTCCCATAAAGGATAAGGCAAAGGTTGCCGTATTCGGTCGCATACAGTTTCACTACTACAAGAGCGGAACAGGCTCAGGCGGAATGGTGAATGCTCCCTATGTTGTATCCATACTTGATGCACTTAATGAGGAAGATATTGAACTTAACGAAGATCTTATAAAGACTTATGAGACATGGTCCGAGAGCAACCCTTATGACAGAGGAGAAGGCTGGGCGGCAGATCCGTGGTGTCAGGTGGAGATGGAGCTTAGTGACGAGCTGGTTAATAGAGTCGCAAGTCAGAGTGATGTTGCCGTGATCATCATAGGAAGAACAGCCGGTGAGGACAAGGACAATTCGGCAACTGAAGGAAGTTATCTCTTAACCGGTCTCGAAAGAGATATGATCAAAAAGGTCAGCGAAAACTTTAAAAAGTCGATCGTTGTATTAAATGTCGGAAATATCATAGATATGAAATGGGTGGATGAGCTCTCACCCTCTGCGGTATTGTATGCATGGCAGGGTGGTATCGAAGGCGGTCACGGCGTAGCTGATGTACTCATGGGAAGAGTAAATCCGTGCGGAAGACTGACAGATACGATCGCTTATGATTACAGGGACTATCCGTCTACTGCCAATTTCAACAAGGACAAGGAAAAGCTTGGCGATGTAGATCAGGGTCTGTTCAAGCGCCAGGAGATATTCGAGATCGTTGATTCCGATACGTATGAGGAAGACGTATATGTAGGTTACAGATATTTTGAGACAGCGGCAAAGGATAAGGTAATGTATCCTTTCGGCTATGGCCTGTCATATACAACATTTGACATAGATGCGACATTTACACTTGCCGATAATGACTGCGTAAAGATAAGCGCGAAGGTTACCAACACCGGAAATGTAAGCGGAAAGGAAGTCGTACAGATATACTGTCAGCCTCCTCAGGGAAAGCTTTGCAAACCTGTAAGAAATCTGGCGGCATTCGGCAAGACTAAACTTCTTGCACCGAATGAAAGTCAGGATATTGAGTGGACAATAAAACTTGCCGATATGGCTTCATATGATGACGGAGGCTACAGCTCGCATATAAACTGCTATATCCTCGAAGCGGGAGACTATGTCTTCTACGCCGGAAAAAATGTAAGAGAAGCGACAGAGGTCGGAAGATTCAGTCTTGGAGATACGATCGTAACAGAGAGATTAAATGAAGCGCTCGCACCCGTCAAGACATTTGACAGGATGATAATAAAAGTTAACGGTGATGAGGTTAAAGAAGAAAGACAGCCTGTTCCCACAAGAACGGTCGACCTTGCAGCAAGGATAAGGGAAGGCAGACCTGAATCAAGAGAATGCACCGGTGACAAGGGTTACAGGTTCATTGATGTTGCGAATAACAAGGTTACCATAGATGAGTTTATAGATCAGATGACTGATCTTGATCTTGTACAGATGACCAGGGGAGAGGGAATGTCCTCAAGCAAGGTAACACCCGGTATCGCAGGAAGCTACGGCGGAGTAACAAAAAGACTTCACGATCATTTCGGTATGCCCGTTGCCGGACTTGCAGACGGCCCCAGCGGAATACGAATGGACTGCGGAACGGAAGCGTTTGCAATGCCAAACGGTACTTCTCTTGCCTGCACATTCAATACTAAGCTGGTGGAGGAACTGTACTGTCAGGCAGCCGCTGAGATAAGACTTAACAAGATCGATTCGCTTTTAGGTCCCGGTATAAATATTCACAGAAACCCTTTAAACGGAAGAAACTTCGAGTATTTCTCAGAAGATCCGTACCTTACGGGAGCCATGACTGTTGCAGTGCTTAAGGGACTTCACAGCAAAGGCGTTACAGGAACCATCAAGCACTTTGCCGCAAATAACAGAGAGTTTAACAGAAACTTCCTTAATTCCATTGTTTCCCAGAGAGCATTAAGGGAGATATACCTCAAGGCATACGAGATGGCGGTAAAGGAAGCCGGTGCATACAATATCATGTCCACATACGGACAGATAAACGGAACGTATACCGCATCAAACTATGATCTAAATACAACGATCTTAAGAAATGAATGGAAATATGACGGCATAGTCATGACAGACTGGTGGGCAAGATGCGGAGAAGACGGCAAGGCAGGAACCATTCAGGAAACAGGTGCCATGATCAGGGCACAGAATGACGTGTATGAGGTCACTGCGGATTCGGAGTCTAATGCCAACGATGACGATGCTATGCAGAAGCTTAACGAAGGCTATATCACAAGAGGAGAGCTTTTAAGAGTTGCGAGAAACATAGTAAGCAGCCTTCTTAAGACTCCCGCAGCTGACAGACTGGTTAACGGAGAAGATGAGATCAAACAGCTTAACAGACCCAAGTCTTCAAGACCGGAGCCTAAGGTAATGCCTGCAAAGATTTATGAGGGCGGTGAGCTTGAGCTTGATGTGACCGGAATGGATACTCATGCGGGCAGTGTAAATCAGTTCCCGATAAAGATAAACGGAAAGGGAACATACTGCTTAAATATCACGTTAAAATCCGATGCCGGCGAGCTGTCGCAGACTTCGATGAGCCTGTCTGCAAACAACATGCTGATAACTACTCTGACTGTTCAGGGAACTGGCGGAAAATGGATTGAAAAGCATGTGGAATTTGAAGTATTCGTATCGATAGACAACTATATCGATATCGCATTTGCCCAGACAGGCATAGATATAGAAAGAATAAGCATTACTAAAATTCAATGAACGAATCATCTTTGTTATAGTTGTAGCGTCTGATCTGGAATCTGACATCTTCATCTATAGCCAAGATGGGAACAGCACAAGGACGGCCTGTGTAGTAACCCTGGATAAGATCAACTCCAAGACTTATTACACAGCGCAGTTCTTCTTTTGTTTCAACGCCTTCAGCAAGAACGGTTATATTGTTCTTTGAAGCGTAATCGACTATGCTCTTTACGAAATGCTTTTTCTGCTCGCTTGTGTTTATGCAGGAGATGAGCATACGATCGATCTTAACATATTTAGGTGTATATCTGATCAGATTATTGACATTCGAATAGCCGCTGCCGTAATCGTCGAGCGCTATCTCAACTTTCAGCTTGTCATAGTCTGATTTTCTTTTTTCAAGTTTTTCCTCTGCAAACTCGCTGGCTTCAGTATATTCAACAACGATCTGTCCGCTGTGATCGTTAAGGCGCTTGTAAAGAACGGCTTCATCATTGCCTTCGAGCTGGTAGGCCGGCAGACTGTTGATAAATACCTTTTTGTCTTCAAATGTAGAACAGTTTTCACTTACGTGATTAAGTACTCCGTCAAATGTTGCTTTTTCCACGTCGTACAGACGGTTAAGCTTTGATGCACCGCTTATTATCTCAAGAGGCGTAAGTTTTATATCACCGGTCGGGCGCATGAGTGCCTCATATCCGAATATCTCACCGTCATCGGCGCGCACGATCGGCTGGAAATGATATGTGATGAGACCTTCGTTAAGGAGCCTGTCAACATCATTGCATTTGCTCTGATCTTCCGCAGACATATCCTTTATAACAAGACGGGACATTCTGTCCATCTTCTTTTTATGATTCTTGGCATTCACCGTCTGATTTATAAGGAAATCAAGTCCCTGAAGATCCCTGATCGAATTCTGAAGCTCGCTGTGGAATATTGTGCTATAATGAGTGACCTTATCCTTATCGGTATAGGCTACACCCTGCTTGGGAAGACGTGAGATGATCTCATCAAAACGAGCCTGACAGTTATCGGATACGATACCTATCAGGAATTCATCGCCGCCCAGATGACCGCATACTTCATCATCCATCGTATTGCTTGAAACGATCATAGCCAGTGCATTTATAGCAGAATCACCTACGGATATGGTGTATTTTTCATTTATGTGCTTGAGATCCTCAAAATCAAGAGCCATGACACCGACTGAGCGGTTTAAGCCCCTGTTCATGCTTGTCATCAGAGTCAGTTTTTCCAAAAAGCCCTGATAATTGTAAAGACCGGTCTTTACGTCACGGACCTGATCAGACTTAATCCTGTCGATGAATCCCGTGAGAGCTTTCTGTCTGTAGAAGGCTTCCAGTCCGAGGTTTACGCTTCTCATCCATGCACGGAATGTCTTGGTATATGAGCTTAAATCCTTTCCGGGATTTAAGACAACATAACCAAAGCACCTGTCTTCAAAGAACATAGGTGCAAATATGAATACTGCGGGGTGCTCTCTTTCTTTAAACAGATCAGGTATCATCAGCTTTGTTTCAAAGGTTCTGTTCAGATTTACCGCAGTGGTATTGCTGTCTATTGTAGGACCGCATGCGATCACCATGTTCATGGTATCAGTGTATCCGTATCTTAGAGCATCCTCACCGATAAAGCTTGAAGCATTCAAGAAGTCATTGTTAAGACACATATAGAAGTTTTCAAAAGGTCTGATCTGGTATGAGTAGGTCGTGACCAAATTGAAGAACTTCTTGAAATTGGTCTGGCACAGCATATCCTCTGTTATGTGATTGAAATCAGAGTAATAGCTTACTTCCGAGCGGTCTGTCTTCCATTCCTCTCTGTTCATGTTTTTGAAAACAGGGGTAAAGTCCTTACAGCCGCAGCTGCCGCCGATTAGAATCTTGGCATCGAGTGCATAATGCTCATCAGATCTGCCCGTTATCTTGCTGTGGATATAGTTAAAGCACTGCTTTCCGCACTGGGCAGCAGGTATATCTGCAGATGTAAGAGGAACCGGAGATGTTCTTCCCTCTATGGTGGAATCATATCCTATTACGGCGATATCATCAGGGATCTTATAGCCGTAGCTTGAGAGTCTTGCAGCAACTCCTATGGCCATGGGATCATTTGCACATGCGATCGCCTGAGGCATGTCATCTTTGTTCTTAACAAGATCATCGACAAAGGCATGACCAGAATCATACCAGTAATTGCCGTGGCGGATACGGTCTTCTCTTATCTTTAATCCGTGGATCTTCATGGCATCAAGGTATCCGTTAAGACGCTGGATCGAATGGGGATGACCTTCCTTGCCGCCAAGGAATGCTATATCGGTAAATCCGTGAACCTCTATGAGGTGACTTACAAGTTTAAAAACAGGGGAATAGTGATCAATCAGAACGTAATCGAACATATCGCATTCTCTGTCTGCGATGATTACGGGACCGTTGTATTCTTCCTTGAGCCTTTTAAGAAGCTTGGCATCAAGACCGGGATTCAAAAGAGTATCTAGCATCACTACGAAGCCGTCAAAGCATTCGAGTCTGATAAGAGAAAAGATATTTGAGTCTCCTATGTTTCTCAGCTCTGTCTCCTGATACTTTTGGTACATGGAAAATACACATACGTCATAGTCATGAGCGTATGCTTCCTTTATGAATGCGTCCGTAAAACGCTTCTGTGTATTTTCTTCAAGCTGTGCCAAAAGGACACCGATTCTCTTTCGCATATAATTATTATAACGCTAAAACATCTAATATGGTACAATGATTTTTGTACGGACACATAGTATTTATCATAAGAGGAGAAACATTATGTCTAAGATAAATTGGAAAAGCGGAAACATGCTCTATCCCCTGCCTGTAGTGATGGTAAGCTGCGCAAGAAAGAATGAGAGACCCAATATCATAACGGTCGCATGGGCAGGCACGATCTGCTCCGATCCCGTCATGGTATCTATCTCTGTAAGAAAGGAAAGATTCTCTCATGCGATAATTTCTGAGACAGGAGAGTTTGTAATAAATCTGGTAACGGAAGATCTTGTATATGCAACGGATTACTGCGGAGTAAAGTCTGGAAGGGATGTTGACAAGTTCAGTCAGATGAATCTTACTCCCGTTAAAATTATAGGAGTAGACGCTCCGGCAATAGCTCAGAGCCCGCTCTCTCTTGCCTGCAAGGTAAAAGAGGTAAAGGAGCTTGGAAGCCATGACATGTTCATTGCCGAGGTAGTTGGCGTGATGGTCGATGAGAAGTACATGCAGCCGGACGGCAAGTTTGAGCTTAATTCATCAAAGTTAGTTGCATATTCTCACGGCGAGTATTTCGGACTCGGGGATAAGCTGGGTAAATTCGGATATTCGGTAAAGAAACAGTGATCAAAATATGAGGGTATTTATGAAAAGATCAGGATTTAGAGCGGTTATTGTGTTTTGTCTAATGATGATATTTTTATCATTTTCAGGATGCGGTTCAAAGGAAAGCGAAGAAGTGCAGGATGAAAAAGAAACGGTAACAGAGACTAAAAAGCAGACAAAAAAACAGGTTGTGAAAGTAATACAGGAAGAACCGCCTCAGATAGAAGAGGAAATGCATTCATTTGCCGAGAGGATCTGCGGAAAATACAGCTGCAGTCTAAGTGACGGGGAATATGAGATCTTGGAGATCGTAAATTTCTCGGATAACATCTATGCATATGCCGGAGAGGCATACGGTGACGATGAATCGGACGAACTGGATACTTATTCGTTCTGGGCAGTCGAGTTCATACCGTTTTCTGAAGAGTCTGTTGCAGACACCGATTCTGATGAATGCGACTTTAACATACTGTGCTTTTCCATTATGTCAAATTTAGGAAAATACTGGGGAGCTCCCCAGAAGGTAAAGCTTAAGATCACTGATGACGGACTTGACTGGATAGCGGCGGATGGACAGACCACGCACTATATAAGAGATGAAAGAGTTGTCAGCACATTTCCGTATATGAAGCAAGAAGAAGAGGCACCTTTTTATACTTCGAGAGAAATGAACGGCATATGGAAGCAGGTAGACAGTGCTTCAGTGCCGTATTACATAGAATTCAGTGACCCTAACATAATGCGTATCTACAGAAAGGATCCGGCAAGCGAAGTCTTTCTTGCCTGCGGAGGGCTTTCTTTAGATACTGAAAAGGGCAAGGCAGTCTGCACCTATTCTGTTTTAGGATGCGGAGATATGCCAAACAGTTTTGCTTTTTCGATAGAATCAAAAGGAAAGGTGATGGAGATCAAACCCGATCCCGATAATGAATGCGGCATTGATATCTTTGACTCGGAAAAGTCTGTCATGTTTTATGAGTACAGACCAAGCTACAGGGGATCGTCAATAAGCAAGGTTGATACGATAACAAACGATGATATCGTAAAAGCCGGAATAGACGAGAATTTTACATCTGAGGTCGATTATGACATGCCCGATGTGAATGAGGGATTTTACGGAGTATGGATATCTGCATTTACTGATGAGGAGGATGCTAATAAGCTTAAAAGCGAACTGGATGATAAGGGATTTGATGCCATAGTCCTGCTTTCAAGCGAGTGGAGTGAAATGAACTCAAAACCGTTCTACTGCGTGTCTGCGGGAAGATGTTTAGATGAGTCTGAAGCAGAAGGTCTGCTTGCAAATGTAAAGAGTGAAGGCTATAAGGATGCATATGTCAAATATACCGGAAACAGACTAAATAACAGAGTATATTATACATGCAGCAGTCTTGATGATGTAACAGTAAGTGATTCCAAGGTCGTACTTGATGATCTTGAAATAAGCGATCCGTCGCTTGGAATAGACTATACCATGACGCTTGTCATTGATGATAAGACTGAGTTTGATAAAAATTGCGAGACAGAGTTTTTTGCAAACTATGAAGAGAATGATACACCGCTTGAGTGGTATAAGAGAAACTACGACTATTCAGTAAACGATCCTGACAAGTACATGGAGAGCGGTCCCGCTCTGATAGGAATATTTGAAGTCAGCGTCACAGACGGTCATATCGACAGATTCTACGGCAGCTACTGGTGGGATTGATAAGTGAAGACAAGTGATGGGAACAATACAATAAAGCATGATCTTATACTGCTTGCAGTATTCATTCTTATCGCCGTGATCCTGTTTCTTATGTTAAACAGGACAGATAAGACAGAGGGAAACTATGTGTATATAACACTTGATAACATTGAATATGCAACAATTCCCCTTGATAAAGATACTGTTTTAAGCATTGATTCCGATAAAGGGAAAAATACAGTGGTGGTATCTGATAAGGAGGTATATGTAGAATCGGCTGACTGTCCGGATCAGATATGCGTAGATCATGCTCATATAATGTATGAAGGTGAAACGATAGTCTGTCTTCCGCACAGGCTGATCATAACAATTGTCAGCAAAGAGGGATCTGAAACAGATGCAATCTCGCAGTAAGGGCATGCAGTCGAGCGCAGCAAAGACTGCGATGTCGGGCTTGCTAGTAGCCATAGCTTTGATATTCAGTTACATAGAGACACTCATTCCCGTTGTAATTCCCATACCGGGAGCAAAGATAGGACTTGCAAATCTTGTGACTCTTACGGGACTGTTCTTTCTGCCCGCCCCTCAGGTATTTCTTATCCTGATAGTTCGCATAATACTTTCCGGTTTTATGTTTGGGAGCTTTTCTACGATAATGTATTCTCTTGCAGGCGGCATTGTCAGCTTCTGTTTTATGTATATGGCAAAAAGGATCGGGCTGTTTTCACCGCTCGGAGTAAGTATAACAGGCGCAGTATTTCATAACCTGGGTCAGCTGGGTGTTGCGTGTCTTGTGCTTTACAGCCCTGCACCCCTTGTCTATCTTCCCTATCTGATATTGCTGGGAGTAGCAACGGGGACCTTCATCGGGATGATAGGTAAGATAATAGAAAAAGCAAATAAGCGATAAATGGATTGTTTTTTGATTGTTTTCATAGTATGATGTTGCGTGCAATAAATAGTGAGTTCGAGACCATCCTCACTCAAAACAAAACTAGGAGAAAACAATGAAAAACAAAACAACGAAACTTATCACTCAGGGTGCTATCATAGCAGCCTTGTATGTGGTGCTATCACTCATCACATACCAATTCTCGTATCTTGAGATTCAGTGCAGAGTGGCAGAAGCTCTGTGCATGACTATCTTTTATACCCCCGCAGGGTTATGGGGCGTATTTGTCGGATGTCTTATCACAAACATTTTCGGCGGAGCATGGCTTGATATCGTATTCGGTTCACTTGCAACACTTATAGCAGCTCTTCTTACAAGACCCATAGCAAAGCATATAAGAAAAAAGATAGGACCGGTGCTTGATATAAAACATGCACTTTTAATTCCCATTCCTACAGTAATAGTGAATGCAATTATCATCCCATTTGTGTTATATTATGGTTATGGGATCACGAGCATGGGCAATGCCGAAACCACGGCAGCAGTACTTGCTCTAATGGCATTTTCAGTATTTGCGGGTGAGGTCATTTCCTGCTATGTATTCGGACCTATACTGGTTAAGGTCATGAACAGGGTGGATAAGAGCCTGCATCTTGATTCGGAAGAATAGAATAAGTACCTGATACAGATGAAAAGAATATTTGCGCTGATACTAATAGCAGTTATTTCATTAAGCGGATGCGGACAATCAAATATACCCGTAAATATTACACAGGAGATTGTGGACATAGACGGATTGGAAAAAGAGTTTAACATCTTTTTTTTGGCGGATTCACATATTTCCTTATGTGATGACAGAGATCCCGATCTTATTGAAAAGGCATCTCAGAGAAGTCCTATGTTTAAGGCAGATGATATAGAGGCATGGGATAGATTTGATGCTCTGATAAACAGCATATCGGACGAAGATATACTGATACTTGGCGGAGACATAATAGATTCCGCAATGTATGCTTCGATAGATCATGTGGATAATAAACTAAAAAAGCTGAAGATACCCTATATATATTCAATGGGTAATCATGACTTTGAATACGGCAGCGAATACTTTTCTCCTGCTGCATATGAGGAGTATCTGCCAAGACTTGATGATATGCGTGACGATACGCCGTATCAGATAAGGGAATATGATGACTTAATCATATTTGCGGCTGATGATGACAACAGTCAGATAAGCTCTCCCATCCTTGAAGCTTACAAAGAAGTGGCATCAAAGAAAAAGCCCATCATACTTATAGTGCATGTTCCCATAGAACCCGTTACGGGAGATGATTCCCTTACTGAAAAGTGCAAGGAGGTCTGGGGAGCTTCAGCGGATAACAAGTCAAGAGTAACCATGGGGGTAAACGGATGCTATCCGAATGATATCACCAGGGAATTTCTTGATCTTGTCCTTTCTGATGACAGCCCGGTCGCACTGGTTTTAGCGGGACATATACATTTTTATCATAAGGACATGCTAAATGATGACATTGTCCAGATAGTAACAGGCGCAGCCTTTGAAGGCGATGCTCTCAGAGTGACATTAAAGTAAGGCATGAATACAAAAGTTTTATCTGTATTGGAGTACAACAAGATAATTGACAGACTGGCTTCATATGCATCTTCACCGCTCGGTAAGGAGATGTGCATGAAGCTTGTTCCCGTTTCAGAGTATGATGAGATCAATCAGGCTCAGATAAATACCGAGGATGCTTTTAACAGACTGATCAAAAAAGACGGCATCAATTTCGGCAGCAACAAGAATGTTATAACGAGCATGAAATCTCTTGATATAGGAAGGACTCTGTCGGCGGCGGAACTTCTTACGACCGCAAATTTCCTGACCAATGTAAACAGGGTCAAGGCATACGGTCGAAAGGAAAAGCCCGATGAAGCGGATGATTCGCTGACAGATATGTTTGAGGGATTATCTCCACTGACTCAGATTGCCGAGGAGATAACCAGATGCATCATATCGGAAGATGAGATAGCCGATGATGCTTCGCCTGCTCTAAGAAAGATCAGAAGAGAGATTTCATCAACAAACGACAAGATACATACACAGCTGATAAGCATGCTAAACGGCTCTTACAGAAGCTATCTTCAGGATGCCGTTATAACCATGAGAGACAACAGATACTGCATTCCTGTCAAGGCAGAATACAAGAGTCAGGTACCCGGAATGATACACGACCAGTCCTCGACAGGTTCGACTGTATTTATCGAGCCGACAACAGTCGTTAATCTCAATAACAGGATAAGAGAGCTCATGATTGAAGAGCAGAAGGAGATCGAGGTGATCCTAGCTGATCTGAGTGCCAAGGTAGGAGTTTATTCTGCCGAAATCATAGAAGATCAGAAGATCATGACAAAGCTCGATTTCATATTTGCCAAGGGACGTCTTGCGATAGAAATGAATGCGACAAGACCGGTATTTAATGACGAGCATATCATTAATATAAGAAAAGCCCGTCACCCTCTTCTTGATCCCAAGAAGGTAGTGCCTATCGATATACGTCTTGGCGAGGATTTTGACCTTTTAATAGTTACGGGACCCAATACCGGAGGAAAGACGGTATCATTAAAGACAGTAGGTCTTCTTACGCTCATGGGTCAGTCAGGACTTCATATCCCCGCGGGAGACAGATCCCGTCTTGGTGTATTTAAGAAAGTATATGCGGATATAGGAGATGAACAGAGCATAGAACAGAGTCTGTCAACATTCTCTGCTCATATGAAGAATATTGTAGCCATCTTAAAGCATGCCGACGATGACAGTTTATGTCTGTTTGATGAACTCGGTGCGGGAACAGACCCGACCGAAGGAGCGGCTCTTGCCATAGCGATCCTAAACCACCTTCATGACAGAGGTATAAGGACCATGGCTACGACGCATTACAGCGAGCTTAAGGTGTATGCACTCTCCACATCATTTGTTGAAAATGCATGCTGCGAGTTTGATGTTGATTCATTAAGTCCGACATACAGACTTCTTATCGGCATACCCGGAAAGAGCAATGCATTTGCCATATCAAAAAGACTCGGATTAAAGGATCACATCATAGAAGCCGCAAAGCAGCAGATAGAGACAGACAAGGAAAGCTTTGAGGATCTGTTAAGCGACCTTGAGACAAAGAGAGTAAACGTAGAGCGTGACAAGGAAGAGATCGCTGAGTCAAAGAAAAGGATAAAGGAGCTTGAAAAGGCTCTCGAGAAGAAAAAGAACAGCTTAGATGATCAGAAGGATCAGATACTCAGAGAGGCAAGGGAAGAGGCACGCGAGATTTTGCAGGATGCAAAAGAGACTGCGGATGACATGATCATGTCCCTTAACAAGGCTAATCAGGGCATAGATGTCAGAGAGCTTGAAAAAAAGAGAGGCGGCTTAAGGGAAAAGATCGGCGAGAACAACTCGAAACTTAGCATAAAGAAAGAGGCTCCAAAGAAGAAAGCGATCAAACCCGAGAAGCTTAAGCTCGGAGATGATGTCAAGGTTTTATCCATGGGGCTTAAGGGTGTGGTCAACAGCCTGCCCGACGCAAAGGGAAATCTGTTTGTTCAGTGCGGGATAATCCGTTCCAAGGTCAATATCTCGGATCTTGAACTGATAGAAGAGGTAAATCCCTATGAAACAAAGAAGAAAAACAAGGGTTCAGGCATAAGCGGCATAAAGATGAGCAAGAGCTTCAGCGTATCTTCCGAGATCAATCTTCTAGGCAAGACTGTGGATGAAGCCATAAATGAATTGGACAAATATCTGGATGATGCCTATCTTGCACATCTTCCAAGTGTTAGAATAGTGCATGGAAAAGGAACAGGCGCATTAAGGAGCGCTGTGACGAACCACCTTAAGAGGATCAAGTATGTTGATTCATTCAGACAGGGTGAGTTTGGTGAAGGAGATGCCGGAGTTACCATAGCGGTATTTAAGGAGAAATGATATGGCTGTTTCAAAACAGAAGATAATGATCGTTGATGATGACAACAACATAGCGGAGCTCATTTCCTTGTATCTGATAAAGGAATGCTTTGAGGCCGAGATCTACAATGACGGTGAATCGGCTCTGGCTGCACTTGATACATACGAGCCGAATCTCATACTGCTTGATCTGATGCTTCCCGGAATGGATGGCTATCAGGTATGCCGTGAAGTGAGGGCAAAGAGCAATATACCTATCATCATGCTCTCTGCAAAGGGCGAGGTATTTGACAAGGTTTTGGGACTTGAGCTCGGAGCGGATGACTACATGGAAAAGCCCTTTGATTCAAAAGAGCTTGTAGCAAGAGTAAAATCCGTGCTCAGAAGATACAAGGCAGTTCCCGAGACAGTTCAGGAGACCAGTGAAAAATGTGTCGAATATCCGGATCTTATTATCAATCAGACAAACTATTCTGTTATATATATGGGTAAAAACATCGATATGCCGCCAAAGGAGCTTGAACTGCTTTACTTCCTAGCGGCAAGTCCGAATCATGTATTTACCAGAGAACAGCTTCTTGATCAGATCTGGGGATATGAATATATGGGTGATACCAGAACCGTTGATGTTCATATCAAGCGTCTGAGAGAAAAGATAAATGACCATGAGTCGTGGAAGATCTCGACTATATGGGGAATAGGATACAAATTTGAGGTAAGAGTATGAGGAGAACCCTCTATCTGAAGCTTATTCTTGCATATATCATATTCGGTATCTTCGGATTCATCATGGTCTCTACATTTGCTTCATCCATGACTCTCGAGCATCTTATCAGAGAACAGGCTGAAAAGATGTATGAAGAGGCGACGCTGATAGCAAACACCTACGCGACCGATCTGTACAACAACCAGACATCGCTCGATGCCGTACAGAAGCAGCTTGATGCACTCGATACATATATGGACGCTACCATATGGATCATGAACCCGTCGGGACGTCTTATTCTGGACTCATCTACCATACTGGATATAAATGAAGAGAAGATAGTCGAAAATTTCGATCCGACCATCACACTCGGATCATACTATACGACGGGAGATTTCTTCGGATATTTCAAGGAGGATATGCTAAGCGTATATGCTCCGATCACTACGGATTTTTCCATAAAGGGATATGTTGTCATTCACAGTTCGATGAAGGATCTTAAGGCAAGCAAGGAATCTCTTTTGTCGATCTCTTATCTTTTGCTGATACTTCTGTTTCTGCTCTCGCTGATAATCCTTTTATTCTTTACGGAATTCGTATATGTTCCAATAAAGAGGATAACCGAGGCAACAGAGCATTATGCTACGGGAGACATGAACTATGATCTGTCGATAGACAGTGATGATGAACTGGGGTATCTGGGCGGAGCACTTTCCTATATGGCTCACAAGGTTGCCACCGCAGAAGAGGATCAGAAAAAGTTCATCGCAAATGTGTCACATGATTTCCGTTCACCTCTTACATCCATCAAGGGATATCTTGAGGCCATGATAGACGGTACGATACCTGAAGAGATGCATGAAAAGTATCTGAAGGTAGTACTTAACGAGACCGAGAGACTGACAAAGCTGACAAACGGTCTTCTTACACTGAATAATCTCAACATGACCGGAATGGTGCTTGAAAAGAGCATCTTTGATATCAATCAGGTGATAAAGAGTGTAGTGGAATCCTTTGAAGGAACTCTGTTTAAGAAAAAGATATCGGTCGATCTTGTGCTTACCGGAGAGAGGCTTTCCGTTGAAGCTGATATGAGCAAGATCCAGCAGGTCCTTTATAACCTCATGGACAATGCGATCAAGTTTTCATATGATGACTCGACCATAAAGATAGAAACTACTCAGAAACACAACAAGGTCTTTGTATCAGTCAAGGACAGCGGCATAGGAATACCGAAGGAGAGCCTAAAGCTTATATGGGACAGATTCTATAAGACGGATCTGTCGAGAGGCAAGGATAAGAAGGGTACTGGACTCGGACTTGCGATCACAAAGGAGATCATCAGGGCGCATAAGGAGAACATCAACGTTATAAGTACAGAGGGAGTTGGAACGGAGTTTATCTTCTCGCTTCCCGTATATGATGATGACGATGATGATGACCTTGCATAAAACGAATAAATACTCTTGAAATATGAAAAGAGTCGACATATAATTATTTTTTTAAAAAATGAATGACATAACAAGGAGACCTGTATGAGAATTGGATTTGACAATGAAAAATATCTTAAGATGCAGTCTGAACACATAAGAGAAAGGATCAAGCAGTTTGACAACAAGCTTTATCTAGAGTTTGGAGGAAAGCTGTTTGATGATTATCATGCATCACGTGTTCTGCCGGGATTTGAACCGGACAGCAAGTTAAAGATGCTCATGCAGTTAAAGGATCAGGCAGAGATAGTAATAGTCATAAATGCCGCGGATATAGAAGCCAACAAGATAAGAGGCGACTACGGGATCACTTATGACGAGGATGTATTAAGACTCATGGATGCCTTTCAGGGCAGGGGATTGTATGTCGGAAGCGTATGCATCACCCGCTACAACGGACAGAAGGCAGCAGATAAGTTCATGAACCGTCTTCACGAGCTGGGTGTCAAGACATTCAAGCACTACAATATCGAAGGATATCCCAGTGATGTCGCTACCATAGTAAGCGAGGAAGGCCTTGGAAAGAATGATTACATAGAGACAAGCAGACCGCTCGTTGTCGTAACCGCACCGGGACCCGGAAGCGGAAAGATGGCTACATGCCTTTCACAGCTTTATCATGAGAACAAGAGAGGGATAAAGGCAGGATATGCTAAGTTCGAGACATTCCCGATCTGGAATCTTCCGCTTAAGCATCCTGTAAATGTAGCATATGAAGCTGCTACGGCAGACTTAAATGATGTAAACATGATCGATCCGTTCCACCTGGAAGCTTATGGCGAGACAACGGTCAATTACAACAGAGACGTGGAGATATTCCCCGTACTCAATGCGATATTTGAAGGCATCATGGGAACCAGCCCGTACAAGTCACCCACCGATATGGGTGTAAATATGGCAGGCAACTGCATAATCGATGATGATATCTGCAGACAGTCTTCGGATCAGGAGATAATAAGAAGATACTACAGATGCCTGTATGACAAGAGATGCGGAAAAGACGTAAAGGATATACAGTACAAGCTCGAACTTTTGATGAAGCAGTCATCGCTTACAGTGGAGGACCGTGTTGTCGTAAATGCAGCTCTTGAAAGAGAAGAAAACACCGGACATCCGGCTGCCAGCATAGAGCTTCCAAACGGCAAGGTGGTTACGGGCAAGACTACAGACCTTTTAGGTGCATCGGCTGCCGTACTGCTCAATGCGATTAAGGAGCTGTGCGGACTCGATCACAAGCTTCATCTGGTTAGTCCCGAAGCGATCGAGCCTATACAGAAGCTTAAGATAGGATACCTCGGAAGTCAGAATCCCAGACTTCATACTGATGAGATACTGATAGCCCTTTCCATTTCGGCTGCGACCAACAAGGATGCAAAGCTTGCACTTGAACAGCTGCCAAAACTCAGAGGCTGCGATGCGCATTCATCGGTAATGCTGTCAGCAGTTGATGAGCAGACATTCAAGCGTCTGGGCATGTATCTGACATGCGAGCCCAAGTACGAGGCAGACAACAAGAAGTACCACAAACGATAATTTGATATCAATAAATTGCAACTTACCCCCTGATATATTACCTCTTACCTAAAATGCATTTACTTTACAGAGAGAATGAGTAGAATGATATCATGAAGATACGAATTGAGCTGGATGACAGCTTGCAGGAGCAGGAGATAATAATCCGAGCACCTGAACTGACACCGGAGATATCACAATTACAGAAGCTTATAGGCGACGCCACAAAGGCAACCAAGTCCCTGGAGTTTTATAAGGGTGATACAAGGGTGTACATCTCGCTCGACGAGGTTCTGTTCTTCGAGACCGATGAGAAGGGGATCAGTGCTCACACAAGAACAGACAGCTACGAGATAAGATACAAGCTCTACGAGCTGGAACAGATGCTTCCGTCAGCATTCATGAGAGTATCAAAGTCAACGATACTCAACATAAGAGAGATCTTTACGATAGACAGAAGCCTGTACTCGTCAAGTATAGTATCCTTCAGAGATACTCATAAGCAGGTATTCGTATCCAGACACTACTACAAGACTCTGACAGAAAGACTGGAGTCGAAATCGTGATAGAGAGTGCAAGAGGTTTTGTAAAAGGAAGAGTATTGAAAAAACAAGGAGGTAGGTTATGAAGCAGGGAAGAAGTTATGTCCTGGGATTGATCTTTATAGCAGCGGCTGTCATGGTCCTGTTAAACGGATTCAATATCAGTATAGGTTTTCCGATATGGAAGATCGTGATCTCGATCTTTTTATGCATGTGGCTTAAGCACGGGCTTGAGCATAAGGACTGGGCGAGCGTGGTATTCCCCGTTGTATTCTTAGTATGCACATGGGTGGATGATCTTGGAATATCAAAGGCAGCAGTACTGTTTGCAGCATTTTTGGGAGTCATAGGTATATCTTTTCTTACAGGGGGAAAGAACAGGATGTACAAAAACGACTTCGAGCGTATAGAAGACAAGAGCATGGGTTTGGATGAAGGTGCCTCAGATAGATCATCTGCAACCAATGACAACAGGTTTTCTTTTGCTACAACATTCGGATCAGGCGTAAAGTATGTTAAAGCCGATAACTTCGATGAAGGAAGAGTGTCAGTCGCATTCGGTGAAGCCAAGATATATTTTGATGATGCACAGATCCACAACGATGATGCGGTCGTATATGTAAATAACAGTTTCGGAAGCATCAATCTCTACGTGCCCAAGGAGTGGTATGTTACAAATGAAGCCAGCGTGATATTCGGCGGAGTGGAAGAAAAGAACAGGAGCATCACTACAGGAAATCCGAAACTCAGGATCATCGGAAACACCAAGTTTGGTGTTGTAACCGTGACATATATCTGATAAATATGATATAATTAACCGGTAAAAAGTCATACACTAGGTTGTATGACTTTTTGTTTTTCTGTGATATAATAGGCAAAGTTCTTAAGTTTGACCATAATATACCTATATTTAGTCATGTTGTTTCTGATATGTGTTGGATATAAACTATAAAGGTCATACTGTTTTAGGAACCCAGGGGGATTCATGAGATTTATTCGTTTCACAGCTATATCAATTCTGACTCTGTCAGCCTTTTTAGCCGGTTGCGGCCAGAAGGCTTATGAGTCTGTCATTGAGATTCCCAGGACCATATACGAAAAAGAAGAATATCAGAAAATACCTGTGGGCAAGGGAGATATGGAACCCGTTCTCAAGATGAGCCTTACCAGACATGATACGGAAAAGATAAGCTATTCCGTAGACGAGGAAGGACTCGAGCTTGAAGAGCTCATGGTAGGTATCGGTGATCACGTCAGCGAAGGTCAGCTTCTCATAACCTTCAAATCCGAAGATATCAAAAAGAATATAGAAAAATACAGCGGTGAAGTGGTCAAAAAGCAGCTTTTGCTAGACCATTATAAACGCATGTACAATGTTGATTTTAAAGACAGAGACGAAAAGTATGCCGTCATACTCGAGGAGCTTGAGGATGATCTTAATCTGGCAAAACTCTATCTTGAAGAGGAACAGGAAAGATACCGCAAGTGTCAGGTCGTTGCTCAGTCTGACGGAACGGTCTCATATATAAGCAACAAGGTACTCAGCGGTCTTATCGAACCAGGAGAGAATCTCCTGACACAGATCTGCGGAAAGACACAGTATACGGCAAATACCAAGGACAGCTTTGATTTTGAAGTCGGAGATATATATCAGGCGGTTGACGGTGAGGAAAACTATGACATGAAAGTCGTTGAGGTCATTCCAGAGAGTGATTTTTCCAAGACTGTTGTTTTTGAGCCCGAGGATGTGACAACGGATCTTAGTTCAGCTGCATATATGGAGATAAAGAAGGGAAAGCTTCCGGGCGTGGTTTATCTTCCTACAAGAGCGATAAATGTAAAGGTTGATTCAACCTTTGTTTATGTTGTAAAGGAAAACGGCTTTTTAGAGGGAAGATACGTTGAACTTGGTGAAGAGATCGATGATCTTGTGATCATAAAGAGCGGTCTTGACGGTACTGAAGAGGTGGCAGTAAAAGAATGAGAACAGGACTTTTTAAGATAAGGACAATTTCATTGATACTTGCCTCTTTAATGATGTTTGCTTCATGTGATGAGGCCAGACAGGTTCCTGAGCTTGTTGAGCCTTTGACAGATACCAAATCATTCAGACCGGTTGAGAGAATGGATGTAGGCAATCTAAAGGTCGAGATAGGAACGGTGGTTCCCACTCCGTATGTTCATTTCTTTGAAAGACAGACGACCATCAAGGAGATCTGCTGTGATATAGGTCAGTATGTAAATGAAGGCGATATACTCGCTATAGCAGATATAGAGCAGCTTAAGGAGGAGCTTACCGAAACAAGGGCTGACTATGAGCTGCTTGTAGCTTTGCACGATGCGAAAGCACCCATTTATGAATATAATCAGAGGATCCTTGCACAGCAGCGTCAGGAATGTCTGTACAGATACGATGAAGACGGTGCGATGCAGTATACGACCGAGATAAAAAAAGGCGAAGAGGATCATACATACGATGAAGAACTTCATGCCTACATGGTGGATTACTATAACCGTGAGATAGCCGATATAGAAAAGACTATATCGGAAGGTACACTGCGCGCAAAGAAATCGGGATACGTAACCTATATAAAGGACACTTCTAAGGGAAGCACGGCTGCCAAGGATGAGGCCATCGTCATAATCAGTGATTATGATGACACATATATTGAGGTGCCGGATACCAATACGGCAACAAACAAATACAAGAAATACGCGGTCAAGTATGCGATCATAGGCGGAAAGCGTGTACCTGTTGAAGAGATGGAATACTCTCAGCATGAACAGGTTTATGCAACCGCAAAGAATATTTACCCTAATGTACGTTATAAGACTACAGAACCTGTTGATGTAAAGATCGGCGATACTGTCATACTCTGCTACATAATGAACGACAAGCGCGATGTTCTTGCCATCGGTTTTGATTCGACAAATGCCGATGAAGAGGGCAATTATGTCTATGTAAAAGGTGAAGACGGAAGCCTCGAGAAGCGATATATCGAGATCGGAGTCACCGATGAATGTCATTATGAGATACTGAGCGGACTTAGCGAGGGCGAGGAGGTCTACTATACCCAGGAAGCATATGCGCCTCCAAGATACGAGGAGTATACGGTTGAGACCGGAATTCAGAGAACAACGGTGCTTGCAGGAAATCTTAAGAAGGCCGAGACGGTAAATACCGCTTATTTTGCACCCTGCAAGGGAAAGATCGAGACCATAAACATAGATACAAACTCAGAGGTCAAAAAAGGAGATGTTCTGATGGTCATCGACAGCGGAAGCGGTGAAGCGGCCATTCAGGAAGTGGAGAATGATATCAAGCATCTAAAGATGGATCATGACAAATATAACGAGGATGCTGATAAGACCATAAAGACTCTGACTGTTCAGGGACTCAGACTGTTAACGACCATAGAGGAAGGAAAGGAATACGGTACTCTCGGCGAACATGACGAGGATGCAATCGGATGTCAGAGAGCCGTATTTGAGTTAAGAGCAAAGATCGCGGAAGTTGAAAAAGAGGCAAACTGTATAGAATATGAGGCTCAGCTTGCAAGACTCAACAGACGCATAGCCAAGATAAGAAAAGACAATAACGGAAGCGGAAAGATAAGCGTTGTAGCAAAGGATGATTCGATAGTATCAAGACTCTATGTAAAAGAGGGAGATCTTGTCGAACCCGGAAAATCAAATTATCTTCTGCTCTCATGCACCAAAGCCAGCGAGGGAATGGCAAGCATAAATCTTAACAGGGATACCATCTTACCTGGTGTCGGATGCAGTATTGAGATAGATATAAACGAAAAGGATGATAAGTACTTCGGAACAGCCGTAAGCTGTGTAAGCTCCGGAAAGGCCTATGCATTTACGGAAGGGGAGAAGACTACGCTTTCAGTGGCCGAAGGAAACGGGATAAGCGAATCAAAATATATCATCTTTAAACTTGAAGACAAGGAATTTTTTGACAAGGTTCAGATAAAGGACTGCGAGACCAAGGTACAGACCATCTATGCAGAAAACATGGTGATCGTTCCGGGAAGCGTTGTATACAAAGAGGAGAACCAGCTGACGGAAAAAGAAAGATTCTTCGTATGGAAGCTAGTAAACGGCGAACCGGTAAAGCAGTATGTCATAAAGGGAAGCACCTATGGCATAGGAACGGATGCGAGCGTAGTTATACTCAGAGGTCTTGAACCGGGAGACAAGGTAGCCAAGGAATCGAGTGCTGCAGGTAACACTAAAGAGGAGCAGTAAGCTAGGATGTTACGTTTCATAAGATACAAGATCACAAATAAAAAGCTTCTTAACAGCAGCCTGCTCATAGGTGTAATCATGCTGGCGGGATTCTTATGCGTTTATCCCATGTTCAGGGAGGGAAGTCTTAACAGGCTCATCCAGAACATGTTCATTGAAAAAGCGCAGGAAGAGGCAGAGTTTCCGGCAGTAGTGACTTATACCCGCGAGATACCGTTTGAACAGTACGGGTCTGCCCAGAACATGCTCGATGATATGACGGATAAGAGAAACCGTATAACATCAGGTATAACCTGTCCTGTCATAATCGATCAGCGAGTGCTGTATGTAAAGGCAGGCAATGCGGATACAACGTTTAATTCAAAATCAAAGGTAATATCAATGGGCGCCATCCCCGATCTTTACGAACATGCAGATCTGGTATACGGAGTAAAGGCGGAGGAAGCGGATACATCCGACAATGAAATGGTCAAGCAGGCGATCGCAAACGGTGCATATCCCTGCGTGATCTCCCAGTATGTCATGGACAAGTACGGGCTTGTTGTCGGAGAGACACTAAGCTTTAAGTTTAAGATGTACAGCGGAAGCGAGACCACTGAGTTTGTCATAACCGGTATAGTCGAGGAGATGAAGCAGGACGGTTACTTCTGGCATAAGAGACTTGAAAGCTACAAGGATCTTATGATCCTTCCCATAGATGCATATGACAAACTGGTAAGGGAAAACGAGATCCCGAATACATATTATGATCTGTCGATCATGTTTGATTATACTCAGATAAACAATGAAAATGCCGGCAGATACAAAGCATACATTGAGGCGGTTTCCAAGAACAAGGAGATAAAGACCAACTTCATGGATATCCTTACTCAGTACAAGATCGAGGAAAAGAGCATAAGTCTGATACTCTTTGCCTTTGAGCTGCCTATAGTATCTTTGCTTTTGATGTTCCTGTATATGATCTCATCTAGGATACTCGAGATGGAGACTACCGAGATAGCCATGCTAAAGAGCCGTGGTGTGAGCAGATTAAAGATCATAGGTCTGTATGTCATACAGTCATCATTTATCGCTGTTTCAGGATGCATAATCGGTCTTCCGGTCGGAATACTCATGTGCAGACTCGCAGCCAGCACCAATGCATTCCTTTCATTCTCATTTAAGGATGTCAGCATATATCAGCCAACACTCAGCATGATACTGTTTGCACTACTTGCATTTGTTCTTGCCGTACTGTTCATGACACTGCCTGTAATAGGACTGTCAAAGCTGACCATAACCGACAGAAAGAATCTGCGCATATCAACTACTACTCCAGCATGGCAGAAGTATTTCATAGATCTTATTCTTTTAGCTACATCAGGATATCTTCTTTATAACTATTACAAGCAGAAAGATGTAATGGCTGTTGATATAGTTGCAGGCGGTTCGGTCGATCCGATCATCTTCTTGAATTCAAGTCTGTTCATACTTGCATTCGGACTGCTGTTTTTGAGACTGACAGGATACCTTGTAAGACTCATTTATCATGTGGGCAGAAAGAAATGGAAGCCCGCAGGCTACGTTGCATTCCTTCAGATAATCAGGAGTGCAAAGAGACAGGGATTCATAACGGTATTTCTGGTAATGACCATAGCCATGGGTGTCTTTAATGCCAATCTGGCAAGGACCGTCAATGAAAACATGGAAAACAGGATCAATTACAATGTCGGAACCGATCTCAGACTGCAGGAAAGCTGGAAGCTTACTGTTGTAAAGACCATGTCCGGAGAGATGAAGTGGAAGTATTCGGAACCCGATATCGGAAGATTCGATCTTGGCGAGGAGTATGGGATAGTCAGCAGGACAAAAGTTCTGATCGACAACAAGACAGATATCAAGATAAAGACCAATATAGAAGCTGAAAACATGCTGATGGCGATACAGACCAAGGAATTCGGAGAGACAGCAGAGCTTGACGGCAACGTCAATGACAAGCACTGGTATAACTATCTGAATGAACTGGCTCTCAACCCCAAGGGAGTACTTATTTCTTCAAATCTTGCAAGCAAGTACGGCCTTAATGTCGGGGATACCATAAACTATATCAGATACAGCCCGATAGATCCTAAAAAGCCTCATTCGGATACAGCGGCAAAGATATGCGGCATAGTTGATGCATTTCCAGGATATGAGAGCACATATTATGTGACGACACCTGAAGGAAAGACTGAAGCAAGAGACAGGTATCTTGTGGTAGCCAATTATCAGACCGTGGTAAGCAACCATACAGTAACACCGTATGAAGTATGGATGAAGTTTGACAAGCATGCTGATACACAAAAGGTATATGACACACTAAAAGAAAACGGCATGGAGTTCAAGAGTCATATAGATCGAAACTCCATGATACAGAGTCAGAGAGACTCAGCAATGATACAGATCACAAACGGTATGTTCTCTGTAGGATTTATCATTTCACTTTTGATATGCACGGTGGGATTCATGATCTACTGGGTACTCACCATAAAGGAGAGGGAGATATTCTATGGCATCTACAGGGCCATGGGTATGACCATGGGCGAGATAGTTACCATGCTGGTAACGGAACAGATATTCAGTTCACTGCTTTCCGCACTGTCGGGATTTGCGGTCGGAGGAGCTACTACGCTTCTGTTTACAAAGCTGATATCCGTTGTATATCTGCCAAAGAAACACAACATGCCGATCGAGATATTCATAAAAGCAGAAGACAGCATAAAGATGGCTGTAATAATAGGTGCGGCATTTGCTCTTTGCTTTGCCGTAATGAGCAGGACCGTAAAGAACATGAATATCACAAAAGCATTAAAGATGGGAGAAGACTGATATGGGAAATATGATCGAAACAAAAAATATCCATAAAAGCTTCCCTATCGGAAACAAGGAAAGCATAGAGGTCCTTAAGGGTATCGATATGCAGGTGCCTGAGGGCAAGCTTACAATCCTAAAGGGACGTTCGGGTTCGGGAAAGACTACCCTGTTAAATATCCTCAGCATGCTCGATGATCCTACAGAAGGAAGCTTCACCATAGACGGTGATGATATGACAAAAAAGAGTACGACGGAAAAGGAGAAGTTAAGACGCTACCATGTCGGCTTTGTATTCCAGTCCGTTGCACTCGTACCTATAATGACTGCTTATGAGAACGTTGATTTTGCCTTAAAACTTGCAGAGTATGAAGGCGACAGGGATGCCAGGATCAAAGAGGTACTAGGTATCGTGGGACTCGGAAAGCGTATGACTCACATGCCGGCTCAGATGTCCGGTGGTGAGCAGCAGAGGGTTGCCATAGCAAGGGCCGTTGCTCATAAGCCAAAGATCATCTTTGCCGATGAGCCTACGGGAGCTCTTGATACGGCTTCCGGAATAGCAGTCATGAAGCTTTTCAAGGAGCTTATAGAAAAAGAAGGTATCACAATAGTTATGACAACACATGACCCCAACCTTATGCAGCTGGGTGACATGGTTTATGAAATGGAAGACGGATTATGTCAGAAAGTAGTGAATTAAAGGACAACATACTTGTCTGTGACGGTCTGGTAAAGATCTATAAAACCGAAGACGTTGAAGTTCTGGCTCTTCAGGGACTTGAACTGGAGATAGCAAGAGGCGAACTTGTGGCCGTTATCGGAAAGAGCGGATCAGGAAAGTCCACGCTGCTCAACATGATAGGCGGACTTGAAAAGCCTACTACCGGCAGGATATATGTGGACGGACATGACCTGTTTGCCATGAGCGAAGCATCTTTGGTCGAGTACAGAAAGAAGACAGTAGGCTTTGTATGGCAGAACAGCAGGCAGAATCTGTTCCCTTATCTTACGGCATTGCAAAACGTTGAGGCTCCGATGTATTTCATGGGGGGAAACAGAAAGGAAAGACACGAAAAAGCGCTCAGACTACTCAAGCTTACTGGAATAGATCACAAGGCGGATTCATATCCTGCACAGATGTCCGGAGGTGAACAGCAGAGAGTGGCTATAGCCGTAGCTCTTGCATGCGATCCGAAGATCCTTCTTGCGGATGAGCCTACGGGTGCCGTGGATTCAAAGACCTCAAACATGATCCAGGATCTGTTCAGAAAACTCAATGAGGAACTTGGTCTGACCATAATCATAGTTACGCATGATATCAGTCTTGCCAATAAGGTTTCGAGAGTTATAATGGTTTCTGACGGAAAGATCTCGACTGAAAAGATCATGAAGGAGGAATACAGAAGAAATCTTGACGAGCTTACGACTGACAACCTGGCAGAGGTTGAGTCGCATGAAGAATATTCGATAATGGACAAGGCTCACAGAGTACAGCTGAGCGAGGACTTCCTTGAGATGGCGGGGATCGATACCAACAAGGTACGAGTGGAAGTCAAGGACGGCAAGATCATTATTTCGAAATAACGGGGCAACCTGTTATATAAAGGGAAAACTAAGGAGGAGTAAAAAATGAATGAGATTGAAAAGAAAAGGCTTGGAATTTTTATTGCCACAGCCTACGGCATTCCTGCCGTTATGAGCATTTTTATGTTCATAGGAATGAAAAAAGGGATAGATCTGACGATGTTTGTAAACACGCAGATGATGTATCCCGCATGCGGAGT
>JAEEUS010000027.1 GCA_016290615.1 Lachnospiraceae bacterium | reverse complement strand
CACATGTCAAGGATATATCCCTGCGATAGTGATGCTTTAGTACTTTCCTTGCCAAGGAATGATACTGTTGCGTTTTCCGTGAAATCCTCGTAATGACCGACTGCAAGTATGCCGCTCTGCTCCACATATGCACATCTTCCGGAGAATGATTCCTCGGTATCGTTTACAAAGACTTCCTTAGTCTTTCCTGTCTCCAAATCTATAACGTAAGTCTGAGTGGAGCTTATCGCATATCCGAGTCTGTCTTTCTCATTGATATACATGTCACGAATATATTCAAGGTTCTTGTTCTCGCTTATAAGCTCGCCCGAGTAATCATATATGCTGAACGATTCCTCATTTGCGATATATATACCGTTTGCATCCGCATAAGCATTTACTACATGAAGGACATAATCCTTTTCATCTACCTTTGAATCGATCCTTACGATCCTGCTCCAGTCATCGGTATTCCATACTGTGACATTATCTCCTATATCGACAGTCACCAGTCTTGACCTGTCATTGCTCATGTTCATGGAGATAACAGTGTAGTCATGCTCCAGTGTTCTGTCATATTCCATGTCATGACCGACATCATAAGCATGCAAAGCACTGCTTAAAGCATATTCTGCTTCAGGTACATAAGGTCTGTCATTGTCCTGCGTGGGAAGAGCCTGTGACGCCACTAAAACGGCTGCTCTTCTGTTTCCGATCTCAAGCAGAGCCTCTGAGCTCTGTGCATAGAAGCGCGACTGGTTTGCCTGCTTGTCTTTGTATTCTGCCAGAATATCTTCAGCCAGCTTTGTCTTTTCGTCGGCAAGGACTGCTTTCTCATCTGCAAGCTTCTTCATCTTGCTTGCCATGTTTGAACTGTATAGACCAAAAGCGATACCCGCTATTGCAACTGCTGCAGCAACGCCTGAAACGATCGATGCTATCTTACGTATCTTACGTTCTCTGTGTCTCTGTCTTAAATCATCATAGTTTACTTCAAGGATCGCTGCGACAAGTCTTAAAAGCTCTGTCTTAAACTTTTTATTTCTCTCCTTGGAATCTGTTCCTCTCACATCTGCAGCCAGTGGCTCAACAGGTGTTCCTTTCTCATCAACCAAAAGCTGTTGTGGGAAGCTCTCGTTAGGTTCACCTTCTATGAGCATCGCAAGTACATGAGCTCTGTCATGCATCTGAATAAATGAATCGATCTCTTTGCAGACCCATTCAGACTTTGGTGTGTTCGGAGAACATACAACAATAAGATATCCGGATTCCTTAAGAGCTGTTGAGATGTTCTCATCCAGATCACTTCCTATAGGAAGCTCCTCCTGATCCCTGAATACCCTCTTGATATTCTTTCTTCCTGTTTTTTTCTGTACCGCTTTCGGGATATGAAATGTCTCGAGACCTTTGTGCAGCTTCTTTGCCATCTCCATATCAAGCGGCGTATGTCTGTAGCTTATAAATGCATCGTATTTCAAATCTTCTCTCCCTCTATTTAATCGAAAGCCCTTTATTCCATTTTTATTATAAGCAATTTATAAACTCATAACAAGCCAAAAGCCGACAATCAATGCCGGCTTCTCTTACAAAAGTATATCGCATCCGCAGGACATTGCCCGATGCAGTCTCCGCATTGGATGCATTCCCTGTCACAGACACGCTTTACATCCATTCTGCAGTTCTTTACACAAATGTCACAGTGTATGCATTTTTCTTCATCAATCTTTATACCGAAAAAAGATATCGGATTAAAAAATGAATATATGGCTCCCAGCGGACATACAAATCTGCAGAACATTCTAAAGCAGAATACACATATGATCAGTATAAGGGCCAAAAGAAAGACTTTCCATGTGAACAGGCTTCCCGCAAGCTTTCTTATCGCGGGATCCATATATGTCAGGATAATACCACCCTCCAAAGTTCCGACAGGACATATATATTTACAAAATCCGGGGATCAGCTTCCATAGGGGTATCACTATGGCAAACATAAGCAGGATAACATATTTGATATATGTAAGAAATCGGGTTATCCTGTTTTTCTTTATCTTTTTTGAAGGTATCTTATACAGAAGCTCCTGAATAAGTCCAAAGGGGCACAGCCATCCGCATATGAATCTGCCAAGAAACAGCCCGAATAATAACAGGGTCCCGAGTATGTAATACGGTATCTTGTATCTTGATGAGAGCAGTCCGGTCTGAAGGCTTCCAAGCGGACAGGCTCCTATCGCACCCGGGCATGAATAGCAGTTTAGTCCCGGAACACATATGCCCTTGATATTTCCCTGATATATATTTGCGTCTGCAAATCCCTTTATGTTGCAGTTATAAAGGACTGCCGCAATAAGCTGCACATAGCTTCGGCTGATCCTTCTTTTTTTATTATCACCCGATACCGATGCACTCATAGCATATCCTTGTCGCCTTGTTCATTACATCCGCAAATCCGTTGTCCATAAGGCCTGCTGTTATCAATCCGACAGCTGCAACAAATACCAAGATCCTGATAATCATCTTCCTATCCATATCATTCTCCCAGACATGCATCTATAGCGCTTTTGTATTCCTTATACTGAGTATCGGCATCAACAGCGCCCACATAGATATTTACGATCTTTCCCTTATTGACAACAAGGGTATACGGTATACCTCTGGTCGGATATTTGGCACATATCTCGCCTTTTGTATCGTATGCGATATTAAAGGTATATCCGTTTTCCTTTACAAAACTGTCAACAGTCTTTTCATCTTCCTGACAGTCGATGCATATGATCTCAAGACCGTCTATATCATCGTCATTAAGCTTCTGAAAAGCAGGCATTTCACCCACACAGGGACCACACCATGTGGCCCAGAAATTAATGAGTACGCATTCTTCACTGTGATCAGATAGTTTAAATGTTGAACCGTCGACTTTGGTCGCCGTAAAGTCGGGAGCAGTGTCGCCTTCCTGCAAGGCATTTCCGTTGTTGCCGCTAACCGCCGGTCCTTCCACTCTTGGCATAAACAGGTAAAAAATCACAAGGATCACCAGTATGGCCGCTATTATGCCTATTGATTTAATAAATCTTTTCATAGTATTCTCCTGTTTAATAAATGAGAGAATACCTTCCTTCTTACTGACCCAAAATTTCGCTTGCCTCTTTCAACAGATCTATTATCGGAAGATGCTGCGGACATACCGCCTCGCACTGACCGCAGGCTATACAGTCGGAAGCCCGTCCGCTTCTCTGGATAAGTCCGGAATAGAAATTCTTTGAACGCCAGTCATCGGGATATCTTCTTAATGTATTAATAGTCCTGAACACATCAGGGATGCTTATTCCCATGGGACATCCGTCACAGCAGTATTTGCAGGCCGTACATCCTATCTGCGGCATACCAAGCAGCTTTTGCGTAACCTTGTCGATAAGCTCTTTTTCTTCATCCGTCAAAGGCTCAAAATTTTCAAATGTCTTAAGGTTATCATCCATCTGCTCTTCGTTTGACATGCCGGAGAGTATGGTCATAACACCATCAAGTGAACCCACAAAGCGAAGTGCCCAAGATGCTACAGAATCATCAGGTCTCATTTCCTTAAACATGGCCTCAATGTTTTCAGGCATATTTGCAAGCATTCCGCCTCTGACCGGTTCCATGACTATTATCGGTATCTCTCTTTTATGAAGTATATCATATAATTCACCGCTACGAACAACCGGGTTGGTCCGATCAAGATAGTTTAGCTGTATCTGAACAAACTCGACCTCGGGATGAGCATCCAAAACCTCTTCCAAAAGCTCGGGACTCCCGTGATAAGAGAATCCGAAGTGTCTTATCTTTCCTTCCTTCTTTTTCTCCATGCCCCATTTGAAACAGTCATATTTTACATATGTATCATAATTGTTTCCGTCTTCTATCGAATGAAGAAGATAAAAATCAAAGTAATCAACACCGGCTCTTTCAAGCTGTTCGTTAAACACTTTTTCAATATCACTCTCACTGTGAAGCTCCCATGCAGGAAGCTTTGTAGCTAGCATGAAGCTGTCTCTTTTGTATCTCTTTACCAGTGCTTCACGGGCAGCCACCTCCGACTTTCCGCCGTGATACACATATGCCGTATCAAAATAATTGAGTCCCGCAGCCATATATTTATCAACCATTTTACATACATGATCGATATCTATCACTCCGTCATTTTCGGGCAGACGCATGAGTCCGAAACCGAGCTTTGGCATGTTTTCAAATTCCCTGTTCATATAACCGCCTTTCTGTAATCAATACACCACATGTTAATTATATTATGGGCATACTGACATATTCTACATAAAAATATGCGCTCTTCATCCAATTATCGATTTGTGTTATAATTCATCCGAAAACAGGTTTATTACAGGATAAGGATCGTTTTATGAGAGCTTTGATAGCCATGAGCGGCGGTGTGGACAGTTCTGTTGCCGCCGGCATTATGAAAGAGAAGGGTTATGACTGTATCGGATGCACCATGCGCTTATATGCAAATGACATGATTGGCGCAGACCTGACCGATACATGCTGTTCACTTGAAAGCATTGAAGATGCAAAGAGCGTTACATACTCCATGGATATTCCACATTATGTGATTCATTATGAACAGCTTTTTGAAAAGGAAGTCATAGAACCGTTCGTAAAGGAATACGAAGCGGGCAAGACACCCAATCCATGCATAGAATGCAACCGCTGCATGAAATTTTATCATCTGCTTGACAAGATGAAGGAGCTTGACTGTGATATTGTAGTCACCGGTCATTACGCTCAGACAGAATATGATGAAACAAAAAAACGATATCTGTTAAAAAAAGCCGTAGATGAGTCCAAGGACCAGTCATATGTGCTCTATACTCTGACTCAGTATCAGCTTGAACATATAAGATTTCCTCTGGGCGGCATGGACAAGAGCACTACAAGAACTATCGCCCATGAGCACGGATTCAAAAATGCCGAAAAGCATGACAGCCAGGATATATGCTTTGTACCTGACGGAGACTATGTTTCGTTTATGGAGCGTTACAGAAATAAAAAGTATCCACCCGGTGATTTCATAGATAAGGACGGAAATGTACTGGGAAGACATAAAGGATATGTTCATTATACGATCGGTCAGAGAAGAGGCCTAGGGATCGCTGCAAAACATCCTTTGTATGTCGTTGATATAAGACCCGAGAGCAATACCGTTGTCCTAGGCAAAAACGAAGACCTCTTTGAAAGTGAGCTAATAGCAAACAGGATAAACCTCATATCTGTTCCTGAGATCAAGGAACCTATGCGGGTTAAAGCAAAGATCAGATACCGCCATAAGGAAACTGATGCGACAGTCACCCAGATAGATGACGATACGATAAAGGTTGTATTTGATGAACCGCAGAGAGCCATAACCAAAGGTCAGGCAGTAGTCCTTTACGATGGTGATGTTGTTGTGGGCGGTGGAACAATCATATAAAGATATGATATAATGAATATGTTTTAAAAACACTTAAGACTTAAGGAGAAAACATTATGGGTATAATTATCGGTTTAATAATCGGTGCGATCTCAGGCTGTATCGCAGGTGTTATCATGAAGAGCTCAGGCGGCTGGATCAGAAACATCATCCTCGGTATCGTCGGCGGATTTGTAGGCGGTCTGTTATTCGGTCTCATCGGTTTCCAGGCTTCCAATATCATAGGAAGCATCATCACTTCTGTAGTGGGTGCCTGCCTTTTGATATTCATCGGAAGAAAGATAATGAAATAAAGAATAGAGCCGGCTATTGCCGGCTTTTTCTTTTCTATTCTTCTATGCTTCTGTAATACTCTTCAAACTCAGGTCTTGCATTAATATAATAGGATTTTAGTCTTATATCAAACTGAGTTCCCATTCCATCCAGGATTATCTCATCCGCCTGTTCAAAACTCATCTTTTCCTTGTAGACTCGCTTGCTCACCAGAGCATCGTATACATCGGCTATAGCCATGATGCGAGCTTCAATCGGAATGTCATCACCTGTCAGTCCTTCGGGATAACCGGATCCGTCCCATCTCTCATGGTGGTAATGTGCAACATTTTCAGCTATCTGATGGAAGTAGCTGTCATCGGTGTTTTTAAGTATCTCATGAACTATGCGTGCACCCTGCGCGGCATGCTGCTTCATCTCTTCATATTCCGAAGGATCATATCTTCCAGGTTTTCTCAATATCCTGTCATCAACCGCTATCTTTCCGAGATCGTGCATCGGAGCGGCCTTGATGAGCTTTTCGCAGAATTCATCCGAAAGCCTGATACGGTCATCCTTCTTTATCTCATTAACCAGAATCCTCACAAGATCACTCGTACGTTTTATATGACCTCCGGTTGAATTATCCCTGCCTTCTATCATGGTTGCCATGCTCATTATGAGGTTGTCATGCATCATAAGGATATGAGCTGTTTTTGCCTCAACCTCCTTTTGCAGGCTTTCATTGAATGTATCCAATAGTTCTATATATTTCTGATTCTTGGTATCATCCGATATGATTATCTGATACCCCTTTTTCTTGTTCCCGCCAAAGAGATGATTTACATCGGCAAGATATATCTTATCACCCTTCTCAAAATGAAACTTGTCATTCAGTTCGTTTTCCTTAAAAGCATCCAGCCATTCCTTGACTTTCGAAAAGGCTTCAGTGTTATCATCTATCGGTGTATCAACCTTTATTTCATTAAGTTCCGGGATTATCTCCTTGGCAAGATCATCACTTCCCAGATAGTTGTACTTAAGATCAAATGACAGAAATCCCGTTGCATGAGTATTTACTATCGAATCTATCCCCGAATCGGTGATGTCATAAAGATATATCCTGTGAACAATGATCAGATACAGTATCTGGCACAGCAGATATGCCAGAGGTGCAAACTCGATATTTCTTGTTATCGCTCTTCCTCCGATAAATGCAAAGAGCGGGAAAAATTCTGTCAAAAACAGAAGAATGATCGTCTTGTTTGATGTTTCATTGCTGTTTTTGTAGCTGTATATGATCACTGCAAAGCTCGCAAAGAAATATGAGAACATCATGACATAAAAAACGCTGTGCATGAATGCGTTTTCCCATGCAAGATAAAGCTCTCCTCCGCGTTCTTCAAGAGAAACGCTCTTGTAAAAGATCGGAAGATATCCTTCAGTCATTACGGAAAGATATACGAGAGTGGAAAGAGTCAGCAGTATGGTCGTGACCGCCTTGCTTATCTTTACGTTGCACAGTCTGAACACGGTAAGCATGATGAAAAGTATGAGATAGCATCCGCCTATGTATGTAAGTTTCTTTCCGTTAAGGGCAGCATGAAGTGTCTCTGCACTGTTCATGATGACATACCCGTATATCGTCACCGGCATCAGTACAAAGGTAAGTGTCAGATTGATATCATAATGCTTATTCCAGCCATACGCATATATTAGGGTAAGCACGAGTGACATCAAAAACAGCGCACTATAAAATTCTGTTGCACGTCCCAAGATCATATTAAAAATCCTCTATACGATCATTATATCAGAGCTTTACCGTTTGTGTTGCGATTTTCTCGCCAAACCTGACATCGTGCTCTACAAGCAGCATAGTCGGCTCATATTCCTGGATCAGTTTTTCAATCTGCATCCTTGAAAAAACATCTATATAGTTTAGCGGTTCATCCCATATATACAGATGTGCGGGTGTTATCAGGCTTGAAGCCACCAGTACCTTTTTCTTCTGTCCTTCTGAAAAATCCTCCATGTTCTTTGAAAACTGCTCACGTGAAAGATCCAGCTGACGAAGTATGGCAAACAGAATGCTCTCATCATATCCGTTCTTTAGGCAATAGTCCTTAAGTGTTCCTTTAAGAAACGATGTATTCTGATTGATGTATGATATCAAAAGGCCAGATGCAACATCAAGTGTTCCCGAAATGCAGAGTCCCGCATGTTCATTATCTTTTGCATCATAGTCTGTCTTATTCAGAATTGCTTTTATGATACTTGATTTTCCGCTTCCGTTTTCTCCAGAAAGTACGACACGGTCACCGCGCTTTACCTGAAATCTCAGATCCTTAAAAAGTGGTTCACTTGCTTCATATGCAAGTGACATATCATATGCGTTGACCAGTATCTCCTTATGAAACTTAAGAGGATTCAGCTTAAGTTCAACTACCTGTTCAATGTCCTGCAAGAGCCCTTCTTTTTCTTCGATCTCCCTGTCGATCCTTTTTTCAAAAGACTTGACTCTGGCCTGCATCTTCTTGGTCTTCGCACCGATATACGATCTTGTTGAGATATTCCTTTCTGGTTCCTTGATCGGATCAAATCCTATCTTCGTGTTCTCGTTTTTTATTGCCCATCTGTCGCTTCTGTCTGCAGAAGATCTGAGCTTTCCTATCTCCTTTAAATGCTTCTCGTTTTCCGCTTTTGCAAACGCATCACTCTTTTCCTTATTCTCCCACCAGCTTGAGAAATTGCCGGCCTGTACTTCAACAGTCTTTCTGTTAAGCACCAGTACGTGATCTATAACAGCATCTAAAAGATCCCTGTCGTGTGATACCAGAATAAACCCTTTCTTTGAAGCCAGATACTTTTTAACTGTCTCTCTGGCCTTTGTATCCAGATGGTTGGTCGGTTCATCGACAAGCAAGAATTCATTCTCACCGGCAAACAGTACCGCAAGCATCACTCTTGTTCTCTCGCCGTGACTCAATGTGCCAAACGGCCTGTACAGGCATTCCGGGTCCATATTTATCTGGTTTAGCTGTATCAGTACCTGCCAGCTTTCTATATGCGGCTTCCATGAATATATAAGCTCATCTGCTGTCTTTAAAAGATCATCATCGCTCACTCTGTACGGAAAATAATCAAAACACGTATTGGTGATAACGCTTCCCTCATACTCATATTTACCCAATAAGAGATTTAGAAGCGTAGTCTTTCCCTTGCCGTTTCTTCCTATCAGTCCAAGTTTCCAGTCCGTGTCTATATTAAATGTAACATTTTCCAAAACGGTATCCGATGTTCCTTCGTATGAAAATGTAAGATCAGTAACTCTTAACTGTGCCATATAGGTCACCTCCTCATGTCCGGCCAATAAAAAATCTGCTTCATACCGAAGCAGATCACATGAACATTAGAAGTAAAAATATGCCGAAATGCACATATAGTAATGGCTTCAAAATGAACACGATAATCCAATCCGGCATACACAAACAGACCCTTTAAGGCCTAATAAACTAGTTTGCATTTACCAAATCACATTATCTTGATATCATTTTTTCACCCCACATGAGTAATTACTGCATGTGCCTTTCTTTTTTGATCATACGAATAATATCATAAGCGTATCTGCTTGTAAATACCTTTTATACCTGAACGTCAATAGAAACGCTGACAGGAGCGGAAACTGAAGACATTGACGTCGAAGGCATCGATAGTGACGCTACTGAGATTGACGGGGATGAAATCGAAGATATATGTCCCGCACTCTGCAGTTTGATCATGCCCTTGAGATAATCCATATCAGCCTTCATCATGGCTTTCTGTTCCGATGCTCTGTGCTTTCTCTTAAGCTCTTCAAGATCCTCCTTTGTCATATGGGGATCTATCATTTCCATGTTTTCCAACATCTCCATGGCTTCTTCAAGTTCTCTTAATTCATCCTCTCCGAATTCGGCGATCTTTTCATTCAGATCCTTAAGCATTTCCTCATTCATCTGCTCAGCGGCTTCAGTGATCATCTCCTGACGCTCATCAAATATCTCATCCTGTTTTTTGATGATCTGCTCTTCAGAAGCGGATACCACGGAGTTTTTCATATCAACAACAGCCTGTTCCTGTTTTTCGAGCTTTTCATCCCTTTCGCGAACGGTCTGAGCGATCTCTTCAAGTTCAAGATGATGCTTCTTTTTCTTAGCCACCATCTCCATGCGTCTAGCATGAGTAAGTGCTAACTGCAGCTCTTCGGCATTTCCCTTGCTTGATGCCATCTTGCGTCTTACTTCAAGCACCTTTCTTCTGGCTGAGGCCACAGCCTGTCCGGCACTCGCTGATGTCTTCGCACGCTGTATCCTTCCTTCTACTTCCTTGAAATTATAGTTATAGGGAATGTCATCCTTATCCTCTTTTTCACTTTCTCTGGTCTCTGTAAGATCCAGAAATCCGCCTGCCTTGTCTTTTGACATGGCTGAATAAGGATTTTCATTTTGTACAGGGGTTTGCTTTAGATTTCTTAAAAGCTCGCGCATATGCTGAGACTGTTTAGCCTTCTGTTCAGACATATTTGCAGCCAGATCTGAATTGTATTTTTGAAGGAACGGATCCGAAATTCCGTTGATACCTGTCATCTTACTACCTCCGTGTAGTCAGCCTGAAATCCTTTTCACCTTAGACAAGAATAGTTATCTTATTCCTTATATCGGTTCGTTATCTTAATATCTTAACAGTAATATCTATCTTAGTATTTTTTCTATCTGAGAATCATCAGCATCAGGAAGTATCTTCTTAAAGTGCTTTACTATCCTTTCATACGATTGCTCGGGTGTATGCTTATAGACATTATCCGTAAATTTCTTTCCCATGAATTTCTCGGGTGTCGAATACTCGGCCACACCCCATCCGTAAGTATTTCCGAATTTATCTATCGAGTATCTGAAATCGCTGCTTATGATATAGCACTGCTTCTGCAGTCTGGTTATCATCGTATCAAAGCCCTTTTTGCCACCCTTGCCATAATGACCTATCTGCTTTAACTGCTTTGACATAACGGGAGCGTGTTCGTCCAAAAGATCAAACAGTTCCTTATCATAAAACGAAGCAAGTCCGTCATCGAATCTGGCATCAAAGTCATATCCGTCTCTTCTGAAGTTAGCAAAATCAGGAAACCATTTAGGGCTTATATACATTGCCTTGTTACGCAGAAACTTGCCGTAAGCGCATTTCATTTCTCTAATGACCGGACCTTTCCATTCCCATGCATCCCAGAATCCGTTGTCACCGTCGTTATACCAGCATCCGCTTGCTATGTGCTCTTCTAGCGAAAAGCCTTCTATCTCATTTACAAAGAACGGAACAAATCCCACCTCATCTATGAGATCAATAAGTTCTCTTATAGAACCTATCTTGAAATCATCCGAAAAATCCATATCACTGCTCCATGAAATACTGCATGAACTCGTACTTTAATCTGCTGCCTTCCATGATCTCTGCAGGAAGCAGCGCTCTTGCAACGAGCTTAAGATCATCTGATTCAATATCTGTCCTTTTTAAATTTGCGTAATCTCCGTCTATACTTACTACTTCATAGTACCAGGTTTCCATATCTTTATTCTTACGCTCCTATCCCCAAAATATTCTTTTCCATGCTCCTTAACAGATCATGTGATTCATCTTCTATATAAGACAAATACGTAATTACCAGCCCATCATTTGGAAGTATATAGCATTTTTGCTTACATTTTCCGTTTATGCTGAATCCGTCTCTGTATTTCCATATATAATACCCGTATCCGCCTTCGCGGTTCATCTGTCTTATTGATGTGGCTATATCAACATACTCTTTTGAAACTATCCTTTTGCCTTCAAATATTCCGCCGTTATACAAAAGAATTCCGAACTTGCTAAGATCATGGACCGAAAGCTTCATGGCTGACGCGCCATAAAAGTATCCTTCAGGTGATCTGCTATATTCATATTTTTCTATTCCGAGAGGTTTGAACAGACGTTTTTCAATAAACTCTCCCAGATCACATCCTGTCGCATGAGTAAGGCACACCCCTGCAAGATACGCGCTTATATTGCTGTAGTTAAACTCTTTTTTATCAGGCTCTATCCTGCTGTTTAATGAAAACTCAAGCCAGTTGTCCCCTTCTGCCCGAAACTCAAAACCCGCAACCGACATCGTAAGCAGTCTTTCCAAGGTAACTCTTCTAAACAGATCCTTCTGTTCATCAGATATCGTTTGCATTATTTGCCCCGGCAGATAATCCACTACAGACCTGTTTAGATCTATCAGTCCTTCATCATATGCTATCCCAACCGCAACTGAAAGAACAGATTTTGTTGCAGAGAAAATCTCATGAAGTCCACTAGTGTCTCCCCATGTATGGATGAGTTCATTATCCTTATAAACTTCCGTCCCAAAGACATTCCATTTATTATCTGTGATATCCCTAACAAACGCTTCAAAATTCATAGATACTTCCTTGCCCATTCCTCTAATTCATCCATTGATGCTCTTGCCTTGAATCTTTGGCCTTCTTCAACCGCAGCGCCTTTTGCGATGTCTGCGATATTCTTTCCCGAATCTCCGATGCCGCTTGTCCCTGATGTGGCAAAAGGAACTATCCTCTTTCCCGAAAAGTCATAAGACTGGGCAAATGTATCTATTATCGAAGGTTCACGATACCACCATATCGGAAATCCGATAAATATGACATCATATTTATCCATATCTTCTACATTAACTGCGATTTGGGGTCTGCACGATCTGTCCTTCATCTCAAGTGAGCTTCTGCTCTTTGGATTTATCCAGTTAAGATCAGATCTTGTATACGGCTGTTTCGGCACTATCTCAAAAAGATCAGCACCGATAGATTCTGCAAGATTTATTGCAAGCTTCTTTGTTACACCGCTTGCCGAAAAATATGCCACTAAGCTCTTTGCCATTATCATTCTCCTTTAATCACATGTTTGGACCGGGAACTTCAGGGTAGCTGGCGATATCAGGACACAGTGCTCCCAGGCATATTCCCTGTAGCGGATCCTCGCCTGTTATCTCTCCCATGTCATCAACCAGACTCTCTTTTGAAAAATCATAAATGTAATGATAATACTCTATCGCATCGCCTTCCTTATGCTCATAGTTTAAGACTACAAGGCAGTTGCCCCTGCAAAAAAGACTGTTCGGCTGATCACCCTTTGGAAGATACTTATCAACGATATCTATACCGCACCAGTACGCAGCCGTCTCATCTGTGATATCGGTACCTCCGTACTCATATATCTTTCCGTCCTCGCTGTTATAAAAGAAGTAATATTTCTTCCATGTATGTCCCATCCACATATCATCAGCAGGATAATACTCCGCATCATATCCGTCATCCACTATGGCAAATCTGTCTTTGTCGTTTTTATCGATCACTATCTCTCCCTTAGCGGAAAAGACTGCCTCAACAGCCTTGCCGTCAGATACGTACCATGCATCTGTCAAAAGCGCCGTTACATATACTTCGTCAAAGAGAATATAGTCGGTATTGCCGATATTCATTATGCGGTCCTTATCAAAGAATCCCATTCCGAGTGTTTCCTTGATCATTTTGCATCCGTCTTTTCCAACAAACCAGACCTTGCCTGAAGCTACTTTCTTCTCGCCGTAGTCTTCAACTATCTCTCCTATTATTGCAAAGGCTTCTTCTGTGCCGTCACCGTCAAAGTCTCTCTGGTCAAACATGACAATCTGATCTTCTTTTACGGAAGCCTCCTTGATCAGATCAGCTTTCAAACTCGGCTCATCAGCCTCGACTTCTTTGCTGGGTTTAGCTTCCTCGGTAGGCTTTGCTTCTTTCTTTGTTTCCTTAACTACAGGCTTGGCAGGTTCTTCCTTTACATCTTCCTCTTCTTCATCTTCTTTTATGACTTCAACCTGTTCATCCTCTGAACTTGTTTCATCTTCATCTTTTGAACATGCAAAAAGGCAAAAGATACAAAGGATCATTATAAAATATACAGATAGCTTTTTTCTCATCTCTTGATTCCTTCCTTTACAGCTTTATCACTACATTGATATTTTTATCTACAAGCTGCCTAAATCTTTCTCCGTCTTCCTTATCACCCACAAGACTTCCGTAGTGAGTCGGTATTGCATATATGGGTTTGATCTTATTTATGAGTGCTGCTGCCTCTTTATGATTCATCGTATACGTACCGCCGATCGGTACCATAGCAATATCGCATCTCACATTTTCGGCTTCCTTTGTCGCATCCGTATCTCCTGCGATATATATCCTTGTGTCGTCTGTGTTTATGATATAACCGACCCATCCCGATCTTTTGGGATGAAACGGTTTTATCCTGTTATAAGCCGCAACAGTCTCAAACAAGATATCCTCAGTTTCATATCTTTTTCCGGGTTCAACGCATATGAGATTTTTAACCGGCGTACTTTTACTTATACGCGCTTCAATAGGTGCGGGAACAACCAATACCGTATTATCATTCATTATCTTGAGTATATCCGGCACAGACAGATGATCATAATGATCATGAGTTATAAAGATATAATCGGCATCATGGGATTCATGTCCGATATCGAGCGGATCGGCATATATGATCTTTTTTGACTCTATCCTTATACTGTTTTGTGTATTTACTGATATATTGGAAATCTCCATACCTTCTCCTTATTCTTCTTCGGTATCATCTTTCCTGATATAAGGTTGTATATAAAAATGATAAAAGATACCTATGAACATTCCAAAGCTTGCCTCTACAAGAACAAGACAGGCAATGTTTTCCAGTAACCTTCCACCGTCTTTTATACAGTTTATGTAATATATGAAAGCAACTACACAGATAAAGACAAAAAACAGACTCAGCAGAGTAAAGAATATCGGTGTCATCCAATACCTGAATCTTCCAAACCTCTCCTTATCTGTATAACAGTATGTCATCACACACAAAAATACTGTGATCACAATAAAGAGACAGGTCTGTGCATTCAGATAACAGTAATTCTTAACAAATGCAAATATTGATAACGCCAATCCCAGTAATGAAAAGATGATCATTACAGCGAGAGTCGCCTTATACTGTACAGGAGACTTTATATCAGGTCTCCTAGCATGATCAAAGATTCTAGGCTTTTTAAATATCGCAGGCTCATCACCTTTTATCATCTCCAAAAGGCCTTGGGCAGCCTCTTCTTCGGTATCATAAACACGCGGGTTTGTCTTATGTCCGTGCTCTCCGTAGAATATCTCCCATTTCCCGGTTTCAAGTTTTATGAGATTGAAGCATTCTTCACAGTACGGACTTTCCCCTATATGAACCGACCGTTCGTTTAACCCCATCTTTTTCAGTTCTGTTTTAAGCTGTTCTATATCCATATATTTACCCCCTCTGTTTCCCATTATAATAGAAGGATGCGTCTTTGTCATGATAGGCAAAACAAAAGCTCAGCATCATAACCGTGACCGGTTTCGTTGCTGAGCTTTCTCATCTTCTGTTTTTCCTTTTTTCGATCGTAAGCCTTGGCGCTTGGTACGCTTCTTGTCACGGGATTTATATCTCCCCATGAGCTTCGCATACCGGAATAATATTCCTTCTTTGCCTTCTTACTTCGCTTATCAAGCGAAACATACTTCTTCATAATGTTTTCCTCTCTTTCTAGATATAATATCTCACTGTCCTTTTTACCGATGACAGATAGCTTCCTCCAAACAGGTTGTAGTGGTTTAAAAGATGATACAGATTATACAGATCTTTTCTGTCTTCATATCCCGGCTGCTTTTCAATCTTTTCATAGTAGCCTTTGTAAAAGTCGTAAGGCATCGAACCGAAAAGTTCAGTAAATGCCATATCAGCTTCCGCATGACCGACATATACGGCAGGATCTATCAGTATGGCTTTCCCGTCTGATCCTATCATGTGATTGCCGCCCCACATATCACCGTGAAGCAGTGAGGGTCTATCCGGCTCGATTAGGATATCGTCCAGTCTGTCCATCAGCTTTAGCATATCCCTTAATATTTCCTTGTCAAATGCATCCCCTGCAATCCTGACCTGAGGTTCAAGCCTGCACTGTCTGAAAAATTCTATCCAGCTATCCTTTGGAGTATTTATCTGTTTTGAAGCTCCGATATAGTTATCATGAATAAATCCGTACTTTCCTGCAAAGCCGGATGTATCAGCCAAATGCATTTCGGCAAATTCATGACCCATATTAAGCCAGGTATCCTTATTCTGAAAACCTTTTACAGGCTCCATCATAAGAAAAGATATGCCCTTATCCTTATCCGTACCCTTACAGTACAGTTTTGGTGTCCCGATAGTATGAGTACTTGCTATGGCAGTTAATCCTTCCTCTTCCGCATCAAAGAAGCCTTTGTTTTTGATCGTATTGATCTTTACAAAGACTTCATCTTTGTTTGATAGCGAAAGGATCTGCGTGGTATTGATATCGCCTCCGATAACGTTTCTTCTGCTTTCAATACCCGTATCTTTTCCAAAGCATCCCTTTATGGCTTCTTCAATGGAATCATATGCTTTAAGCGGCATCAGAAATTGCTCCCGTTCCATCCCCAGTCAGGTGTTGCGGAGTACTTGATATACATATGATCTGGTGCGATCCCTAAAACATCCCCGTATATCTTTGTTATCTCAGCTGTCATCTTGTTGAATGCATCCTTATTAGGGCCGCCAAACAGTCTTACCTCGATGTAAGCAACGGGCTCACTGTTATCGCCTCTGAAATAAAGATGATACTCATCCTCAAAACCGGTCATGAGCCAGTTTTCGCTCTTTCCGGGTATGAGTGATATGGCCTGTCCGAGTCTTGTCTTTAATTCCTTTTCCTGTTCGTCTGTGATCTTTACACTGACCTTTGAATCAATAAATGGCATTTTTTACCTCCTTATGATCATTTGTATTCCCATATATAAAGTGAACCGTCCTTGCCGCTTTGGTCAATTACAAACAGATGGTCATTTCCATCTTTATCAGTATACATGAAACCGTTATTCGGTATCGATCCGTAAAAATTTATTCCGGCACAAACAGGCTTATCCTTTGTAAGCATGTCCAGCTTAAATCTTTCCTCATACAGAAATTCGATATGTCCGTCATCATCAATATTCTTAGTAAAGAGTTCGACTATCTTAAAGTTCTTTACATCCTCCTTAACAGAGAACAGTACATGTGTCGTATACTCAGCGGTATTTTCCGGCTCGTATGAGATATACTCCGTGGATTCATCAACCACATCATCTGCCCATACGACCGAAACCTGCGATCCGCCAAAAGGCGTCAGATCAAGAAGCTTAAACTCATAGCTGTTTGCCAACTCCCAGAATTCCTCACCTGTCTTGTCTATCTCATCTGAAGCCGATGCATCAAATTCTCCGCTCGTATTGTGATAGTATGCGATCGTTCCATCACTCTTATCATCTGAGAAATAGTAATCCTTCCAGATAAAGTTCTTTGAATCCTTATCAAGATAACATTCTCCGAAAATACTCGTTGCAGCTCCGCCAGAACCGAAATAGAAGAAATTGCCGTCTCCCAGCCACCAGTATGCGCTTCTCACCCAGCCTTCGAGAAACTGATAAGTTTCTGCTCCATCATATGAGTATCCTGCAACAATGTAGCATCTGTCCTCTTCGCCGTATTCGGAATAGTCATCGTTTCTTCCGATCAGAAGCTCCGGTATGCCGTCTTCATTGACATCGATGATCTCATAGCCAAATGATGCCAGCATCTCATTCTTATCAGCATACATCAGCTGTTCTATGATGCCCGTGGGAATATTGGCATATTCTTTATCTGGATCAAATCCGTTCTCTATGGTAGTTCTTATCCTGTCAATAACAGGAGCATAAACTGCTTCGTAATCCACGTCAGGTTCTGAATCTTTTTCAGTATCTTTATCTGTAACCTCAGGTGTGACTTCTTCTGCAGTCTCCTTCTTTTTCTTATCCTTATCCTTTTTCTTTTCCTTTTTGCTTTCTGTCTTTGATTCCTCTTCAACAGTCTCTTCAGTATCGTTTTCTTTTTGAGCGCATGCACTGAATGTCATGCAGATCGTCAATGACATTATTAAAGCTAAAAGTAATCTCTTCATCAGTCTGCTCCTAAATATTTAAATACCAGAAATATTATAACATACGAGCGACTTATGCTAAAACTTTAAACATTAAATCAAAATGGAGAGAAGCTATAACGCTCCTCTCCATTCATCTTCCTTAAATCCTGTAAGAACCTGTTTATCTGTGACTAACAGTGGTCGTTTAACCAGCATACCGTCTGATGCAAGCAGCTTAAACATTTCATCCTCGCTCATATCGGAAAGCTTCTTTGAAAGCTCCATTTCACGATAAAGCTGTCCGCTTGTATTAAAGAACTTCCTTAGCGAAAGTCCGCTCTTCTTATGAAACTGTCTTAGTGTCTTTTCATCAGGATGATCTTCCTTGATGTCGATCAGCTGATATTTGACACCATTATCATCCAGCCATTTTATGGCTTTTTTACAGGTTGTGCATCTTGAGTAGCAGTATACTTTTATCATTTGATAATCCTCCGTCAGCTCAATTTTCAACCATTAAGGTTATTCTTGAGTACCTTTTATTATTCTGTCATTGTTCAAAAGTACCATAACCTGCGACAGCCTCATCTATGGTCATGGCACCGGTTCCAACTGAATAAACCGCCATCCTTAACTGTATAACTGCATCGTCCGTCAAACCGAATTCTTCCGGTGACATGATCCTCTCTTTCGGAACATCTCCGAACGCAGCATACATGCTGTTAAAAGACAGGTCCTTGGTCGGAGACATAAGACCTTTATTCTGCGCCATCTCGTTAAGTTCTTCTGATGTGATCAAGAACCGCATAAACTCATTGGCCATGTCAAGATTACTACTGTCCTTGTTGACAGAAAACTGCAGATTAGGCATATCAAGGAAATTTGCTCCATCATCCGACATCGGAACAGGTACAAAGGCATAAGTGAAAGGATTGGCTATAAAAGCATCGGAACGACTTTCCCTCTTCTTTGTTCCTGAAACGGTATCTCCGGTACATACCATCATAGGAACGTCACCTTCAAAAAAGCGAAGTATCACGGCATCATAGTTGTTTTCTATCTCATCACATGCATCAATGTCCACACAGCGATCGTCCAAAAACTGCACGATCTTCTCTAAAGACGGCCTCATATACTCTCCTGCTGAGGGATCAAGGTCATTGAGTTTTTTGACAGCCTCTGCATCATTCGCCACAGTACCGCAGAAGAAAGGATAAACAGACAAAATGAAGAGTGATGTTGTCTCCTTTTGGGAGAAGCCCATCATCGGGTTTTTATAGCCCTTTTTGCGAAACTCATCACAGACTGAAACAAGCTCCTGATAAGTCGTAGGCACTTTTATCCCTTCTTTTTCAAAAAGACTCTTGTTAACGAGCATGCCGTATGTGTTTGAGAAAACCGGGACCATAGGAAGCTTTCCATCGTTCGTATTAAGAATGATATTGCTTCGTATGCAGTTTAGATCAAGTCCAAGTGCAGGATCAGACAGATCCTCGGCATGATCTATAGAAGACTGATACTGCTCTCTGCCATACATCCATGAATAATTGACGTAGATATCAGGGGCATCATTCCCGTTAAGGACCGTACCGATCATGTTGTTATAATCATCGACCTTAGTGAACATCAATTCCACATTGGGATAATATTCGTTAAAACGGTCGAATTCAGCCTCTAGCGCCTCAAAGTTGTCATATCCTCCGGCTACTTTGATATGGCAGCTGAGCGAAGTATCCAAAGCAGGCTTAAAGCCTTCCTCTGCAACCGCTTCGGGCTTTACTGTGCCGCAGGCTACCAGTCCGAATACCATCAGCACAGTCAAAATCATACACATTGTCTTTTTCATTATAGTTTCCTTCCTTCTCTGATCCTTCGAATTTCCTTTATGACTAATTTTATATCTACAGGCTTAGCGATATGCCCGTTCATTCCCGCATTCAGACATTCCGTAACATTTTCAGAAAATGCATCCGCCGTCATGGCAACGATCGGAATCGAAGCTGCCCAGTGTTCCTTAAGCTTACGGATCTCTCTGGTCGCATCAAGACCGTTCATTATTGGCATCTGTATATCCATGAAGACTAACTCATAACTGTCTTTTTCGGCATCACGTAGCATATCCAGACATACCTTTCCGTTTTCTGCACGATCTGTATTGATCCCGAACATCGCAAGCATGGCTGAAATGATCTCCCAGTTGATATCATTGTCCTCTGCTACAAGTATGTGCATGCCCTGCAGGTCGGAGTGATCATCCTCCGGCTCCAAAGACTTAGACTCTTTTCCTATAAGAGCATTGATCTTATCATAAAGCGTTGATCTGAAAAGCGGTTTGCTGACAAAGCCGTTTGCACCTGCTTCTTTTGCTTTATCTTCAATATCTGACCAGTCATATGCAGAAATGAGCAGGATCGGAATATTTGTATCTATCTGTGCACGTATCCTCTTGATTGTTTCAACTCCGTCAATATCAGGCATTTTCCAATCGATAATTACAACATCGTAATCCTGTCCGGAAAGATGTCTGTGTTCGATCATGCCGATAGCTTCTGTTCCGCTCTGTGCACATTCTGCCACAGCACCGAGAGAATCAAGAGTGTCAACAGCCGTTTGAAGCATGACCTCATCGTCATCCACGATCAGAACACTGATCGAGTCAAGCTGCATATCTTCCCTCTGCTTGTCGGCCGCAGGAATATCCAGTGTAACGGTAAAAGTTGTCCCCTTGCCCAGCTCACTCTCGCATTCGATCGTTCCGTTCATCAGTTCAACCATCTGCTTTGTGATTGCCAGGCCAAGGCCTGTTCCCTGAATGCTGTTAACTCTGCTGTCTACCTGACGTGAGAATGGCTGATACATGGTCTCCATGTATTCCTTACTCATGCCGATACCGGTATCTGCCACAACATAAACCAGTCTTACACATCCGGAAGTCGGACTGTTCTCCTCTTTCATATCTACACTGATCCTTCCTCCGGGTTCAGTGTATTTAACTGCATTTGAGAGAATATTTATATAAATCTGGTTCAGACGAAGCTGGTCTGTATAAAGGTATTCCTTTTCCATCCTGTTGATACGGAAATTGAATTCAAGATTCTTTTCCTTGATCATCGGCTGTGAAATATTTACAAGGTTTTCTACCGTTTCAACAATTGAGAATGTCAATGGATTCAGTTTCAGTTTTCCGCTCTCAACCTTGGATATATCAAGTATGTCATTGATCAGTGTCAGCAGATGGTTGCTGGCAAGACTGATCTTTCGAAGACTTTCTTTTGTCGATTCCGCATCTGTAAGGTTTTTCTCAGCGATCGTCGTAAGTCCCATAATGGCATTCATAGGTGTTCTTATGTCATGGGACATGGTAGAGAGGAAGTCTGTCTTTGCCTTATTTGCAAATTCAGCTTCTCTTGCCGCGGTCTGAAGGTGCTTGTTCAGGAAAAGCATGTGAAACAGATCACAGATAAACAGGATCATCAAACCGACAGAAACGACTCCAAATAGCAGCCAGTTTTCCTTTTCCACTTTAAGATCCTTTGCCGGTATGAGGCCTAAAAGTGTCCATCCGGCGGTGGCATCAACAGGTGTAAAGGCAAGTATGCATTCTTCTCCATGTGAATTAAGCATTGAAACAGATCCCGTTGATGAAGTAACTCTTTCGAACAACCTAGTCGCTGATTCGGGGTCCGTCTGATTATATGATTTATAGAACTCAAAAAAGTCGGAGTTTTTAAAGCTGTATCCCTTGAGGATATAATCACCGTCGGTGTCGATCATAGACAGCTCGGCGTTCTCAAATTCTGTCTGCGGGTAAATCCATTTCTGCTCAAGCTCAGAGATTGGAAGCACCCTCAGCAGCACTGCAGGCTTAAGAGTCTCGCTTTCCGGATCATACAGAGTAACCATGTTGCAGAAAGCCAGTGACTGCTCGCCGTTCATCGGGTTGGTATAAGCACGGGTAATGTTGATCGACTCCCCGATCTCATCAATCCAGTCAATACTTTTTAAAATATCCACCCTTTCATAGGAAACATCATAGTCATCGACTGTGTTCTGTCTCGGACGCGTAGAAAGACCTTTTAGTGTTTCAGAGGATATCAAATGCGCAGAAGCGTTCGGAAGCACATGTGAAACACGGATATACTCGATCGCTTCTTCCATGGTCATGGTCTTGTTGCATATATAATGCGCCCATACATCACAGATCCTCTGCTCGCCTTCCAGGTAGTTCTCCGTTACCTGCTCCATGGTGACCGTCGTGTTTTCAAAGTACTCTATCTGCCTCTTATAGGAATCCTGGCTCGCAAATCTTGAGTAGAGAACAACGAAGATCAGTATTGAAGCTATGATTATTATATTGACACCAATAATTAAAATCTTTCTCATGTTACTATTGCGGTCTTGTCGGTGCACCCATCTGTTTAAGTTCCTGTTTACGTTTATACATCATCTGATCCGCTCTCTCAAATACGTCATGAACGAGCTGGTCATCATTCGTAAGCTCAGAATAACCGATTGAAATAACTACCTCTTTCTTTTTGATATTCTCCTCTATGACACGATTTATCTCGGTTATCACTTCTTTCATCGTATCATAGCCTTTCTCCTGAAGAATGACTACAAATTCATCTCCGCCTATCCTGTAAACTGCTCCGTGATTAAAATACTCACAGATCAGCGAACATGCATCCTTGATAAGTTTATCTCCGGCAGCATGTCCCAAAGTGTCGTTTACAATCTTAAGTCCGTTTATATCGCATACCACCACAGCTAACTTATCTATCTCATTCTGTCTGATCTTCTGGTTAAGATGTGCTTCCGCTTCCGAATATGCATGTTTATTTCGAACACCCGTCAACGAATCGGTATTGGCCATGTTTCTGAAGTTGTCGGTGTTTTCCTTCTCTGCTTCAAGATCCTTTTTTGACAGAGCTTTCAGCATGAATAACAGAACAAGGAAGAACATGGCAGAAAAGATCATTGTGAAAGCTATCTGCCTTTTGCTTGTTAAGAGACTTCTCTCACTGATACTGCGTATTCTGTCCTGTATAACACTCTCGCGGATAAGAACCACCATCATCCAGTCCGTTTCCTCTATCGGTACATAGACTAAAGTCTCTTCTGTGCCGTTGGCTGTATAGGTTATGCTTCCTTCCACTTCATTTGAAAAATTGTCACGGTTTTCATTCAAGGTCTCTTCATCGATGACATCTTTTATCGCCGTAAAAAGATTGTGTCTTGAAACATACGGACCAAGTTCGGTACCCGAAATGTTTTCTCCGTTTTTGCTGTACAGTCCGAAATATGTTCTGCCTTCATCTTCAAAAGCAAGCAGATTTACTATCTCTCCGATATCTATCTGAACAAAGCTTGCCTTATACCTCTTGCCTGCTATCATAAGATCCGGTGTAGGAGCCGCCAGGCAAAGCTGTTTTGCAGAGCCGTATATTGAAACCGTGCTGACACTCTTTTCATCCATTTTTTCATCTGAAAGGAAATCATGACGGCTGCCGCCTGTATAGGTGGTATATTGTGTATGAACGATCTTGTCGTTATCTACAAGAGCAAAGCGGTCAAGTGATAACAATGCTTTTATATTTCCCAGCGTTGCACGCAGTTCTTCTTCCGATCCGATTTTCTCGTTATTAATGTAGGCCACAGCTTTTTCCATATGGTCAAAGTTACTGTTTATCAGATTGGTGATCGTTTTTGCACGACGGTCTGCCATTGCTTCAAGATAAAATGAGCTCACCTCGGAAACAGCTTCATTTGTAGCTGAAACGGTCTGTCTGGAAGACAGGATCGCATTTGAGATGATCATGGCCATAAGTATGACACCTCCTACGACAGCCGTCAGTATGAAGTTCTTTTTAGTTATCCGTGTTTTCATCAGTCATCACCATACAGCAGCTCAAGCATTATAGCTGCATCTTCCTGATAAATTACCGTTGTTGTCTCATCTGTCTTTTCTTTGAACAATTCGCCAGGCTTGTTGCCGTCTGCGATCTTTACTGCGGTCTGGATTGTATCAAAACCGATTGAATAGCAATCCTGAACTCCGAGACAATAGATGACCCCATCTTTCAGATAATGCAAAGCTTCCTGGTCATGATCCATACCGACAATGACCGTATTGCTGCCTGTTTCCGTTACCGCTCTGGCAGCACCTACAGGATTACTCATGTTACAGCATATGATCCCGTCAAGATCAGGATTATCTCCAAGAATCTTCTTTGTAAGCTCATATGCAAGATCAACAGAGTCCATATCATATTCTGTTGCGACTATTTCCATATCGTTATACTTTGCTATAGTATCCTTCGCACCACGGGCTCTGTCTTCATGACATGGTGCGCCAACGCTTCCAACAAGGATAGCAACCTTACCCTTGTAATCAAGCTTTTTACATAAAGCCTCGGTCAGATCCGCACCATCTTGATAATTATGCGTATTTCCGACATAAGCTATCCTTTTACTACCCTCGTGTGCATCGGAACTTGAAAAAGTCATAACCTTGTATCCTGAATCCACCATCTCATCAATGATGGGAGAGATTATCTCTGCATCAGCCACATCTACACCGATAACATCAAAACCTCTCTCTTTAGCTTCAGAAAGTCTCTTCTTCTGATCGTCTGCGGAGGCTGCTTCCGGAGCCATGTACTCATACGTGACTGTTATACCCTTTTCAAGATACTGCCTCTGTGCATCTTCCATGCCAAGAGCAACCGCATCCCACCAGGGATGGACCGTTTTATATGTAAAATAGAAGTTATAATGATTCTTTTTGGGGACGTAATTGTCCAATTCATGATCAAAGTCTACTGCACTGCTTACCAGATTTTCTGATCCTGAAGCTGAGCCATTCTCATCGTCTGATCCAATTGAAACTGTATTCTCATCAGAACCGGTATCGGAAGAAGCAAAAGAACATGCCGACAGAAAAACCGTCGCTAACAGCACGAGTGATAATATGCGGTTTTTTCTGAGAAGATTCCTCATAAGAATAGCCTCCGATTAATTTCACGATTCTACCGGTAAACTGCCGAGTTTTTATGATCTTGGATCAAATAATCCTGTTATTGGTATATTTCTAAATATAATACTCCATTATATTTTTACATACATATATTATAATATACTTTTTTATGTAACAAATCTTTACAGATTAATATAAATGATCACCGTCTTTGACCATGGCATTTAACTTTACAGCCTCCTTTAAAAGTCATGATCTGTCGCTAACCCTGTCCGGTATTCTTTTCAAAAAGAAAATGGACTAGGCATCTGGATCTTTTCTTATCCAGTTCGCTTTGTCCATTGTGATTTTTCACAGGTATGTATGTTACTTATTAACACTAGCTTTTATTTTCAATATCCGATCAGGCCATAACCAACGATACCCATTACTGCTGAGATACATATTAAAATGATCGGGGTCACCTCTTTTTTGATCATCCGTGAACCGTACAGAATGATAAAAAGCAGCCCGGTTATCACTATTGCTCTTATATCCGCCAAACGCTGCGACATTCCAAAACAATTATTGCATAACATATATACTCCGGTCGCAAGAATGATCCCCGAAATGCATGGCTTTAATCCACTGAGTGCCGCTTGCATAAATTTGTTTTCCATTGCCTTTTTTAGAAGGATCATTATGAAAAGAATGATAAGAAATGCCGGAAAAACTACTGCTGCTGTTGCTATAGCAGCTCCTGGTATGCCGCCCTTTTCAGATCCGACATACGTCGCCATATTTACCATGATCGGTCCGGGTGTACTCTCGCTGATCGCTATAATCACGGATATCTTATCATCATCCATCCAGCCGTGAGCAAGTACTACATCACGTATCAACGGAATTGCCGCATAAGCTCCGCCAAAGGAGAAAATTCCGACTTCCAAAAACCCTATTAACAGATCCAGATAGATCATTCAGAGTTCCCTCCTTTCTTTGTTATCATCTTTACAAACAACACAAGAATGCCCACAAATGCCGATAACAGCATAAGAAACATGGATGAAATATTCAGGTTATTAGCGTTTATCAATATCATTACGCCAAAAGCACATATAAGCACGCTTATTGACAGAAACTTTTTATCAAGCTTCTTTATCATCTTTACAGCTGCATCGATGATAAGAATCCCAACGGCAAGTTTTATTCCGTGAAATGCATCGGCTATCCATCCAATCTCAAGAAAACCATCGAGATATCTCGATATTATATAAATGATCACAAACGACGGCAGGGTTACTCCAAGCGTGGCTGCTATAGCTCCGACGAGTTTCCCCTGTTTATAGCCGACAAATGTTGCACAGTTAATGGCAATAGGTCCCGGTGTTGATTCAGCTATCACTGTTATATCCATCATCTCATCGTGTGTTATCCACTTTTTCTTCTCTACGCATGCATTCTGGATAAGCGAGATCATAGCGTAACCGCCACCAAAAGTAAACAAACCTATCTTAAAAAATGTCAGGAATAACTCAATTGCCACAATGCCCTCCACAATGATGTTCCTCATGATGATCACTGCATTTATGTCCCTCACCATGATGATCGCATCTAACATCCGGATTATAATCGAGTCTGCCTTCTATTAATGCTTTCACTGCCTCGTCCGCACTGCCGGATACGCCTCCGTAAAGTTTAATTCCCGCTTCACTGAGAGCCACCTGCGCGCCCTGGCCAATACCTCCGCAGATCAGAGTATCGACTTTGCCTCCAAACAGAAATCCTGCGAGCGCACCATGTCCCTGACCGTTTGTATCTACAACTTCTTCATGCACTATCTTTCCGTCTTCGATGTCATACACCTTAAACTGCTCTGTATGTCCGAAGTGTTGAAAAATCTCACCATTCTCATAAGTTACCGCTACTCTCATTTCGTTGTCTCCTTTTTCTCTTATTCTTCTGAAGCTTTCGCTTTGAGATATGTTAAACCTCACATTACCGCCGGAAATGACAAGATTTCTGCCCTCTACAAGTACTTTGGCTATTTTCTTTCGAGCGCTGTCATACATTGCTGTCACTGTAGTTCTGGCAACGCCCATCATTTCAGCACATTGTTCCTGGGTCTTCCCTTCAGAATCCAGCAATCTTATCGTCTCAAACTCATCAAACGTCAGCTGTATCGCATCCTCACCGGCATTTTCAGTCGGTGCAAATCCAAACTGTCCCGGAAGTCCTGATATTCTTCTGCATTTGGTATTTTTAGGCATGGCTTATCCTTTCTGACATATGTCAAAATAAAATATACTCCTTTTATGACATATGTCAATATAAAACCAATAAAAAGATTTCCTTGCTTCATTGATTTTGTAGAAAAAAAGAAAATCAAAAAAGACCTCCCAAATGGGAGGCCTAAAAATCAATATTTTCTTAGTTCAAGCTCTTCATAGTCGGGACGGATTTGGGGTTTTTGTACACTCCGTTCCACCCTGCTCCTCTATATTCCGCCTTAATCCATCCAGCGTTTCCCGACTCTTTACATCCCGTTCCGTGGTGATGCCTTAACGTGTGGTACCGGGTGCGTCAAACCTAAAAAGACGGTTGCTCTATGGACTAAGACGTATGGTATTTTGTGTGAAAAATATGCACTGTTTTCACAGGCACTTTTACAATACAAAAATCTTATCTTCCATGTTCTTGATGACTTCCTTCTTCTTGTCCTCGGTGCAGTCAGCGTAGATATCCAAAGTAGTCTGAACATCCTTATGGCCCATGACCGACTGGATCACCTTGATGTTGCTTTCGTTCTCGCAAAGCCTGGTACAGAAGGTGTGTCTCAAGTGGTGTGCGGAGAAGTCCGGAAGGAGCAGAGGCTCTCTCTTTTCTCTCTTCGCATTGGCAGTCTCTTCCTTATTATAGTCTGCCGTGATGTTGTGGATCGCATGATTCACTTCGGAAGGTATCGTTATCGTTCCACCGGAACTGGCAAATACGAACCCGGAATAACCATCGATCTCCTGTGTGCAAAAGCCGGTGATCTGCTGGATCTGATATTCCTCCAGGAATGCATCATACACTTCCCCGATCATCGGGATCCTGCGACATCCTGCCTCCGTCTTCGGAGTGTTGATGTGGAAGTTGGTTCCCGAATCATCCACCTTGCGGTGTACAAGGCTGTGATTGATATCGATGATCCTGTTCTCGAAATCCAGGTCCTCCCATCTGAGGCCAAGGCACTCACCGATTCTCATCCCGCTTCCGATCAAAACTGTTATGACCGGTTTCCATCCCTGATACTGATGGTTGGAATAAAGGTAGTTCATGAATGCTTTCTGCTCAGGTACCGTGAGCGACTTACGCTTGGTCTTAACCCATACATGACTCTTCTTGATCTCTCCGAGAACTCCGGCTGCCGGATTTACACGGATGAGTCCGTCACGGACTGCCATCTGGAATGCCGGATGAAGCACGGTATGAACGTTATCGACTGTTGCCGGGGAAAGCTTCTCCTCTAATAAGAGAGAATAGTAGTATTCCCTTACATCCGTATAACGAACCTGTATCAACCGCCGCTTTCCGAAGGTCTCCCTGACATAGTGGTCATAGGTATAAACGTAATTCGTCCTGGTCGTAGGCTTGAGGTCGTATTTCTGTTTGATGTACGAATCAAATACCTCGTTGACTGTAACACGCTCTGCTCTCTGGGGATCCAGTCCATCCTCCAGATCGCGTCTGATCTGCTGTTCCTTCTTTCGAAGTTCCACGAGATCTTTTCCGTAGACGGTGTGACGCTTTCTGTTTCTGTCAGTGTAAGAATACGAATAGCGTCCGTCTGCCCGTTGACACTCACCGCTTCTGAGCGCATAGCCGCGGGAGTCCTTCCTGCTCTGTG
>JAEEUS010000089.1 GCA_016290615.1 Lachnospiraceae bacterium | reverse complement strand
CCTTCAGGCTGTTCCATTACAACCTCCTTCATCTGAGCCTGTTCAAGCACCTGCCATACCCTGTCTTCATCTATCTTGTCTTCTTCAACCCCGAATGCGATATTTTCCTTTATCGAAGCATCTAGCATATATATGGTCTGAGGTATATATCCGACATGTGACAGCCATCCTTCATAGTTTTCAAAAATGTCTGTTCCGTCACTGGTAACTGTTCCGCTCTGAACTTTTAATAGTCCTAAGAGTATATCTATTATCGTCGTCTTTCCTGACCCGGAAGGACCCATGACACCTACGGATTTGCCTACGGGTATTACCATGTTGGCATCATCAAATATCTTCTTATCCGTATTGGGATATGCAAATGTTATATCAGAAAGTCTTATCTCTTTTTTTAATTCTATGACCTTGGTGTTGGGATTTGCTCTTCTTTGCTTATCAATAAGCTCCTGGTCACGCATAGCCTTTGTATCTACATTTTCGTATATGTAATTGAGCGCAGGCTCGTAGTAGGCTATATTTGCCATATATGTGTTGACCCTGTTGACACTAGGAAGCAGTCTCATTGAAGCAAGCGCAAATGCGGATATGAGCGGCAAAAGCTCGCTCATGGCAGTTCCTGCAGCTATCGAGATCCCTACATAAGCAAGTATTCCAACGATAGCAATAGTCTCTATAAGAAGTCTTGGCAAGTTTGTAAGAACATTGTTTGTTACCTGATAATCGGCATACTTGGTCGCTCTTTCCCTATATCTGTCTGTACAGTAGTCTTCCTTGTTAAGGACTTTTACATCCTTTATTCCTGTAACAGGCTGCAAGATCCACTTGTATAGTCCAGCTTGAGCTTCTCTCGCTTCATCCCCGACACGTCTCAGCTTTGGCTTGATGACCTTCATGATAATAAGAGTAACAAGTCCTAAGAGCCCGACTATGACTATCATCATCTTAAAATCTATAACGAGTAAAAATATCCCAAGGCATACGCTTACGACAAGTTCTGCTGCCAGATTCATACACTGGAGCAGGAGATTAAAGACATTATCCATATCTCCGTAGATAGTTCTTACTATCACAGATGTCTCAGCATACAGATAGTACTCATAGGGTCTGTGAAGAAACTGAGATAAAAGATTTGTAGTATGTCTGCTCCTGTTCTTGTTTACAAATTTCGATTGCATATATGTAAGCATCACAAGATACGCATTCTTTATAACAAACATGAGCGCAAGCGATATCAAAAGGATATAGATCATATGCTTTATACTATCGATGTTAAACAGATCCATTATCCATATGACGTACTTGTTTGCTGCAAAGCTCTCTTCATCGAGTATTGCTGATATGAGAGGGAGCACGAGCGAAACTCCTGCAGTTTCAAGAAGGCCTCCGATAAGTATCATTACCATGAGTCCCGCTATGCGAAGCTTCTGACCTCTATCCAGTATTGAGTTGAGTTTTTTTATCATGCTTAAGCTCATCTATCCCAGCTTTCTTTTAAGCGAATTAATAAACTCGTTTCTTATGATTTTCTTTGTCTTTTTATCACTGTTTTTATACATGAAAATAAATCGTTTCATGCTGTAGCCTTTGGCCCCAGTGATTGCCCTCTTTCCATAGTCCCATATGATATTTGACCACTGGTGTGAGTAATCCATCCTGCCTTTGAAATAATCATTAAGTGCTTTTACATGATGCGCTTTCTCAAACAGATCCTGTTCCATGTTCGCACTGGTTACATTTCTACCATTTTCTGCGTCAGCATCAAAAAATCTCCTGTATGCGCTCATTGTATCGGGCAGTATGTAAAAGTCACCTCTGTCAAGCAGTATGGAAAGGATCGTCTTGTCTCTTATGAGCCTGTCTGCAGTATATATGATGCTGTAATCTTTGCCGTCTTTAAATATATTTCTGTAAAAATGTGTTCCTGTCTGAAAAACAAACCCTTCAATCAAAAAATCGTCAATCGTGAATCTTTTACCTAAAAAAGACTTGATCGCTTTGTTATCTTCATTATCGATCACGTTGCCGTCTTTATCTATTATGTCAAAATCATGTGCTACTCCGATATAATCCGGGTTCGCTTTTAAAAAGTCAAACTGCTTCTGAAGCTTGTTCTCATCTGTCCATATATCATCCAGTTCAAGAGCCGCTATATAATCACCCTTAGCATCCATCAGCAGTTCGTATTCATTGCGTGTCGCTCCAAGATTCTTCTCGCGATAGTACATCTTAAACATATCCGGATATTTTTTTTCATACTCCGCAAGGATCACTCTTGTAGAATCCGTCGAACAGTCTTCACCGACAAGTATCTCAAAAGCAAAGTCTGTCTTCTGAGATATAATGGAATCAAGTGCCGCTTTTATGTATTTTTCATGATTATAGGTCACACATATGACTGAGACCAAAATATCCTTATCCACTTATTTCCTCTATCTCTTTAACAGCATCGGTAATAATAATGCCCTCTTTACAAGCTTTACATACTTGTTCTTGGAGTAGCTCTTTTGCAGATATCTCTGCATTCTCTCGCTCTCCGCTGCCTTCTGTCTTCTTTTCTTTGATCTTATGAATGATTCTTCTTTCCTTGCGATAGATTCGTCATAAACACTTGGAGCGATATACGCTAAATCATCAAAGCTTTTGCATATGGCCTTATTTTCATCTAAAAAAGCTTTCAGTGAATCAAAATCAGCATCATCCCAGTTATTTAAATGTATGCATACAGTATCTATCCCGCTAGGTTCTTTAAGATCAGACAATCTGCAGGGATAGAACGTAACACCGTCTCGTATATATGGTCTGTCAGCATATCCGTCGGTGATATTGAATATTCCGTTTGCAACAAGCGCCTTTAGAGTATTCTCATCAAAGGTATGACCGGGAGCCATGAAATATTCCGGTGTAAGACCTTTTTCTTCAAGGATTTCTTTTCCTTTAAGGATCATGTCCTTTTGTGCTTCATATGTGATTCCGGCAAATTCACTGAAAGGATTGGCTTGAAGAAGACCGCTATTTTCATTGGCATAGACATGTCTGTATCCGTGAAGAGCTATCTTCCAGCCCTTGTCTTTAAGTCTTAGCATATCATCCCAGAAGTTGTCGTATTTTTTATCAACAACCAGACCCATATCCTCATTCATGGGTACTATGCCGATCATCGGCTTTATCCCATATGTATCAAAGATTTTTTCAAATCTGATCAAATTGTCTCTTTTCAGTCCCGGTGCTATATCATCCAGTCTGAAGGTAAGCATCTTATCCATTGCGATATTCAAACCACTGGCATAGCATCAGTATGTTCCAGATATTTCTCTCGCCTTTGCCAGTATCAATAAATCTCTTCCACATAAGATCAACTGTGGATATATCAACAAAATCTTTTATATTCTTTTTCCCTGTAGCAAGTATATCGAGTGCCCAGGTATTAAGCTCATCTCCTCTAAGCCACTTAGAAAGCGGAACGGAAAATCCTTTTTTAGGTCTGTCCATCATATCCTTGGGAACATATCTGTAAAGTATGTCCTTTAATATCCGCTTTGTTGTAATTGTGTCATATTTATATTCAAGAGGCAGAGTCCATGCAAACTCCATAACATCCCTGTCAAGCAGCGGTATCCTGCTCTCGAGTGAATAAAACATGCCAGACCTGTCAACCTTTACAAGTATGTCATCAGGCAGATATTGAAGCATATCCATTAACATCAGGTTGTGCTCAGGCTCGTTTAGATATCCGTCAGGATATTCATCTATTGCATCTTTATACTGATCCTTATCTATTGCAAGGTGATCAAGCAGTATATCATCATCCCTTACATTTCTGTACCAGTTTTCAGCACTGTCCACACTAAGAACCGTAGATAGTTTATGAAGCTTTGCATTATTTCGTCCGCCAAGATCATAGACCGCTTTCCCTAGACTTTTACGCATATCGCCTTTTATAAAGGGCAATTTGTTTTCAAGTATCTTAAGTCCGCGTCTTACATCTTTATAGCTGTTGTATCCGCAAAAGAACTCATCGCCCGCATCTCCGCTTAGTGATACTGTCACATGCTTTCTTGTCATGGAGCTAACTAACATTGTTGGTATCTGCGAGCTGTCAGCAAACGGTTCGCTGAATGCTTTTGGAATACTCTTAATCGTATCTAAGATATCCTGCTTACTTACATACATTTCAGTATGTTGAGTACCAAGACGCTTTGCACTCTCTTTTGCATATATCGCTTCGTTATACTTTGAATCTTCAAAACCTATGGTAAAAGTCCTTACAGGCTTATCGCTAATACTCTGCATGAGTGCAACTGTTAAAGTAGAATCTATACCGCCTGAAAGAAATGCTCCTAGAGGTACATCGGATATCATCTGTCCCCTGATCGAATCCTTTATCAGTTCTTCGAGTTTGGCTGATGCTTCCTCAAAGTTTCCATTAAACGGTTCTTTCTGTCCTTGTAATGCCACATCTCTTATATCCCAGTAGCATTTATCCTCCCACTCTGTATAAGGAGTTTTTAGCACAAGGAAATGTCCCGGCCTAAGCTTGTATATATCCTCATATATGGTAAACGGTGCCGGGATATAACCGCCTTTAAAGTAAGAATTTAGTATATGACTGTTTATTCTGTTATCAAAACCATCTATCTTTTCTATAGAACCAATATCCGAAGCAAAGACCACACATCCTGAAGCGCGCCCGTAGTAAAGCGGTTTCTCACCGGCTCTGTCTCTTGCAAGTATCACTTCTTTGTTCTTTCTGTTATATACAGCAAAAGCAAACATGCCCTTTATTAGACTTAATGTCTTTTCAATGCCATAGTATTCCACCACATTTAACAGCAGTTCTGTATCAGAATGACCTCGAAATATGATATTATTATCTTTAGCCTGCAGCTGCTTTTTAATGTCCAGATAATTGTATATCTCGCCATTAAATACGATCGTCAGATCTCCTGAAACACTAACCATGGGCTGTGAGCCGTTTGGTGATAAATCTATTATGGAAAGTCTTCTATGTCCTAAAGCAACACTTTTATCTTCGCTTATCCATACACCCTCAGCATCAGGACCTCTGTGGACTATCGCATCGTTCATTCTTTTTATCTGTTTGGTCGGATCATTATTGTAACCCAGTATCCCGTTTATACCGCACATCAGTGTTATCCCTTAATCCTGTGCTTTATCTCTGACAGAGAATTGATCATCTTTGCCTTTATGCCGTTTATCTGTTCAAAATCAAAATATGTAACAGGATCGCCTCCGAATGATTCCTTAAAATCGGTTATGGATTTAACATCATCCTGTTTTCCAGCTCCGCCCCAGTCATAGTATTTAAGCCCATTTTTCTTAAAATACTTCATCTCCTCAAAGTGAAGCGCCCTGTTTGCCATGCCGATTATCTTGCGCGTACTTCCTTCACTGTCAGTTTTTAATCTAAAGAGTGATGCCGAATGCAACAGTCTCGCATTATTCTCATCTGTGAGTAATGTATGATAAACCGATACTTCTTTATCAATATCCGCGTGAGAAATCACAAGATATCCGTTATCTCTGTATATGCTCATCTCCTCACGCAACGCTTCCATATCAGGCGGTGTCATATCTTTGCTAAGCCAGAATTCCTTAAAAAATTCAAGAAATTCATTAAGCTCAGAATCCGATATTTGAGCACCTGACTTTATGGTAAAATCAACATTCTCCCTGCAGGCTCTGTTAACCTCATATCTGCAGCCTTTAGAAAAATGAGCCTTAATCTCATCTTCAGTTTCATTAAGATCTGTTAGAAGCGTATAGAAATCCTCGGCACCATCAGAATGAAATAAAGCTTCTCTGTATTGAATTATTCCTTCATCATCTATAGGTTTGTCTGCATACCATACGGTAACAATGTCTGTTTTATGAACCTGTTTTTTTATCTTTATCATGTTTAAAATCTTTCGAAATATGCATACTTACTCAAATTATGATTTTACCACAAATGCGCTTTTTTCACAAGAAAGGCAGCCATCATACAATGACTGCCTGGTTATCAAATCCAAATTATCTTATATATTCATTCAAGGTTGTATAATCATAATTTATATAGAATCTTCGAACACCATCAAAATACTCTTTTACGTTCTCTTCATCCACCCCGTTCTCATTCTCTGCTATCCTAGCAAGTATCCAGTCATTTATTTCCTGATCGTAATGAATCTCATCGCAATACCGGCTTAGATTTGTTACAACATCATATTCACCCAAAAACGAATAAAGCCTGATATTATCTCTTTCAAGCAGTTTGTTGATCAGATATTCTGTGTTGTCCAGTCTGTATTCTAACTCTCCGTCATTATAATACTCTGCCCATTTTGCTATACTGAATGGAGGGATGAACAGAATAAAATCCACATCTGGATTTGCATCGACTACAGGGAATATGTTGCACTCAACATTGTAGTATATTTTATCTTTTTCTTCGTCTCCGAAAAACCTCTGGGGGGTAACATTCTTTTTTATCTCTGTCAGTGTCTGGCATGCCTGTTCGGGTCCGCTTTCCCTTTCCCATGAGGAATACTCGTCAAATCCGGTGCTTTCCTTTCCTGTAAGTGTCATGCCCAGATTATATATAGTCCCTCTGTAGAATGTCTCCTTATTCATGAGATATTTTATATCATTTATCAGACTATCATCATAAAGATAATCAGGAGACTCATTGTATCTGTGCCACCAGAAACTCCTCATGCCGTCTTCTATATCCATGCAAACAAGTACCGTTTTCACATCGTTTCGATAACCACTATAGGCTTCATATTCATTTTCGATATCAGGCTGCATAACCCTTACATAATAAGTATTATATTCATCCAATGCCTTACGTCCGAGTGTTCGCCCTAATGCTGCCCAGAGTTCTCTTACACCTGCTCCCGAATAAGGCAGTTTTATACTA
>JAEEUS010000026.1 GCA_016290615.1 Lachnospiraceae bacterium | reverse complement strand
TTTAGAGACTCTTAATCTTGTTTATGGTTGTTCTGATCTTTCAGGAATTGAACATCTGACTAATTTAAAGACTTTTCGTATCAGTGAACAGTGCCCTGATCTGTCAGTCATTGAGAATCTGCCCAATTTAGAGACAATTGAATTATATGAATGTGTATTCACTGATACATTTGTCTTTGAAAATGAAATGTCAGTTGCCAAATTGAACTTAAAATATTGTGTTTTTGAGAAAGGTATTCTCTGTAAAAACAATTCTGTTGAAAATGTAACCTTTGACAACTGTGCAACGGGCGGTGATGTTGTTTTTGCAGATTGTGATGGATTGAAAAGTTTCGATGCAGAATTTCACCCTACTGATAGGGATCTGATCCAATTCATAAATGATCATGATCCTGAATACTTTGAATCTATGACTAAACAAAGCTACAACGTGGATCTGTCAGGATGCGATAATATGGATAGTTTTCGCCTTAGTAACAGACAGGTGATCACTTCTGTTGACGTTAGTAACAGCAGCACACTTCGGTCATTTACAATATTAGACTGGCGTGATGATGATGTAGATGAAATAACCCTGAATATCAGTGGATGCCCGAATATTGAAGAGGCATATATCGGGTCAGAAGGCGTTAAAGAAATAGACATAAGAGACTGTCCGCACTTAATATCTGCAACACGACAAACTCCAAGTGATAAGGATTGGTGCACAGAATATGAGAGTGAAGACGGACACTTATTTTCGTCAAACGAGCAATTGGTGATCAAAAAATAATCGACTTGCCGAATGATATTTCTGGTTTTGGAGGAAAACTATTATGAAAAGATTAATCTTGTTGCTATCATTGATAGCCTCTGCTTTTGTCCTTTCGTCCTGTTCATTGCTTGGCATTCCGATAGATAATGAGCATTTTCCGGATTTTGCGGTATTTACATATGTCCGGGGCTTTGATTCGAATTCGAATTTCTATCTGAGCAAGAAGGAAGTGGAAAATGCAAAATCTTTTATAGTCTGGGGCGACTGTTATGATCTGTCGGGTATTGAGTACCTGACTAATTTAGAGAGTCTGAGCGTTATTCATAATCACTGTACTGATCTGTCAGGCGTTGAGACTCTGACTAATTTAAAAACCCTTACATTCGAGGATCAGTGTCCTGATCTGTCAGGAATTGATAAACTGACCAGTTTGGAGAAACTGGCATTATATGATTGTGTATTCTCAGAAACATTTGTCTTTGATAATAAATCACCGGTCACTGAGATCGCTTTTAACTGTTGTGTTTTTGAGAAAGGTGTTCTCGTTAAAAATGATTCTGTCGAAAACGTGACCTTTGATGATTGTGGAGTGATTGGTGATGTTGTTTTTGCGGATTGTGACGCCTTAAAAGCTTTCTATGCAGATTTTGACCCTGCCGATCAGGATGTGATCGATAATTTTTATCGTGTTTATGATCCCGGGTATTTTGAAGCCATGAAGGAACAAAGATACAGCGTGGATCTGTCAGGATGCGATAATCTGGATTATGCACGTATTGAGGATGGACAGCTGATCTCTTCTGTTGACCTCGGTGATTGCGGCAAACTTAATGCATTCTCAATACTCGAGCTGTATTACTATGGTGAAGATAATATAAACGATGAAGCTACCTTAAATATCTGTGGCTCTCCAAATATCAAATATGCCCATGTCGGTTTAATGGGTCTTGAAGAATTAGATATAAGTGACTGTCCATATCTAATATCTCTTTTGGAAACACCTCCGACCAGTACCGAATACAGCATAAAATATGAGACTGATGGCGGAAGTTTATATTGCTCAAACGAGAAGGTAGTGTTTATAAAGTGATAAACCTGCCGGATGATATTTTGAGTTGTTTCTGCATAATGATAAAACAGATATAAACTAAGGAATTATATAAGCATGATGAGATATCTTACTAAATATCTGCTGTTTGCAGCAATCGCAGTAACACTGTGCGGATGTGCGGGCAGTAAAGATAAGCCAAAACCTGAAACAGTCGAAGAAGTAAACGAGCAGACTGAAAGAAAGGCATCAAAACCGGATAAAGATGATGATAAGGCGACAGGGGATGAATCCAAGGTCAGTCCTGCTCTGCCTGTAGATGAAAATGTCTATTTGGAACTTGATTATGATAACATGACTGCTGTGATAGTGGACGGCAACGAGAAAATGCCTGTGGAAATCTCTATGGGAGGATCCTATGAGCCGGATATATGCAAGTGTGACGTTGATAACGACGGACAGTATGATTATCTTATTACCGAGTGCGAGGGAAGCGGTACAGGTTTTAGCGTGTATGGTCTGTGCATACTAAAGAAAGCAGATGACTCATATGATTTTCACAGATATCCCAGCTCGTATTTTGCTGAAATACTCGAAGACAGGATCAGTTATTCATATGACACAAAATCAAAGACAGTGATGTTTGATATTAGCAATGATAACGAAACATTGCATCATTCAATAATACTCGATTACGATTCGGAGATTGAAAAAGTCATATGGTCTGATATTATCAGGATCGAACTGATCGATGGCAGGCCGTATCTGAAGGCACCGGGCGGATATATATATACTGACATTCCCATGCCTGATTATGAGAATGCTCTTGAAGTGACAGCTCCCATATATATCGGAGAGGATATTAGTGTCACAGTAGGAGATATCACGAGTGATAATCCTGAAAAGAGCGCTTTCATACTGTATGATACCAGTGTTGCAAAGGACTACGATGATATAAGAGAACTGCCTTCGGATTATACGTCAGAACAGGCTCAGAGTGACGGCTGCTTTGTGATAGGAGCCATGGTTCATAACGAAGACAGATATGTCAGCTTCGTAAATGATTATAAAAATGATAAAGCGGCCTTTATACGTGTTTATCAGAGTACAGTGGAAGGAGATCCTGTCATATATGATCTTTTTTATCTGCCGGGTTCAAAAGACTATATGGATGCTGTCTATGATCCGACGATCTGCGTGATAAAGGATAATACCAGAGATGAGTACTCTGCACAAAGTGACAGAAAGATCACATATGAAGAATATGAAGGTATCACCGATTATAAGATCGACGGACAGACATACTGGGTAGCTTATCGAGGGGATAAAGAAAAGATAAGTCTTGACAGTGAAGATACATTTGTGATCGCATTTATGAATTAATGGAGACAGTGATGAATAAGACAATAAACAGAATACTCATAAGCTTTGCAGGCGGGATGGTAACATTTGCAATCGGATGCGGAAGCGCAAATGGTGACAACATAAAGGATACGGAGCCGCAGCCCGTGATACAGGAAGAGCCTGTCACGGAGCCTGATACAATTCAGGAGCAGGAACCGGATGAAGTAAAGGAAGAGGAAGTCTTAAACGAAAGCTCGGATGATTCTGATTTAACTGGCAATGATAAAATATACGAGCAGTTCCTTAATGATGAGCTGTTACTTGACGGAAAGACTTTTTCGGAGATATTCAGCTTTATGCATGAGGATTTCGATGCCGAACCTACAACGTTTTACTATGATGTTGATGAGGACGGGAAGGATGAACTGCTTGTTTCAACCCTGTTCTATGGCTATAACATCTATGATGTAAGAGACGGGAAGATGATCCTGCTTGACTGCGGTGACGGAACGGCAGCTGCATGCGGAGTGTATGAAGGAAACGGTCATGTCTATGTCAGTCACAGCGATTTCTCTCATGCGGGAAGAAAACTGCTGACACTTACCAGATATGACGAAAGCGGCAACATCGTAGAGACGATAACGATCAATGCCGAATACTGGGATTCCGAAGTTGATATGTATGATGAGAACAGTGATTTCACATACAATGATCAAAAGATCACCATGCAGGAATATGAGGATTATATGAATTCCTATGTCTTCATAGATCCTGATTCAGAAAAAGCGAGACCGGCACCGTAGCAAACGGACAAAACCCGACAAACTGCACAAAACAGGGCATATGACACAGGTGTCACAGCGAAAAAGTGGGGCAATTATAAAAGATGGACAGGAGCTGTTCATCTTTTTTTGTCAAAAGATCAGCACCTCGGAACTGTCGGATGAGAAAAAACGGAAACATATCTGTTACGCTTGACCAACACGGCATCACAGATTCAGGATATCTGTGTAACAGCTAACAAGAGTATCGAGAGCGTTAAGGATTGCTTCAAGGATATCATCGAGTTCATGGAAAACGATGTTACGATGCAGCTTAGAGATTTCACCGGCATGGCAAGATCATACGGTGAGGATCTTCGCAACATACAGAATTCCATCACTTCAATAGAGCATACTTCGATCGAGTTTACTCATTCGATGGGTTTTATCAAGGAGCAGGTAGACCATGTAAGTGCGGCTTCTGCCGATAACGAACTTGGTGTAAATGATATAATCTCAAAGAACGATCTTACGACCGATACTGCCGACAAGATCATGAAGGTTGCCGAGGATAACAGCAACAACGCTCGTGAGATAAATGATATCATTGAAAGATTTAAACAGTAATATCTTAAACACGTGATAAGATAAATGCCTTCCCGCGGGAAGGCATTTTCTTTTATGCATATGTAAAAGCTGCATAATTGTTTTTGGCAGTTTCGCAGGCATGACAAAAAGCTTTTTTCCGATCCCATGTTATCTGTAGTCTTTAAGAACAGCAAGATTGTTAAGTTCGCATTCATTATTCTCCTGAAAGAGAAACGCAGGCCACATTATCCTGTTTAAAAACAAACATAAGACGTTTCTCGTTATCCATCTGCCAGGCCAGCCTCTTTTCGGCGGTTGCAAAAGCGGTATGCCTCAGACAGGGCGGGTTAAAGAGCACAACACATAAATAAGTTGAATTTGAACTGTGAAGGTTATACGATGTATTAAGCAGGGATAAACAGAATACTCAGGGAGAGGTATTTATGAAAAAAGTCTATTATATAACAACAATAATCCTTTCGATCTTAGTCGCACTTCTTTTTGCGGTACTGGCATTATCGGCACTTAATGAGCCGACGACTGCGATAACTGCTCTTTTGATCAGTGCCATTTCGGACGGCTGTCTTGTATTATCTTTAATCGGACTTAAAAAGCAGCAGCATATCGGAGGAGTATCTCTTGAAAAGATCGGGATCATACTTATTGGGTTTGCGGTTCTTGTATTCATTGTCGGATTGTTTTCCGATGGTAATCTTGGTCAGGCGATCATCATCACGATCATTGCCGCACTTCTTGGTGCACTCAGTTTTATCGGAGGACTTCGTCTCATTAAAAGAAAAAGAACAGAGTCATTTAGCTGGAACACATACAAGGAACTGCTCTTTGAGAAGATGCCTCATTTAAGTGAAACTTTAAATGAGGGAGTTTCAGCTAAGGATCTTAAAGCAGTCGAAAGTCAGATGGGATTAACCTTTCCTGAATATTTAAAGGAGCTGTATCTTACCAATAACGGGGATGATAATGAGGCGATATGCGGCATGATAATGGGACTTCATTTCTTAAGCCTCGATTCGCTCTTAAATGAATGGATGAGGTTAAAGAAGATAGCAGATGATCCTAAGATAAATAACAGCGGAAGCTTTTCTTCAACTCCCATGGCGAGCATCAAAAGATGCTATGCCGATGCCAAATGGATCCCGTTTTGTACAGACGGCTCAGGTAATTTTATAGGCATAGATCTTGCTCCTGGACCTAACGGAAAAGCCGGGCAGATCATAAATTTCGGCAGAGACGAGGGAAATAAGGCTGTTCTTGCAAAGGACCTCAATGCATTCTTCGAGAGACTTGTAAGGATCACAAAAAGCGATGATTTTCATATCGCTGATTATGACGGAGAGGATGTCATACTTTTGGATACCGATGATATCGAGGAAGGTTTCCATCTTACCGATTATCTGAGATCACCCGATTCTGTTAAATAGAATGCTTCGTACATTAGATGATATATAAAGAAAGATAATAGAATGAATAAAAAGAAGATAATACCGGTCATTATCATAATACTGATCATACTGTGTTGCATTCCTATTAAAAGAGGATATAAAGACGGAGGGACTGTGGAATACAAAGCTGTCTTTTATTCGATTAAGAAGGTGCATAGCTTATACTATGGCTTCGGATATATGGAAGGAACTCAGGCAAGGGTTTTGTTTTGGAATGTAGTTGATGATGTTGAACTGCCAAAGCGGCTGTTTGAGGTCACAGATGAGGATTTCGAAACGATCAAATACGTCAATGAAAACAGCAATATCGGCGTAGAATTCATGAAATCTTTAGGAGATATAGAACTTGATGATAATCCCAGTCATGATACATCGTATGCTGAGAATTCTGCTAAAGGTCTGGTAACCGGTAAAGGATACCCTGTTTATGGACTTGACGGCATTTATCTAAGCAGAGTTGAGATAAACAATAACGACAGAGAATCAGACATCCTGGGGGTAAGAAATGATGACACATACGGCGATGCGACTGCAAAGCTTGAAGAACACGGATTTAACTATTTAAAAACCGTTTCAATATCATCATCTTACCAGGAAGTGATATATAACAAGGGAAGAGTAGCGGTAGTCTTTTATATCACGCCAAAGAAAAAGATGGATGAAAAGAATTATCCGATAAGAAGCGTGGCTCTTATGCTGTATTCGGAAAGACCGTTATCGGAGCAAAAGGAAGAGCCTGATCGTGTCTTATGATCAATATAAAACAAACCATGAACCCGAAGTCATTTCGGGTTCTTTTTATGTAAGCGTTTTTTTATCTTAAAAAATCCTATATAATGAATCTATGTACAAGATCCTTAGTGAGAAAGAAGAGAATACCATATTGCTCCCGGCTACTCTTGACAGCCACTTCCCTTTGCTCAAATACATGTTCTGGAGCAAGGGGTATTGTGTTGTGCCTCTTGATGAGAGTGATGAATTTGAAGTAAGGTCAGAGGGACTGAAATTCTCCAATCATGATATATGCTATCCTTATGTACTCATGACAGGCCAGGTCGTAAGAGCGCTTAAAAGCGGTAAATATGATCCTAAGAAGACTTTCATATTGATGCCTACGGCAGGAGATGCCTGCAGAGGAGCCTGCTACATAGGCTTGATGAAGAAATCGCTGGAGAACTCCCATTTTGGTGATGTAAGAGTACTTACGATAAATGTGAGACATGTCAGAGATGATATATCTCTAAAGATTAACTATGATCTTGCGATACGAGGAGTATTCGGACTTTTCTACGGCGATATCATAATGCTTCTTGCAAATCAGGTAAGACCCTATGAGATAAACAAGGGTGAGACTGACAGACTCTCTAAGCACTGGATAGATGTATTGTCTGAGGATCTAAAGCTCGGAAAGAATCTTACGCTTGGCAGGATGAAAAAGAATTTTAGACTCATCGCCAAGTCTTTCAGCGAGATAGAGCGTGATCAAAAGGAAAGGCAGATCATTGGAGTCGTTGCCGAGTTCTATGTTAAATACTGTGCACTGGGAAACTGGGAAATAGTCAAGTTTCTTGAGGATAACGGATGCGAGGCTCACGTCAACGGAGCTTCCTGGTATGCTCTCTATTACATAGACTCGCACAAGCCTGACAGATATAACATAGAGCGCATCGGTTTTGAAGCAGTAAAGAAACTCGTTGTTCATCTGCAGGATGCTATGATCGATGCGATAAAGGAATACGGATTTCACTGCCTTAACAACTATGAGGCTATGGAGAACGGATCAAGGGATCTTGTCTCGCGTACCTTCACCATAGGAGACGGATGGCTGATGGGATCCGAGGTTATAGACTATATCAACAATGACATCAACAAGGTTTTATGCATAGCACCTTTCGGATGCATGGCAAATGTGTGTGCCGGAAGAGGAATGTATCCGTATCTTCAGAGAGAGTTCCCCAAGGCATCAATAACGGTACTTGAGACGGATGCGAGCAGTTCAAAGCTCAACTACTACAACAGGGTCAGGATGCTGATAGACAGATAAAGATAAGGGCTTAAAAAACTTTTTTGTCTATTACACTTTTATTACACTATCTCTGTTATAGTATACACATCAAGACAGATAAAACTTGATTCCTACACCGAAAGGTGTGAAACGTCTCAATTGACGAAACAAAATATACTCCCCCTTTAGAGGCCATTCACCGAGTGAATGGCCTATTCCCTTTTTATGGGATTGTTTAATAATACGGTGTTATGTGGTAGAATGTAAAAGGAGGTCTTTTGTTATATGAAAAGATTACTTACATGCATTTTGTTGATACTTTGCATAATGATGATAGACGGCTGCTGTTTAAAGCATGACTGGGAAGAAGCCACCTGCGAAAAACCGATGACCTGTAAGTTATGCGGCGAGACACAGGGCGAGCCACTGGGTCACGAATGGCTGGAAGCCACATGTACTCTTCCAAAGACTTGTTCTGTCTGCGGGGCAACAGAAGGCGAACCTCTCGGACACGAATGGATAGCTGCTACATGCGAACATCCAAAGACCTGCAGGATATGCGGTGCAACGGAAGGCACAAATGCAGATCATGACTGGATAGAAGCCACATGCCTGCATCCTAAAAAATGTTCGGTCTGCGGTATCACCGAAGGAGGGACACTGCCTCACACATGGGTGAGGGCAAGCTATGATTCATCAAAGTACTGCTCTGTATGCGGAGTTGTCGAGGGTGATTCACTGATCCCTGCGTTTGAAAAGAGAAAATACGAATTTACGATCCAGAAGGGAACAACCTGGGATTATACGACGATAGCAAATGCGGATAATTCCAACGTGACCGGAAAAGCCACCGTTATAGATACCAGAAACTATTATTCGGACGGAGCACACTCCGGAAGAGAAGGCTATGAATGGAGAGAGGCTACCGTTGAATTCAGGATGCCTACCGGCTGCAAGGTAATGCTGGGATATACTGATACATATACCGGCATGGAAGAATATGCCGTGACCAATTACATTACATATTCTGACGGAACAAGGATGCCCGTAGTCGCGACCGAGAGCTATAAATACGACTGGGAGGACGAGGTCTGCGTATCCTACGGAACACTGTCCGTACAGGTTCCCGAAGACTATGAGGATCTGGTATTCTATGTATCGAGCGCTGACTACGCTCTTACGGGAAGGGTTGATCCCAATATAAGATTTATGGAGATGAAATGATGTTACTTCATGTTAAGGCTAAAAAAATACTGATCAAATTCATAATGTTTTCCATGTTACTTTTAACTGTTAAACATGCCTCTTTTGGCAGCTTTGCTTCAGATGTGATAGGAACGGCAAAAGTCACCGCTGATTCCTTAAATGTCAGGAGTGGTCCCGGAAAAGAATACGATACCATGGGCAAGGTTTATTCTGGAAATGTGGTTGATGTAAAGGCTGTTGAAGGCGACTGGCTAAAGATCGACTATAACAGCTCTGACGGATATATAAGCATAGACTATGTCGAATATGAGCCCGACGAGGAGCTGATACTCGAAGAAGAGGAAGAAGAAGTCAAGGAAGAAGCAGCTGAAGCTCCCGATGAAACCGCCGAGACTGAGGATGAGCCAACACTTGACTACAAGTTTTTATTCGGACTGATAGGTGCGATAATAGTCATTCTTATCATGATCCTTATAACCATCAAGAGCATCAAGGCATCGGATGATGATTACGATGATGAAGACGACGAAGATGACGATGATGATTATTACGAAGATGAGTACGAGGACGATGAGGAAGAGGAAGAAGATGACGACGAGTACGAGTATGTCGTTGTAAAACGTCCTAGGACTCAGAGTACTCCAAACAGACAAAAGCCAAAGAGCAGTGATGATTTTCTGATAGACATAGATCCAAGATACTTTGATTAATATCAGGGGGTGAACATGAGTAAAAGAAGAGTATTTCTGATCGTGCTGGACAGTATGGGGATAGGAAATGCACCCGATGCCGAGGCATTCGGTGATGCGGGCAGCAATACACTTAAGACTATTGCAGGTGACAAAGCCTTTGATACTCCGGTGATGAAAAAGATGGGGTTATTCAACATTGACGGAGTAAAGGACTGGGCTGATAAGGAAGATGCACCGAATGGCGCATTTGGAAGACTTATGGAAAGCTCGATGGGCAAGGATACGACCATAGGTCACTGGGAGATGGCTGGCATCATATCAAAAAGACCGTTTCCCACATATCCTGACGGATTTCCCAATGAAGTACTGGATGAGTTTGTTAAGAGTACTGGAAGAGGAGTGCTTTGCAACAAGCCCTATTCCGGAACGGAGGTAATAAGGGATTACGGTGTCGAACACATGGAGACCGGTGATCTTATCGTATATACCTCTGCAGACAGCGTATTCCAGATAGCGGCTCATGAGTCCATAGTACCCGTTGAACAGCTCTATGAATACTGCCAGATCGCAAGAGAGATCCTGCAGGGAGAGCACGGCGTCGGAAGAGTCATAGCAAGACCTTTTGTCGGGGAATTTCCTAACTTTACAAGAACACCCAAGAGACATGATTTTTCGCTCGTTCCGCCCGAGAATACGATGATGGATGTACTGGTTAAAGCCGGATATGACGTTTACGGAATAGGAAAGATATATGATATCTTTGCAGGAAAGAACATACAGCACACCCAGAGGATAGAGAACAATACCGACGGAATGGTAAAGACCATAAAGATGCTTGATACGGATTTTAACGGACTGTGCTTTGTCAATCTTGTGGACATGGATATGATATACGGCCACAGGAGAGATATCGAAGGCTATGCAAAGGCAGCCACGGTATTTGATGAGCAGCTAGCTGAATTTGTAAAAGGCATGAGAGATACCGATATCGTTATGATCACGGCCGATCACGGATGCGATCCGGGATACAAGGGCACAGATCATACAAGAGAGTGTGTACCCTTTATTGCCTATGGAAAAGACATAAAGGAGGGCGCTGATCTTAAGACGAGGAATTCGTTTGCCGATATAGCCGCTACTGTTCAGGAGATATTCGGAGTAAAGCAGGATACTGAAGGAACAAGCTTTTGGAATGAGATAAAGAGGTAGCTTATGGAGAAGGAAGAACTTGTTGAAAGAGCGATCGAGGCACGAAAGATGTCCTATTCACCCTATTCGGGATTTTGCGTAGGAGCCGCACTTGAGACTGAGGAAGGCGAAGTGTTTTTAGGCTGCAACATTGAAAATGCTGCATACGGACCGTCTGTATGCGCCGAAAGGACAGCGTTTTTCAAGGCAGTGAGCGAAGGCTGCGGTGATTTTTCACAGATAGCGATTGTCGGTGCACCCAGGGGCGAGAAGATAAGCAAGTTCTGTGCTCCATGCGGTGTCTGCAGACAGGTGATGAGCGAGTTCTGCAGAAAAGATTCATTTATGATACATCTTTATGACGGCAAAGAAATAAGATCATATACGCTGGGGGAACTGCTTCCTCTCGCATTTGATCTGGACGGGGTATAATCTATGAGAATGTATGATGTTATAGCAAAGAAACGTGACGGACATGAACTTACGAGTGAGGAGATATACGGATTCATTGAGGGTTATGTGGACGGTCAGATACCTGATTATCAGGCAAGCGCTCTTCTCATGGCTATATTCTTTAACGGAATGAGTGAGAGAGAGATACTCGATCTTACCACTGCCATGATGAAATCCGGAGATCAGGTCGATCTTTCCCCCATCGAGGGCATAAAGGTAGACAAGCACTCTACCGGAGGAGTGGGCGACAAGACATCGCTTATCGTTGCTCCGATAGTTGCGGCATGCGGAGTAAAGGTCGCAAAGATGAGCGGAAGGGGACTCGGTCATACCGGCGGAACCGTAGACAAGCTAGAATCGATCCCGGGATTTCGGACAGACCTTAACGAAGAAGAGTTTTTCGATGTTGTAAGAAAGACAGGAATAAGTGTTATCGGACAGTCCGGAAATCTCACACCTGCGGACAAGAAGCTGTATGCATTAAGAGATGTTACCGCTACTGTTGAGAGCATTCCTCTTATCGCTTCATCCATCATGAGCAAGAAACTGGCTGCAGGCTCTGACTGCATAGTACTGGATGTAAAGACCGGAAGCGGTGCATTTATGAAGACTGTTGAGAGCAGCGTAAAGCTTGCCGAGACCATGGTAAAGCTTGGAGAAAATGCAGGAAGAAGGACATGCGCTCTCATAACCGATATGGACGTTCCTCTCGGAAAGAATATCGGTAACAGTTTGGAAGTCATAGAAGCTGTCAACACTCTTAAGGGACAGGGTCCCGAGGATCTTACTCACGAGGCTTTATACCTTGCGGCAAATATGCTAGAGCTTGCTGGCAAGGGAGACGAAGAGAGCTGCATGAAGCTTGCCCAGTCTGTTATAGATGATCTGTCTGCTCTTAACTGTCTTAAGGAGATGGTCAAGGCTCAGTGCGGAGATGTATCAGTTATAGAGGATACAGATAACTTCACAAAGGCTAAATATTCGTATGAGGTCAAGGCTGACAGGGCAGGATATATAGCTCATATGGATACCGAAGGATGCGGTATAGCATCAATGATGCTGGGTGCAGGAAGAGAGACGCTGGAGAGCAAGATAGATATGGCAGCAGGCATAATCATCGAGAAAAAGACCGGTGATCATGTTGAAAAGGGAGATGTACTCGCAACACTGTTTGCCGATGATGAGAAGCTCTTTGGTAAGGCCGAGGAAAAATACAAGGATTCGCTTACAATGAGCGATGAAGCCGTAAAGAGAAATCCTCTGCTCTATGCAAAAGTGAGCAGGGACGGAATAAAATACTTTTAAGGGGATATTGTGATGACAAATAATGAGATAGCAGCATATATCGATCATACTCTGCTAAAGCCTGTTGCAACATGGGATCAGATTCAGGAGCTGTGTGATGAGGCGATTAAGTACAAGACAGCCAGCGTATGCATACCGCCCAACTATATAGCAAGGGTAAAGAAAAAATACGGAGATGACCTTAAGATCGCCACAGTCATTGGTTTTCCGCTGGGATATGAGACGACGGCGGCTAAGGCTGAGGAAACGGCAACTGCACTCGATGACGGTGCGGATGAGATCGATATGGTCATAAACATCACCGATGTAAAAAACGGAGACTTTGAACTTGTAAAGGACGAGATCGCATCTCTTAAGGCAATATGCGGTGATAAGATTTTAAAGGTCATAGTCGAGACCTGCTATCTTACAAAAGAGGAAAAGATAAGCATGTGCAGGATCGTTACCGAGGCCGGAGCCGACTATATCAAGACATCTACGGGATTCGGTACTGCTGGTGCGACTCTTGAGGATGTAAAGCTCTTTAAGGAATATATTGGAGAGAACGTAAAGATAAAGGCAGCAGGCGGGATCAGAACAAGAGAAGATATGATTGCCTATATAGAAGAAGGCGTTAGTCGTATCGGATGCAGTTCCACAAAGGTGCTGTTTGAATAAAATATTCGGGGAGTAGATATGTATAACAATTTGTTTTCAATAGGACCTTTCACGGTCCACGGATACGGACTTATGATTGCGATAGGCGTGGTAGTAGCCATGTTTGTCGCAGACAAGAGAGCAGCCAAGAGAGGCATCAACGGCGAGCTCATATACGGGCTTACGGTATGGACTATCGTACTTGGCTTTCTAAGTGCTAAAGTGCTCTTTATAATAACTTATTTCAAGGATTTTCTGGCTTCACCCATGACATTCATCAAAGGAAACGGTTTTGTCGTTTTCGGAGGCATAATAGGCGGTGTGGCGACCATATGGGGATACTGCAGGATCAATAAGGTAAGCTTTATCGACATGTTCGATCTTGTCGTTCCCGAAGTGGCTCTTGCCCAGGGATTCGGAAGGATAGGGTGTCTTTTAGCAGGATGCTGCTACGGAAGAGAGACTACCTCTGCAATCGGAATAGTATTTACACATTCCGACTTTGCACCTAACGGAATACGCCTCATGCCTACACAGATAATGATGTCCATAGGTGATTTCATCAATGCAGGCCTTCTCTTTTTCATGGCGGTCCGCTGTGAGAAAAAGCTCATGCAGGAAAGAAACACGGATGAGTATCCGCACTCGACCGAAGGCAGGGTGGGGCTTGCATATCTTTCTTTTTACAGTATAGGCAGATTCTTTATAGAGTTTTTCAGAAATGACTACAGAGGTGCCGTGGGAATTCTTTCAACATCACAGTTTATTGGCCTTCTGGTCGTAGCGGCATGTGCTGTCTTATACTATTTCAGATTTGTAAAGGGATCAAAGAAGGCTGGCAAAACAAGCGAGCCTAAGGAGAGTTGATATATGTCTGTATGTGATACATGCGCAAATTATGCATATGACGAGGATTATGAATACTATGTCTGCGATATCGATCTGGATGAGGACGAGATGCAGAGATTCTTAAGCAACAGCAATGAAAACTGTCCATATTATCAGAACGGAGATGAATATCAGGTAGTAAAGCATCAGGCTTTCTAGGATAAAGGTTTATTATGAACAAACAGGAGTTTATCGCCACACTCAGACGTGAACTGTCCGGTATATCGGATTATGAATATATAAATGACACTGTAAGCTATTACGAAAACTATATTGAGAGCGAGATAAGGCAGGGAAGCAGCGAGGAAGATGTATTAGCCTCTCTCGGAGATGCCAGACTGATCGCCAAATCGATCCGCGCAAGCAAGAAGGCGGGATCCAAAAGTCAGACTTATAGCCAGGAACAGGTTAACAGTGAGGATGATATTGAAAACAGAACAACATCCTCAACCGGACTTACACTTCTTAACAGGTTTTTAAACCTTCCCGTATGGCTTCAGAGAGCAACAGGCGGAATAGTGGTGGCAGGTGTTGTCATTCTTTCGGTAGCACTTTTAAACTGGCTCTTTCCGGTCATCCTTGTAGGAGGGATAGCATACATATTCTATAAGTTTTTTAAAGACAATTTCATGAAATAAGTGATGCTTTTTGGCAACTGAAGCATCAATAACGGCAACATACGTATCAAGGCATTGATAGTAGTTTGATTCTCTGCTAGTTTTGAATCATCAAAAAGAGAGGAGAAAAAACTATGATTCAATGCCTTAATGTTTGCAAGTCTTTTTCGGACAGAAAAGTACTGAATGAGGTGAGCTTTGATATAAGTGACGGACAGATATTCGGACTTTTGGGTCCGTCAGGAGCGGGAAAGACTACACTGATAAAGATACTTACGGGACAGTTAAAATATGACGGGGGAGAAGTAAAGATACTTGATAAGGAAGTTGAAAAGCTTTCAGGGAGTGACAGAAAGCAGATCGGTATAATGATGGATCAGTTCGGAGTGTATGAAAGGCTTTCCTGCATGGATAATCTGAAGATATTTGCCGATATCTATGGAATCTCATATGACAGGATAAATGATACGCTAAAGACTGTAGGCCTTTTGGATGCTGCAAAGACTCAGGCATCTGATCTTTCAAAGGGGATGCGTGCTAGACTGCAGATAGCAAGAGTATTCATGAATTCGCCAAAGATAATCTTTCTTGACGAGCCGACAAGCGGTCTTGATCCGCAGACCATGAGATCAATACATAAGATGATCCTTGATAAGAAAAGAATGGGATGCACTATCCTTCTTACAACTCATAACATGGAGGAAGCAGCCGCACTGTGTGACAAGGTAGCGCTTCTAAACGAAGGAAAGATTGTTGATATGGATGCACCTGATAAGCTCTGCAGAAAGTACAATCATCAAAAAAAGCTAAACGTACATCTTATAAGCGGTGAAGATATAGAGCTGCCAAACAATGCAGACTCAGCAGAGAGAGTTTCAAAACTCATACAAAACGGAAGCCTTGAGACGATACATTCATCTGAGCCTACACTCGAAACGGTCTTTTTGGAACTGACCGGAAGAAAGCTTGAGGAGGAAATATAGATGAGAAACATATATATCATAATTAAAAAACAGATTAAGGATACATTTAAGAATAAGACAGTTTTGATACAGTTTGTGATGTTTCCTTTGCTGACGCTTGTCTTTGAAAATGCGATAAAGATAGAAGGAATGCCGGACTTGTTTTTTACCAAACTATTTTCTATCATGTATATAGGGATGGCGCCTTTAACAGCTACTGCAGCAATCATATCAGAGGAAAAGGAAAAGAATACCCTAAGAGTGCTTCTGATGGCTAATGTAAAGCCATGGGAATATCTTTTGGGAGTAGCCATATACGTACTGACCATATGCATGGCGGGAGCGGGGATCATGGCTACGGGACTTGAAAAAGAAAATGTAGCATTCTATCTTCTGATAATGCTTATGGGATTTATCATCTCGATACTCGCAGGATCTTGCGTAGGGATATACTCAAAGAATCAGATGATATCAACTTCACTGGTGATGCCTGTTATGATGATCCTGTCATTTGTACCGATGCTTGCCATGTTCAACAAGAACATAGAAAAGTTTGCATCTCTTTTCTATACACAGCAGTTAAGGTCTGTTTTAGATGGCATGTCATTTGATAAGATAAGTACAAACAGTATCATGACGGTTATGATAAATGCGATACTGGCAATCGGACTGTTCTTTGCTGCATTCAAGAAAAAAGGACTGGAATAGATGAAGATCGAAATAGATATCGATGAAAAATACGACGATACCGCAATACGAATACAGGCTCCCAGACTGAATCATGATATTGAGAAGATGGTTGCAATGATCAGGATGATCGATATGCAGATAGGCGTCAGACAAAATGATGAGACATATCTTCTTGATATCGAAAAGATACTCTATATAGAATCTGTCGACAGAAAGACGTTTGTCTATACGCAGGATTCGACCTATGAGTCTGAACTGAAGCTTTATGAGATAGAACAGGAACTTTTGGAGAGAGATTTCTTGCGTATCAGTAAACAGAGCATAGTAAATCTTAGACAGATAAAGAGCCTTAAGGCGGATATTAACAGAAAGATACGTGTTACATTAAAAAACGATGAACAGATCGTAGTATCGCGCATGTATTCAGATGAACTTCGCAGAAAGCTGGGGTTGAAATAATGGACGAGAAAAAAACGGTATTTGACTATATAATACAGACAATGGCAATATTCGGGATAATAGTGGTGATCTTTATGGTCTACAACTATTTTATAGGTGATGGTGCCGCAGAGCATTCATCTTTGTTTGTTCTGGGGAAAGCAGGACTTTCTACAGCTACTCTCATTCAGCTTCTTGTGCTCGCTGTCATACTGAATGTTACCAGGACTCTATTCCTTTCAGACAGATGGATAAAGAACATGCCTATCTTTTTAAGATTTGTTCTTTCCATTGCGACAATAATGATAGTCATCATCATTATGGTGATAATATTTAAATGGTTCCCGATAGATGATCCAATGGCTTGGATCGGATTTGCGTTATCCTTTATAATAAGCATGATCATCAGTGTATGGATAACAAGACTTAAGGAGCGCATGGAAAACGAAAAGATGCAGGAAGCACTAAACAGATTTATCAGTAGGGAAAAAGAACAATGAAAAAGATAAAACTCATACTGATGTGCATGCTTATCATGATGTTTACGGCATGTACAGATAACGAACCTATTGAAGATGAACCCGAAAAGGAAGTCAAAGAAAAAAAGGAAGATATCAAATTCTCTGATAAGTACCTGGTAGGGTTTAATTATGGCGGAAGCAGCTGGGGAGAATTCTACGAATGCATCAGTGCCAGAGTTATAATCTGTACAAACAAAGACGTATTAATCTATATGCCTACATCCGAAAGTGTTCATACAAATTCAAGGGAGCTTGAATTAATTGATACTCTTACGCTCACCGAAAAGCAGTATGAGAACATAGAAAAAGGAATAAACAGGAAAAGACTCTACTGGATGAAGATCAGATCTGATGACAGTGTATGCGACGGGTCGTCTTATTTTTTGATACTCTATGATAAGAATGAAGAAATACTTAAAGCATGCGGGGCATATGAACCAAAGAGTAAAAAGTTTTGGGAAATGTATAGTGCTGTTCTCGACAATGTACCTACAGAAGAGATAATGACTATCAGGAATGAATATGTTGAGAAGCTTCGTAACGCCGATATGCCACAATCATCTGTGAACGATACAAATGATGAAGAGATCAAATATGATCAGGACATGCTTGATAGGATGTTTAATGAAAGATATTCATCGCCTTTTTACTGTGAGCTCGATCATATAGATGATGAGGGGAACTTCGTATATCATCTGTATGAAGCTGTGGATAACGGTGATGAGCAGCATACTGCGACCATTGAATGGTATACGATAAATCCATATACGGGTGATGTGAGTACTTTCTTAGATGATCGATTTAATATCGAGGATGTACTGGACGGAACGGTCCGTTTGGCTGGATCGGATGAGTAGGATCTGACTTTAGAATGCTTGCAGATTAAACATATCAATCAAAAAGGATAAGAGAATTGAAAAAGAAAAACGCCGCTCTGATCGCAACGGGAGCAGTTGGATTTGCAGTATTAATAATCGTCATCATTCTTTCCTGCTTTTTCAGTAACAGAAAAAGCAGGTTCACTTCACCGAATAAGACCAATTTAGTGACCATTAGCTATGATTTTGTAAGCAGACCATCGGTGATATATAACGGAAAAAAGATATGGGAGTATCCGGGAAGAGGATTTAATGAAGAAGCATTCTTTGATGTGATATGGCAGTCGGAGGATGAGTTCATTTTAAGATATGATGATGAGAGTCATAACGGTAAGTATGCAGAAGAGTTTCTTATAAAACTTGAATGATTTTACGAGGAAAAGATATGGATCTAAGTAATGTGTATTTTGTTATAGGAAGTGCTTACGCCGGCAAATCAACATTGGTCGCAAATCTGGCAAAAAAGCATGACGGAATAGAACTTAATGAGAATTATCATGATGAGAAGCTTTCTGAACTTGACAGCAAAGAGTTCCCCAATCTGACATATACCAGAGACATCAAGGACTGGAATGATTTCATACGAAGAACACCCGATGAGTATGTTAGATGGATAAATGATGTTAAGAAGGAATGCGAGATAGTCGAACTTGGTATTTTAGAGGAGGTTCTTAGTGATCCAAAAGTAAAGAGTAAAAAGGTCTTTGTGGATACTAATATAAGCATAGAGACACTGCATCGCATATCGGATGAGGATCACGTAGTCGTTATGCTCTCAGATCCTCAAATATCTGTGAGCAGATTCTTTGACCGTCCCGATCCTGAAAAGCAGTTTCTGTATCAACTAATGCTGGAAGAGCCAGATCCTCAGGCAGCACTTGATAATTACAGAGAGATACTGACAAGGATAAACTCAAAAGAAAACTATGACAAGCTAAAAAACAGCGGCTTTAAAGTCATATACAGGGACGAAAACAGAAGCCAGGAGGAAACTATAAAACTTGCCGAGGAGATATTCTCAATTTAACTCCGCAAAAGATAAAATGAGTGCTATAATATTTAGTGGAATAATCATTTTGAATCTAAAGGAGATGGAACCATGATACTTAGTACTGGACACAATTTGGATGGATATGTAATAACGGAGTATATCGATGTGATCTTTGATGAGTTATTAGTAGGAATCGGATTCAAAAAAGGATTAACATCAACGATCGATAACGTTATTTCTTCTTTCACCGGAACAGAAGCAACCGAAATGATAGAGCGACTCAACATGATCAAAGCCGCCCTTAAGCATCGTGTCGTAAGAAAAGCAGACAATCTGGGAGCCAATGCAATAATAGGTGTCAGCTTTGAAAGCAGCAGAATCGGTGAATTGTTGATGGTTTCCATGACGGGAACAGCTGTAAAGATAGAGAGACTTGCTGATTACAATCCCGAGACGATTGAGAGCAATCAGAGAATAATCGAAGAAGAGGAAAAGAGAAACGAACGTCTCAGACAGGTTGAGGAACAGCGCAAGTTAAGTGAGCAGAGAAGAGCTGAGAAACAGCGTAAGGATGATGAGTTCTTTGCTTCATTCGGAATAACCGAAGAACTGACATCTACAGAGAGAAGTTTGTTCAAGACTATCTACAGGAATGAGTCTATTGATATAGCAGGCATTAGCCGACTCATCCCGAGAAACATGTCTCAGAACGAAGTAGTTGATGCACTCAGGCACTTGGAAGAAATTGGTGCTATAGTAGTTGAGGATGAGTGCTATAAGATCAATGAAGAGGATGAAGAAGAGCAATAAGAATTCTGAATCTGAGATGATTCAAACATAAATAAAATAAAACGTTACCGGTTGAGTAAATCAGCCGGTAATTTTTTTACGCAAAAATATTTGAATTATCATCTTTCACTTTTTGTGATCATCACTCCATGTTAGAATACAATCATACTGTCAAAAGAAAGGGAATAAAAAGATGGAGTATATGATAAGGGGTGCAAAAAAAGAAGATGAAAGCATTATACGCTCATTGTTTGTTGAAATGCTAAGGACTATATATCATACCGATGATGTTGAAGAGTATGAGGAAGGATATCTTGACAGATACTGGACTGAGAGCGAAGACAGGTTATTCGTTGCAGATAATGGAAAAGTGGTCGCGTATCTTGGAGTTGAAGTACATCATGATGAGCATGATTACTTATATCTTGATGATCTTTCTGTAACTGAGAAATGCAGAAATATGGGGATCGGATCAGAGCTGATTAAGAAAGCGGAATCTTATGCAAAAGAAATCGGTATAGACGCTGTGCTTTTTCATGTAGAGAAAACAAACAAGGATGCATTGAGACTTTACGAAAGACTCGGATATGAGGTTTTCAGAGATGACGATAACAGATTTCTTTTAAAGAAGGACTTGTAACTGTATCGGGAATGAATTAAGGAAAGCAAAGACAGAGAATAATGAGGAGGTAGAGATGACAGAAACAAAATGGGGTGAAAGCAACAATAAACTGGGTTTTGGTCTTATGAGACTTCCGCGTCTTGAGGGTGACGGAGATGTCATAGACGTGGAACAGACAAAGCAGATGGTCGATCTGTTCATGGAAGCGGGATGCACATATTTTGACACCGCATGGATATATCCCGGAAGCGAGGATGCCATGCGTCATGCTCTTGTTGAGAGATATCCCAGAGAGAGTTATACGATAGCTACAAAGAATGCGGCATGGGCAGGATGCAAGACAAGAGAGGATGCCATAGAGCAGTTTGAGACATCGTTAAGACGTACGAATGCAGGATATTTTGATTATTATCTTCTTCATAACCTCGGACAGAACAGGACAAACGTGTTTGATGAGTTCGATCTGTGGAATTTTGCATTTGAAATGAAGCAGAAGGGAAAGATACGCCATGTCGGCTTTTCGTTCCACTCAACAGCCGAGGAACTTGAAGAGATCCTGAATGCACATCCCGAGGCAGAATTTGTTCAGCTTCAGATAAACTATGCCGACTGGGAAAACAATGATGTCCAGTCTCGTAAAGTATATGAGGTTGCAAGAGCTCACGGCAAGAAAGTGGTCGTAATGGAACCTGTAAAGGGCGGCCTTTTGGCTGATCCGCCGCAGAGCGTTAAAAAGCTGTTAAAGGAAGCTGATCCTGATGCTTCCTATGCATCATGGGCAATCCGCTTTGCAGCCAGCCTTGACGGAGTTATGGCAGTACTGAGCGGAATGAGCAATGTGGATCAGATGAAGGATAACCTTTCATACATGAAGGATTTCAAACCGCTTAGCGAATCTGAACAGGATGTCATAAGAAAGGCAAGGGAAGCAATCGAGGCTATACCCATCGTACCTTGCACAAGCTGTGATTACTGTGCAAAGGTATGTCCGATGAACATCGGTATTTCGGGAACATTTAAATGCTTAAACATCATAAAACTCTATGACAATGTTCAGAGAGCTCTCCATGAAGAGGTATTCTGTGTAAAGAATCCTGGAAAGAAGCGTGCCAATGAATGTATAAAGTGCGGAGCCTGCGAAGCAGCATGTCCTCAGCATATCAAGATCCGTGATACGCTGGATGAAGCTGCAAGGCTTATGAATATGAACTGAATTTGATCATCTGATTGTTTACGGAGATTTAATATGAGACATTTTCATAACTATAAGATCGCAGTATACATGGTTGCTCAAAGTATTGAGCAGATGGATATGGAAACTCTTAAGATGCAGTATGACTTTATCGAGAAGTACGTAGGCATCGACAAGGTATATCTTGAGCCTTACAGGGGAGACAGCTGGGTATCGAAGGAAAAGATAAGAGAAGTTGCTGCATTTTTCAAAGATGCAGGTGTTGAAGTGGCAGGCGGAATGACGACTCTTACTCCTGATCTTTCAAGCACTGATAAAGACAAGCAGAGACTCTTCGGGACGTTTTGTTATTCAGATGCCAAAATGCGCGATCGTCTTAAGAGTGTTTCCGAGTACTGCAGCGAGCTGTTTGATGAGGTCATACTGGATGATTTCTATTTCACAAATTGTTCCTGCGATGAGTGCATAAAGGCAAAAGGCAACAGATCATGGGCACAGTTTCGAAGAGAACTGATGAAAGATGTATCTGAAAACCTCATTGTCAAACCTGCAAAGAAGGTAAATCCCGATGTTAAGATGATCATCAAGTTTCCCAACTGGCGTGAATCATATCATGCGACGGGGTATGTGCCTGATATTGAAAAGGATATCTTTGACAGGGTATATACAGGCTCTGAGACAAGAGCGGGAGCGTATCATGACCAGCATCTGCCTGCTTATCTCAGCTACAGCCTTGTAAGATGGATGGACGAGGCATCAGACCACAAAAACCAGGGTACCTGGTTTGATACATACCAGTGCTGGCCGATCGATACATACCTTGAACAGGGATATCTGTCCGCTTTTTCAAAGCCTGAAGAGATCACGCTTTTCATGTGGACGGATCTGTTTGAAAACAAGCTGGCAACACCTCTCGGACTTCAGTTTAGGAGGATCGATAAGATACTTGATGAGACAGGAAAACCTGTCGGAATCCCAGCATACATCCCTTATTCATCCCAGGGAGAGAATCATGTCGAGGATTATCTGGGCATGCAGGGATTTGCTCTTATCCCGACACCTCATTTCCCGGATGAGGGAAAGGTTCTTTTGACTGAAAGCTCACTAACGGATTGTGAGGTTCTAAAAAAAGCAAAAGGATTGCTTCAACAAGGCGGAGAGGTCTTTGTCACACCAGGATTTGTCAAAAAAGCCGGAGAAGAATGGAATGATATTAGCAGTGCCTATCTCACGGGAAGAAAGCTTTTGGTGAACAGGTATTTTAAGACAGATGATACGGCAGGGTTCATGGATGATGAAACACCTGTAGCATTTGCGGACATCCAGCATTCCAACAACATGTCATGGTCACTGTTAAACGGTGGAAATGCTAAATATCATACATCACTGTTTTTAAAGGATACATACTCGAAGGGACGTGCGTATCTTATAAATGTACCTGAAAATCCGTCAGATCTTTCAAACATTCCTGTAAGTGCACTGGATACCGTAAAGGCGGTACTAAACTACAATGGTGTTTATGTTTCGGCAAAGAATACATCTGTTTTCCATTATGACAATGATGTTTTTATCCTGTATGCACATGTAACAGACAGGGCTCATCCGATACATGCTCAGATCCATATTCAGAGAGCGGCAAGACTGTATGATATGTCTCAGCAAAAAGAGATAAATCTATGTGAGCGAACATTCCAGTTACATTTTGAAACAGTCAGCGAACTGGTTGGAGATGTCATCCTTGAACCTGGAGAATTCTATGCATTCAGGATTAAAAAACAGGAAACAGGTTCGATAGACAAAAATATGTCTATGGAAGATGAAGCACCTGACATGGAATTTGACTGGAGAAAAACCTGCTGATCGTCTTTGTGGGATAGATCATTCATGAAAACAAATCAAAATAAAAGAGCTTCAGTTTGATTAGACTGAAGCTCTTTTATTTGGTCATCTTAAAGAATGTTTATTCTCATATAGCCATTCTCATTTTGACAATTCCATCGTTCTCAGATATTTCTTCAAAACCCATCCTCTTGTACAGGCCATATCCGATCTGCATTACAGAGGGCTTGGTTGTAAAAGTCACTTCTTTAAATCCGAGTTCTTTTGCACTGGTCAGCATTGTATCCATCATAATTCTTGCATACCCGTTACCACGGTACTCGGGCTTGATGAACAGTCTTTTTGCTTCGCATGTGCTGTCATCGATCTTTTTTATTGCGATACAAGCGACCGGTTTATCATCTTCATAACCGGCAAGGAGTACTCCGCCTTTGTAGAAGGCATGAAGATCGCCGAGTTCTTTATCGAAAGATACAAAGCAGCTTTCTGCGCCTTTTATCTGTGAGTACTCTGTGAACAGCTCTTTTATCACTTCTGCGTCGTTGCATTCTTTTACTGTGAAAGATTTCATTATTTTTTCTCCTTATTATATACATGATCCGGTCAAATATACCTATGATGATATTTAACATAGCTCATTTTTGCAGATCCAGTATTGTCATATTGCTTTCAAATTTACTTATCAGCTCTTTGCCGATAACAATTATCTGATCTTTCCAAGGGTGACCGAATAAACCGTAATTTAATTCTTTGTCAAAAAACATATGATAATCACCATTGGGGTAATATGTTGGGAAATACACATTACAATTTCTTTCATGATCATGGTATTCGTACTGATAAGGTATATGTTCTTTGGGAGAAAATGAAAAGCAATCATGCTGCCAGTCCAAAGCAAACATTTCTCCGTCAACCAAATCTTCAAAGAAAGAATTTACCAGAGCCTCCTGTTCACCGGTCCAAAGTTTATTTAGCGTAAACTTTTTATTCTCATACGGGACGCTGATCCAGTCTTTGCCATCGTCACGGAAGTTTGGATTGAATCCAAACTTGTCATATAACATGTCCCATAATTGACTTGTTAATCCTTCAGAAATAACTTCCAAAGAAGACACCTCCCAATACTGTTAAAACAGAAATATACATGAACTCATTCTAACATAATAAATCACTAAATCAATTAGTATCAGTGATATGGTATATAAAATATCAGATGTTGAATATAGTTCTTTCCTACAGGTCCACACAAGGTCCACAAGATTCTGGACAAAATAAAAAACTTGAAGCCTTGTAAATACAAGGTTTCAAGTTTGTAATAACGCGTGTGCTAGAGGATTCGAACCCCCGACCTTTTGGTCCGTAGCCAAACGCTCTATCCAGCTGAGCTAAGCACACAGTTTTGCAACGCATTAATGTTACCATATTCACGGGAAAAGTCAAGTCTAATTTGGGAAATTCAACTTGTGATATGTATATGGTATAATAAAGGAGCATGTTGCAAAGGGGTAAGCTACAGAATAAAAAGGAGATATGACATGATAAGAAGAAGTGAAGAAATAAATGAAAGACGTGTACAGAATGCACGAGGCGGAGACAACGAGGTTATCTTTTATGACTGGATGAGTCCCGAAGACGCAAAAGGACACGGCAGACTGTTTAGCAAGCTGGTGATACCGCCCGGAGCATCTATAGGATATCATGAGCACAGCGAGGAATTTGAAGCTTTTTACGTTATCTGTGGTGAAGCTACGTTAAATGATAACGGTAAAGAAGAGGTTTTAAAGGCAGGTGATATGGCCATATGTAAGGACGGAGACGGCCACAGTGTAAGAAACAACGGCAGTGATGACCTGGTAATGATCGCAATGATCATGAACACGCTGTAACAGGCCGGTTAAAAAACACTTTCGTATATTACCTGATTATTATATAATATAATCTGTATAAAAATGATCGGAGGACTCACATAGTGTGTGGAATAGTCGGATATATTGGAGATAAACAGGCAGCACCGATATTACTCGAGGGACTGTCAAAACTTGAATACAGAGGTTATGATTCGGCAGGACTGGCTGTAAGAGACGGTGACAAGAAGGTCAAGGTCGTTAAATCAAAAGGCAGACTTTCAGGCCTGGCAGAAAAGACCAATGACGGTAAGTCCCTTAAGGGTAACTGCGGTATCGGTCATACAAGATGGGCTACTCATGGAGAGCCTTCTGAGACCAATGCTCATCCTCACGTTGCTGATGACGGAACAGTAACTGCTGTTCATAACGGTATCATAGAAAACTATCAGGAGCTTAAGGAAAAGCTTCAGCGTCATGATTACAATTTCTATTCACAGACTGATACGGAAGTTGTTGTAAAGCTTATCGATTACTACTATAAGAAATATCAGGTTGGACCTATCGATGCACTGGCTAAGACCATGGTGCGTGTAAGAGGTTCGTATGCACTCGTTGTTATGTTTGCTGATTATCCGGGTGAGATATATGTTGCAAGAAAAGATTCGCCCATGATAATCGGTGTAAAGGACAAGGAATGCTTTGTAGCCAGTGATGTACCGGCTATCCTAAACTATACAAGAGATGTTATTTATATCGATAACCTTGAAATGGCAAGACTTTCGACCGACGGTGCTGTATTCTACAACCTTGACGGTGATGTAGTGCCCAAGGAGTCATCTCATATTGACTGGGATGCAAAGGCAGCTGAAAAGGGCGGCTTTGAGCATTTCATGATGAAGGAGATATATGAGCAGCCCAAGGCTATAGAAGATACTATAAATTCAGCATTAAATGACGGAAAGATAGATCTTGAGGCTATGGGTCTTAAGGATGACATCATAAAGGATATCTCTGATATTACTATCGTAGCCTGCGGTTCGGCATATCATGTCGGAGTGGCTGCACAGTATGTGTTTGAGGATATCGCAAGGATCCCTGTTAGGGTTGAACTTGCCAGCGAGTTCAGATACAGAAATCCCATACTTAATGAAAAGGGTATGGTAATAGTCATTTCACAGTCGGGAGAAACCGCTGATACACTTGCTGCTCTAAGAGAAGCAAAGGAAATGGGTATCAGGACACTTGCCATAGTAAATGTTGTCGGAAGTTCGATCGCAAGAGAGGCTGACAATGTATTCTATACACTGGCAGGACCTGAGATAAGCGTTGCTACCACAAAGGGATATACAACTCAGCTTGTTGCAAGCTACCTTATCGCGATCCAGTTTGCAAAGGTAAGAGGAAAGATAGACGACAAGCAGTATGATTACTATTTAAGCGAACTTAAGACTCTTCCTGAAAAGATCAACAAGATCATTGATGACAAGGACAGGATCCAGTGGTTCTCTGCAAAGTTTGCAAATGCAAAAGATGTATTCTTTATTGGAAGAGGAATAGATTACGCGATCTGTCTTGAAGGAAGCTTAAAGCTTAAAGAGATATCATATGTTCACAGTGAGGCATATGCTGCCGGAGAATTAAAGCACGGAACGATAAGTCTGATAGAAGACGGAACACTGGTTATCGGTGTTATCACACAGCCTGAGCTTTATGAAAAGACTGTAAGCAACATGCTCGAGGTAAAGAGCCGCGGAGCATATCTGATGGGACTTACAAGCTACGGACATTATGAAACGGAAGACACCGCAAACTTTACGGTATATGTTCCAAAGATAGACGAGCATTTCTCAGCATGTCTTGCTGTTATACCGCTTCAGCTTCTCGGATACTACTTCTCCGTTGCAAGAGGAAACGATGTCGACAAGCCGAGAAATCTTGCAAAGAGCGTTACGGTTGAATAAAAAAGGCAACAAAAAAAGAACATCGAAAGATGTTCTTTTTTTATACTGCCATGTTGATCAAGCTTACCTGACCATCGGCACTGCTATATATATATCTGCGAATGTTGTTCGCTTCCTTAGAAGCACTGTCTGTAATGTTTGCAACGGGAGTCTGTGCAGGTTTAACATACTTGCTGGTATCGATCTGACCTGACAGTTTCATGCCTTCCTCAGAGATAGAAACACGGTCTGCTCCTGTTATCCTTTCGGTAGGAACGTGAGCCATGTAATCCTTTGGTCTGAAAAAAGTACCCGGTATTGAGTTGGTAGTATAGTCTGTTTTGATAAACATATCTTTTTCCTCAATCCTTTGAGTCATGGGCTGTGCCCAGACACATCCTTGCAATTACATCATATTATAGGCTTTGTAAATAAAAAATGACCAAAAACTACAAATTTTTTCACACTCTACCATGCTAAAGCGTACAAAACAGACAAGATACTGCCCTAAAGTACCATAAAAGCGGCGTAAAAAACGAAATATATAGTCCAGAAAGAACATTATTATATAAGGAAATTATGGTATTATATTAAATATCATGATCTACAGAGAGGGTATATTTATGCAGCTTACTTACAGGATTGATGAAAATAACACCGTGGATTTTAACAATAACGTGGACTTCTGCGTGGGTACCGGCAGGATGGGACTTGCATTGCAGAAGGAATACATGGATCAGTTAAAAGCCGTTCAGGAAGACATCGGCTTTAAGCATATCAGGGGGCACGGCATTTTTACAGATGATATGGCTATCTACCAGGAATTCAAAGGCAAGGACGGTGAAGTGATAATTGAATACAACTTCACATATCTCGATCTTGTTATGGATTCATATAAGGAAGTGGGAATAAAGCCATTCCTTGAACTGGGATTCATGCCCAAAAAGATGGCGAGCGGAGAGCAGACGATCTTTTACTGGAAAGGAAACGTCACGCCTCCGAAGGATTATAAGAACTGGTGCGATCTTGTAGTCGCTACCTTAAAGCATCTGATGGAAAGATACGGAGAGGAGGAAGTCGTTACCTGGCCTATAGAGGTATGGAACGAGCCTAACCTTCCGGGATTCTGGAAAGATGCGGATATGGAAGAGTATTTTGTACTCTTTGAGAACACATTTAATGCAATAAAGAATCTGGATAAGAGATTTAAGGTGGGAGGACCCGCGATATGCGGCGTCGAGGATGTGAAGTTTATGACGATGTTCATGGATTTCATATCTGATAAGAAGATACCCGTTGATTTCATAACAAGACATCATTACACATCAGAGGTTCCTGAGTTTAACGGTCACTACGGATATATAAAGCTGGTTGAACTGAACGAGAGTCTTGAAACACTTAATGATTCAAGAAGGATAATAGACAGCTATCCTGATTACAAAGGGATACAGATGCACATAACGGAGTTTAATACTTCGTATATACCAAATGCTCCGATCCATGACACGAATCAGAATGCCGCATATACGGCATCGCTTCTTGCAAGACTTGGGGAAACATCGGAATCATATTCTTACT
>JAEEUS010000088.1 GCA_016290615.1 Lachnospiraceae bacterium | reverse complement strand
ACTCGATAAGCTGGGCATAATCGTTGAGCCTGCAAAGAATATCGCGATAGTAGGTGGAGGAATAACAGGAGAGTATCTTTGCAATCTTCTCATAAAGGATAAAAAGAATCTGACGATAATAGACAACAACATAAACAGATGCCGTGATCTTATGGAGAAGTTCCCGAAAGCAAAGGTGTCATATTGCGAGGGCGATATAATGGAAGTCCTCGAAGAGGAGAAGATAGAAAAGAAGGATGCACTGGTCTCTCTTACAGACAATGATGAAACAAATCTTGTAATAAGCATGTTCGCATGGTCACTTAATGTACCTTCCATTATAACAAGAGTCGACAAGACCGGACATGTAAGACTGCTTCACAAGGTAAACATGGATATAACGGTATCGCCTACAGAGCTGTCTGTTTTAAAGATGCTAAGATTCATCAGATACTATGAGATGGGAGATGCAGAGAACGATATCGGAAAATTCTATAACGTCGCAGACGGCAAGGCTGAAGTAATGGAATTCATAGCTTCCGATACATTCTCAAAGCTTGATGTGGAATTTAGGGAAAAGGCATTCAAGCTTAAAAAGGATATTCTTATCGCCGGAATAATAAGAGAAGGAAGGCTCATAATCCCTTCAGGCAATTCTAAGATTGTTACGGGTGACAGGGTTATAGTAGCTACTTCAAAGAAAAATCAGATCAGAAACCTTAACGAGATATTAGCCAGATGATCACTAAAGAGTTGACAAGGAATGCTGATATATAACATAATTAGCATGTTGATTAACACTTTTTTATAAAGGAAAGGGAAAGTATGGCTAACAAAAAGGAATGGAATTTTTCAACTGACGGCGAGAACAATTTTAATGTTGTTTTTGAGAAGAACAAGCTTGTATCCGTTAACGGCGGCGAGGCTGTAAAGGTTGCAAAGCTTAAATCAAAGGAAAGCAACATGCTTGAGACTGTCTATGATGTTGATCTCGGCAACGGACAGATCGCTAAGCTGTGCATCAGAAAGAAAGAGGCAACTCTTGTTTATGACGGCAAGAACGTTGAGAACGGACAGAAGTATGAAGTTACTCAGATACCGAAGTGGGCATATGTATTCGTTGCACTCTATGTAGTAAACTTCTTTTTGATCATCGGCGGAGCTCTCGGCGGTGCAATAAACATGGCATCAGCTGTTATTTCAGCAACCATAGCATCAAACACAAAGAAGAATGTGGCAATAAGAGTTATATCATGTATCGTGATATATGTTGTTGTAACAGCTCTTTCATATTTCTTTGCTGCAACACTTACAAGTGCTCTGATGAAATAACAATAAAGGATTTAAGGACGGAATTGCCTCTGGTGGTTCCGTCTTTTTTTGTGAATTTGCATAAAAAAGTGATATTATAAAAAAGTAACCATAAATCATGGGCGGTTAATACGTAACTTAGGTAAGAAAGACAAATGCGGTATGATCGCTCACATAACGAAAGGAAGCAGTAAGTTGACTGAGGCGGCATTTGACGCCTGCATTCAAAGGATACTTAACGGCGACAAAAACGGGCTTAGAGAGATCTACGATGCGTATCTTTCCTATATATACCAGATAGTGTACGGTGTCGTGGGACGAAAAGAAGATGCGGAAGATATAACCAGCGACTTCTTTATCAAGTTCTGGCAGCAGGCCGATAAGTACAAGAGCGGAAGCGGGCATAAGGGGTATCTTGCCACCATGGCAAGAAATATGGCGATCGATCATCTGCGAAAATACAAGAGAGAAGTTCTTGACAGTTTCAGCGCAGATGAAGAGGAAGGACCGGTCACGGAGCCGGTTGCCAAGGAAGATACCGAGAATCAGGTTATAGAGGATATCGGTATAAAGGAAGCAATAGAAAAACTGAATCCGAAGGAGCAGCAGATAATAAAAATGAAGGTCCTTGCGGATATGACATTTGCCGAGATATCGGATGAACTCGGAGTACCGATGGGTACAGTCACCTGGCGATACAGGGAAGCGATTAAAAAACTAAGGAGGTACGGCTATTATGAAACAGCTTGAAATTGAATATAAGAACGCTATAAGCCTTGAAGTGCCGGATCTCTGGAACCGTATCGAGGCAGGAATCGATGAATATGAAGCAACAAAGAAAACAGATAATATCTCATATATAAAAGAAGAAACAGCAAAAGAAAAGAAAACAAATAAAATAAACACTAAAAAAGTAATAGCATACATCGGAAGATTTTCGGCAGCAGCCGTATGTCTGATCCTTGCTATGGGAGCATTCAGATTAATAGGCGGCTCTAACAAGGCAGCAAGCGAAGCACCGGCAATGGCGGACAGTGCAGCGAGTGAGGCCAGCTACGATGCAGCACCGGCAGTCGCAGAGTATGCGGACAGCGAAATGGAAGCTGAGGAAAGCTTTGACAGCTCATATTCCATGAGTGAAGCAGCAGCTGAAGCCACAGCTGAGGAAAGCGATGACCATTCTCGTGAGGGCCAGAAGAAAGCAACTTCTTATAAGGGCGAGACAAACAGTCTCCAGGCGGATTCGGTAGCAGTTTTTGTAGTACCCGTAGAAAGCCTTAAAGCAGCACTTGACTGTGATGAAGATGAAGCAAGAAAGATCATAATGTTACTTCCCGCAAACGGAATAAAAGGAGCATATGATTTCAAACTTGCTGAAGATGACGAGCCTGACAGCGAAGCTGTTAAAGAGATCGAAGGCATCGGAGATGATACGATAAGGATAAGTTTTGTCGATGAAGAAGACAGCAGATATCTTATGTACTGTAACAGAAATACTGACGAAACTATCACTGTTTTAGCCATTATCAGAGATGATGAAAAAATTTTTGAAATATTACCATAAATATCCATAACCTCATCCGTATCCTAGATAGAAGGACCTGAAGAGAACATCAGGAACGATAAAAAACGGATGAATGATAAATGGGAGGAATTTATTATGAAGAAGAAAATGGTTATATGGTTACTTACACTGGTAATGGCTGTATCAACAGTTGCAGGATGCGGATCAAGAGAGAACACTGCTCCTACAAGCGACGTAGCTGCAACAGCTGGAGATGCTGATTATGCTGATTACGCACCTGTTGAGTATGAACCCGCAGCTGAATATCCGGCAGAGAGCTCATCTTCAAGTTATAAGAAAGAAGGGAACCAAAGAGACAATTCTCTTTCAATGAGCAACTCGGCTACATCAGCTAAGGCAGAAGCCTGGTACGATACAGAAGATTATTCATACGTAAGAGTACCGGATGCTTCAGGCGAGGATTACACAGTTAATGAAGAGAACGGATTCTTTAACGTAATGGAATCACCGCTTTCAACATTTGCGGCAGATGTGGATACGGCAAGCTACTCAAACATGAGAAGATTTGTCAACGAAGGTTACGGCCTGTATGATTTCCCTGCAGGATCAATAAGAGCAGAAGAACTCATCAACTACTTCAAATATGATTACGCTGCACCTAAAAACGGCGACAGATTCGGAGTTGATGCACAGGTTTCTGACTGTCCCTGGAATAAAAACAACAAGCTTATGATCCTTGGTGTAAACACAAAGGAACTTAAGGAGAAGAACAAACCCGATTCCAATATCGTTTTCCTTCTTGATATTTCAGGATCAATGAGCAGCTCAAACAAGCTTCCTCTTCTTAAGGATGCAATGGAGCTTCTTGCAGACAACCTTACAGAAAACGACAGGGTTTCGATCGTAACATATGCAAGTGGAACAAATGTAGTACTCGACGGTGTTCCGGGTGATCAGACAAACAAGATAAACAGAGCATTTGAAAAGCTTAAAGCCGGCGGTTCCACAAACGGTGAAGGCGGTATAGAACTCGCATACGAGATAGCTCAGGAAAACTTTATAAAGGACGGAAACAACAGAGTCATCCTTGCAACAGACGGTGATTTCAATGTAGGAAAGTGCACAGGCGACGATCTTAAGGAACTCATAAGCGAGAAGAAGGAGTCAGGAGTATTCTTATCAGTACTCGGATTCGGAATGGGCAACTACAGCGATACAACAGCTGAGACTCTGGCAGATGCAGGAAACGGCAACTACGCTTATATCGATTCAATAAAGGAAGCAAAGAAGGTGCTGGTTGACGAGATGTCATCTACACTCTATACGGTAGCTAAGGATACAAAGCTTCAGGTTGAATTCAATCCCGCACTCGTTTCAGAATACAGACTCATCGGTTATGAAAACAGAGCTCTTGCAGCACAGGATTTCACGGATGATACAAAGGACGGCGGAGAACTCGGAGCAGGTCATCAGGTAACAGCTGTATACGAGATCAGACTTGCTGATTCAAGAGACGGCGGTTCAGATCTTAAGTATCAGGACAATGTGATCTCAGACAAAGGCTGGTCAAAGGATGAGTGGTGCACACTTTCAATAGCTTTCAAGGATCCCGACAAGAACGAGTCACAGTATATGGAGTTCCCTATAGGTGCAGATAACTACACAGCTAAGCCTTCAGAGGATTTCATGTTCGCAACAAGCGTAGCAGAATATGCAATGGCTCTTACAGACAGTGAATACCTTGTAGACATGACAAGAGAAGAAGCTATCGACCAGGCAATAAAGAATGTTAAGAAGATCGATCCAGATGACGAGTACAAGCAGGAATTCCTTGAACTCATGGAAATGGTTACAGGCACTGCAACAGGCACAGCATGGTACGAATAAGAATTACTTACGAAGTCCCCTTTTTACAAAGGGGACTTTTTTTGATGTCTGATAAGTGATAAAATATAATGGCCAAAAAACAGGAGGGTGATATGGATAAAAACAGACCTACAGGCCGTCAGAAAAATGTCACAGGCGGTTCAAGCAGTGTAAATAAAACAGGAAGCGGACTGGGAACAGGACCGGTCGGTAATGTCGGATCTCATTCCAACAGCCAATCTTCGGGTAATCATACTCAGCTTTCGGGTGGCGGAAGCGGAAGAAGGGCAGGAACCAGAGCCGGAGGCATGGGACTTGGCGGTGTAGCCGTGCTCATCATTTTCTTCCTTATCAAGTCATTCCTTGGCGGAGGCGGCAGCGTTACCACAGGACAGTCTGATCTGTATGACTTTACCGGACAGACTCAGTCACAGACCCAGGATTATACATCTTCTACCGCAGCAAATACCCAGGCGGACATGACTGTTGCTGAGTCAGCAAGAGATAAGAGATTCAGTGTCAAGGGCAACGGTGAAGATACCGTGACCATCATGGTATATATGTGCGGTACCGATCTTGAGTCAAAGAGCGGTATGGCAACCAATGACCTTAATGAGATGCTTCAGGCAAATCTTTCAGACAAGGTCAACCTGATAGTATACACAGGCGGATGCAGAGCATGGAAGAACAATGTAATAAGCTCTTCAAAGAATCAGATATATCAGATAAAGGACGGCAAATTTGTATGTCTTGAATCCGATATGGGTTCGGGAGCCATGGTCGATCCTGCCACGCTTACATCATTCATCAAGTACGGCGCACAGAATTTCCCTGCCGACAGGATGAATCTCATCTTATGGGATCACGGCGGCGGTTCAATTACAGGCTACGGATACGATGAAAAGAATTCCTCAGCAGGTTCAATGAACCTTGCGGGACTTGATACAGCGCTTTCCAATGCGGGGATCTATTATGATTTCATAGGCTTTGACACCTGCCTTATGGCAACGGTTGAAAACGGCCTGATGCTCGAAAAATATGCAGACTACATGATAGCTTCCGAAGAAACGGAACCCGGTGTCGGCTGGTATTATACCAACTGGCTCACAAAGCTTTCTTCAAATACTTCGATGCCTACTGTAGAGATAGGAAAGAACATCATAGATGACTTTGTAGATGTCTGCAATCAGAAGTGCAGAGGTCAGAAGACCACGCTTTCAATTGTTGACCTTGCCGAGCTTAAGGCAACGGTTCCCGACGAACTGACTGATTTTGCAAAATCAACCAATGATCTTATAAAGAATGACGGTTACAAGCAGGTAGCCAATGCAAGAAGAAACACGCGTGAATTTGCCCAGTCTTCAAAGATAGATCAGATCGATCTGGTTCATTTCTGCGAAAACATAGGCAACAGTGAAGGCAAAGAGCTTGCAAATGCACTTAAGGGAGCGATAAAGTACAACAGAACATCATCAAGCATGACTGATGCTCACGGACTTGCCATTTATTTCCCTTATCAGAAGACAGGAAAAGTAAGCAATGCGCTTAACCTGTTTAAGAAGATAGGAATGGATAATGAATATTCAAAGTGCATCCAGCAGTTTGCTTCAACAGAAGTAACAGGTCAGATGGCAGCCGGCGGTGCATCTAATCCATATTCTTCACTTACTGGCTCGCTCATAGGCGGCGGAAGCACGAGTGCTCCTTCCGGCGGAAATTCGGATATGATCATGTCGCTCCTTGGCGGAATGCTAGGTTCGGGAGGCTCATCAAGCTCAAGTGCATCTTCATACGGATTTGATCCTTCAGTCCTTGATCTTTTCATGGGCAGGGATATAAGCGATCAGGAAACAGCTGATTACATATCAAACAACTATCTTGATGCAAACAACCTTGTTTGGACAAAGAGCGGTTCGACTTACAAGATCGTAATGGATGAAGATCAGTGGGATCTTGTTCAGGATGTTGAACTAAATGTTTTTGTCGATGACGGTGAAGGATACATTGATCTTGGTATAGACAATGTATTTGAATTCGATGATGACGGAGCCCTTATCGGAGAGTACGACGGCACATGGCTAGCCCTCGACGGACAGGTCGTTCCATATTATCACATGGATACGATAGATTATTCAGATTCATATACGATCACGGGATATGTTCCATGTTTCCTTAACGGCGAGAGAGCAGAACTTTTACTCACATTTGATTCAGAAAACCCCAACGGCTATATCGCCGGTGCGCGTTACGTATATACACAGGGTGAGACTGAAGCTATAGCAAAGAATATCGAGGAAGTAAAAGCCGGAGATGTTGTTGAACCTATCTGTGATTATTACACATATGACGGAAACTACAGCGACAGCTACAAGCTTGATGCGAAGATCACACTTAGCGCGAATACACAGATTTCCAATGTAAAGATCGCTGATTCGCCCACACAGGCAACCTACAGATTTACAGATATATACAATCAGAAGTACTGGACTCCTGTAATACCGTAACGATAAGGAGAAAGATAAATGGCATTTGACGGGATCACAGTTTCTGCCATAGTGCATGAACTC
>JAEEUS010000025.1 GCA_016290615.1 Lachnospiraceae bacterium | reverse complement strand
TGTCCTATTCACCAGATATATCACGAGTTCCTCCAAGAACTCGTTGCCGTCACCCATATCCTTAAGTATGTTGACAGCGCCCTTGCTGAGCATCTCAACATCAGCCTTGGCCTTTTCAAGACCGTTTATCGTTACATATGTGGTCTTGTTGTTCTTTTCATCGGAGCCTATGGGCTTTCCGAGCTGCTCGAAGGTTCCTTCCACGTCAAGGATGTCATCCTGGATCTGGAATGCGAGACCTATGTTGTGGCCTACTCTCTCTATCTTTGCAAGGTTTATCTCGTTGGCACCTGCAAGGACCGCACCTATCATGAGTGCGTTCTCAATTAATGCCGCAGTCTTGTGTTCATGTATGTATCTGATCAGTTTGTCAGTCACCTGATCAGCCTCAATGCCTTCCGCTTCTATATCGGCGCACTGTCCGCCGATCATTCCGTAGATCCCGCTCTTTCCCGCAAGTATGCTTATTGCTCTTGCGATCGTCATTGCAGAATAATCAGCATTTGTTATGACGTTTAGCTTGTCAAAAGCCTTGCAGGCTGTCTCAAACGCATAGTTTAAGAGACCGTCTCCGGCAAGTACTCCCATTGCCTCTCCGTATACGGCATGAGTTGTCTTTCTTCCTCTCCTGTACTCGTCATTGTCCATGCAGGGAAGATCGTCATGCACGAGAGAATATGTATGTATCATCTCGATGGCTGCCATGAAAGGCTCGATGATATCATCCTCTCCGCCAAAGAGTCTGTATGCCTCAAACATTAAAAGGGGTCTTATCCTCTTTCCGCCGCTTTTTATGCTGTAGTTCATGGCTTCTATGACGGTCTTTGCGTATCCCTTCTCCTCGGGAAGATACTTTTCGATAACGCTTTCGATATATTTTACCTTGATCTCGAGTTCTTCGTTAAATGTCATCTACTCCACCTCATCCAACGGTTCAATGCTGCCGTCGTCCATCAGCTTAACAACTTCCTTCTCAACCATATCTATGCTCTCATTGCACTGCTTTACAAGCTCTATGCCTTCCTTGAAAGCCTCAAAGGACTGTTCAAGAGTCAGCTCGCCCGTTTCCATCCTGTTTACGCATTCCTCAAGCGATGAAAGCATTTCTTCAAGTGATCTCTTTTCTTCAGCCATTTAGTTTATCTTCTCCTCTTTGTCTGTCACGATCCCGTTTATCACGCCGTCAGTGACATATATGGAAAATGCATCGTTTACGTTTACTTTACTTATGCTGTTAATGTTCTTTCCGTTTTTGTCAACGGTGTACGAATATCCCTGTCTGAGCTTTTCAAGAGGCGATACACCGTTTAGTCTCTCGCTTTTTATTCCCAGTTCGTATCTTTTCTTAGAAAGGATGTCTGTCATTATCTTCTTAAGATGCTCTTCATCCTGGATAAGACGAAAACGCCTGTCAGCTATCTGTCTCTGGGGGCTTAATCTTATGAGATTGCTCTTTTTAAGCTCGAGTCTGTTTTTGTTTGTTTCGATATTTGCGGATATATTCCGATACAGATCCTGTCTGTAGGATTCTATTGTATCTATCAGATTCTTTATCTGACAGACTCCGATCTGAGCTGCGGCTGAAGGAGTCTCTGCCCTTACATCCGCCACAAAATCCGCTATGGTGGTATCGGTCTCATGTCCCACAGCAGATATGATAGGAACATCGCAGTCAAATATGGCCTGTGCGACTGCCTCCTCGTTAAAGGCCCACAGATCCTCGAGGGATCCTCCGCCTCTTCCGACGATCATCGCATCTACGCCTATCATCTCAAGCATCTTTATGCCCTTTACGATGCTGTTGACGGCTCCCTCGCCCTGAACAAGTGCCGGGTAGAGTATTATCTCGATATAGGGGTTTCTTGATTTTGCGATGCTGATTATATCTCTTATGGCCGCTCCGTTTGGTGCGGTGACTACTCCGAGTCTTTTTACAAAGGCAGGTATGGGCTTTTTATACTCGGGTGCAAACATCCCTCTTTCTTCGAGCTCTCTTTTTAGCTGCTCGAACTTTTCATAAAGCTGCCCTATCCCGTCCTGTGTTATCTGTCTGGCATACAGCTGGTATTTGCCATCTCTTTCATAGATGTCAACATTGCCGGTAACTATTACCTGCATGCCTTCTTTTAAAGGAAAAGATAAGCCCTTCGTCCTGTTGCCTGCAAACATAACACAGGCAAGCACGCTTGACTTATCCTTCAGTGTAAAATATATATGTCCGGACGGATGATACTTGCAGTTGCTGATCTCGCCCTTTACCGATACAGCATTCAGCAGATAATCCTGCGAAAACATATTTTTGATATATGAATTGATCTGTGCAACCGTATATGCTTTCTGCAAAATCCATCACCTTATCCTAGTATGCTTTATTCAGCGAATTTGGCGAGCACCGCGTTGACAAATCCGTGTGACTTGTCCTGGCCGAACTTCTTTGCAAGCTCAACCGCTTCATTGATGGCAACGCTTTCAGGTACATCGTCATCATACATTATCTCGTATACTCCGAGTCGTATGATGGTGAGCTCCACTTTGCCCATCCTGTCAGAATCCCATCCCTTGGCCTTTTCATTGATCAGTCTGTCAATGTCCTCTATCCTTGAATGTATCTGATCGTACTTGTCCTGGATGTATTTCTCATCCTCCTTAGAGAACTCATCGTCGGGACTGTCAAAAAACAGTTCGCACTGAGTCGCCATCTCCTCGTCTGAGTTGAATTCTATCCTGAACAGTAACTTGAAAATCTGTTCTCTAAGTTCTCTTCTGCTCATCAAACGGTCAATCCTTCTGCATTTCAACACCGGTTATGCGCACATTTACTCCCTTGACCTTAAGGCCGGTCATGTTTTCAACCGTGTTCTTTATCTTTTCCTGAACCTTTGCACAAGTAGCCGGGATGTTGTATCCGTAGCCGACGGTAAGGCTTACTTCAACATCTATCCTGTCTTCGACGATGTTTACCTTAACGCCCTTTGTTATATTCTTTATGCCGACCTTGTTCATCAGCTCGTTTGTTATGTTGTCGCCGAGTGCTGCGATGCCTTCGACTTCCGTTGCGGCGATGCCTACGATGACAGCGATGACATCATCGGCTATCTGAACGGTGCCTATACCCTGATCGTGTGTTAAAGCGTTTTGATTTACTTCCTTTTCCATGGCATTAAATCCTTTCAGTCAAACCCTAAGCAAGGTTAATTATATCATATATCACAGCCAGAAACAAAGTGTTCTTTGCTCCTCATCCTCGACATATGAAATAGTCGAGGCATCCTCTCCGAGCATGTCAAATATACCGTTATTGCTTATCAGTTCACGTCTTATCCTGTCGTATACCTCGAGGTTTGCGCATTTGAATGAAACTGTCTGTCTTCCCTCGCTGTAGGCTCTGTCAAATACGCTCTTTATGGCATCGTAGTCATAGTCCATAAAAAGCAGTCCTTCACGTACATAGTAGTTGTTTTCCGTTGAGGAACATAATGGCAGGTTGTTTTCAAGCGCGATCGAGTGAGTCCTTTTTATCTCTTCTGTCGTTACAAGCAGGTAGTCATAGTTCATTCCGGCCACCTGTTCGCCGCTGAAGCCGTTTTTCATGTAGGAAGCATCTCCCCAGGTGCAGTCCACGTAGTAGTAGCCGTCTGTCAGATGCACAAGGTTCCATGCGTGGTTTTCGCCCGAAACAAGGGAATTTCCTTCAACAATGGTCGTATCAATGCCCGCCTTGTTTAAGAGATACTGATATGCTCTAGAATAACCCGCGCATACGGATTCATGGTTGTAGAATACCGATGTCATTGACTGGTTATCCGGTGCATCGAGGCGATAGTCCGTGTTTTCTATTATCCATTCGTATATGATCTTTGCCTTTGTATAGTCATCTGCTCCCGCAGGTATGAGCGAGAGTATCTGGTCTGACAGATCGTCTATGTAGGCAAGCTGGTTTCTTATGGCAGCCTTTGAATCTGAATAGGTAACGGCAAGTACTGTCTTTACGATCTGGCCTCCCATGGTGTAGTGGGTATATCCGAGATCTGTCGCATAGAAGAATTCGGGATGGTCCATCCTTATATAGTTTGCCACCCTGTTCATGGCTTCCTCATCGACCGTAGGGATCGCATTGCCGCTCTCGATGTTTTCAAAGGCATGATACATGGCCCTGTAGACATTCTTTTCCTGGTCGCTTAGAAGATCGAAATAATACTCATAGCCTCTGGATGCATCCTCCTCGGTGTAGTCTTCGATCACTTCCTCGACTTCGGGTTCTTCAGGAATATCACCCGTTATTTCTGTTTCCTTCACTTCGATCTTTGAATCTCCGAAGTGATCCTGGCCCTTGTCGGTGGTGTTTTCGCTGACTACAGGTTCATACTCGTATGCTTCGTCCAAAACAGGCTCATAGTCGCTGTGGATGAAGTGGCGCATGATGACCTGTCCGTCACACTGAGTGATGTCATATGAAATTATCAGACCGAAGATCAGTACTGAAAATGCTAATATAACCAGTGCTCTTTTCACGCTAACTCCTTTAGGCTGTTCCGAATTCGGATAATTCCAGCCCCTTGTTTCTGTCAAGTGTCATTCCAACGCTCCATTCATTTATGAATAAGAGCAGAGGTCTGTCCTTAAGATCCTTTATCTTTTTCATATCGCTTGTTCCGACGATCTTGTCAAGCTCTGTCTCGGATGAGACTATCCACCTGATATGCTCGTACGGAAGCGGTTCAAGCTTTATATCAACGTTGTATTCGTTCTCGAGTCTGTACTTTAATACCTCAAACTGCAGCACGCCTACAACGCCCACGATGATCTCCTCCATTCCGGTGTTATACTCCTGGAATATCTGTATCGCACCTTCCTGTGCTATCTGGGTGATGCCCTTAACAAACTGCTTTCTCTTCATCGTGTCTATCTGACGGACCCTTGCGAAATGCTCGGGTGCAAATGTCGGTATTCCCTCGTATTTGATATCGGCCTTGGGAACACACAGCGTATCGCCTATGGAAAAGATACCGGGATCGAATACGCCTATGATATCTCCGCCGTAAGCTTCATCGAGTATCTTTCTTTCATCAGCCATTATCTGCTGGGGACGTGAAAGACGCATCACCTTTCCCGACTGTACATGCTTTACGTCCATATCGGCGCTGTATTTTCCGGAACATATCCTCATGAATGCGATCCTGTCTCTGTGGGCCTTGTTCATGTTTGCCTGTATCTTGAATACAAAGGCAGAAAACTCGTTGTCCACGGGATCAATTAAGCTTCCCTGAGACATCCTTGCAAGAGGAGTAGTCGTCATCTGAAGGAAGTACTGTAAGAATATCTCGACACCGAAATTGGTCAGAGCCGATCCGAAGAATACCGGTGTGAGCTTTCCTCTTCTTATCTCATCTATGTCATACTCGGCGCTTGCTCCGTCAAGAAGCTCTATCTCGTCAAATAGCACCTGTTTTCTTTCTGTTCCTACAGCTGCTTCCACAGCTGCTTCATCACTTATCGGGATTACTGTGGTCTCGCCTTCCTTTGTACCCTTTTCCGTATCGGAGTATGTGATGACTGTCTGCTTGTGTCTGTCATATACACCCTTGAAGGACTTTCCGCAGCCAATGGGCCAGTTAACGGGGCATGTCGCGATTCCCAGCTCCTTTTCGATCTCATCTAAAAGCTCAAACGTATCGTTGGCATCCCTGTCCATCTTGTTGATGAATGTGAATATCGGTATGCCTCTCATGCCGCAGACCTTGAAAAGCTTTCTTGTCTGGGGCTCGACACCCTTTGCTCCGTCTATTACCATGACCGCGCTGTCCGCAGCCATCAGTGTTCTGTATGTATCCTCGGAGAAGTCCTGGTGACCCGGAGTATCAAGGATATTTATGCAATAACCGCCGTAATTAAACTGCAGAACCGAACTGGTAACGGAGATACCTCTTTCCTTTTCTATCTCCATCCAGTCGCTGACGGCATGTCTGGCGGTGGCCTTTCCCTTTACGGATCCTGCGAGATTTATGGCTCCTCCGTAGAGAAGGAATTTCTCTGTAAGAGTCGTCTTACCTGCATCGGGATGCGAGATAATGGCAAAGGTCCGTCTTTTGTTTATCTCTTCAGCAATGTTGCTCATTAATCTACCTTTCGTAAAAACAGGGTTGGACCGTATGACCCAACCCCGCCAAATTAATCAAATTTTGATTTAATTATGCCTGTGCTACATCCTTCATTGAGAAGCTCATTCTGCCCATCTTGTCCTTGCCGAGACATACAACGGTAACCTTATCGCCAAGTGTAAGAACATCCTCAACGCGGTTGATACGCTCTTTAGATATCTTAGAGATATGAACCATGCCTTCCTTGCCGGGAGCGAACTCAACGAATGCACCGAACTCCTTGATGCTGACTACAACACCCTTGAATACCTGTCCGGCCTCAAAGTCTGTTGTGATGATCTTGATCATCTCTACAGCCTTGTCCATCATTGCAGCATCTGTTCCGCATACTGAAACCTTGCCGTCATCAGTGATATCGATCTTAACGTCTGTACGTGCGATGATCTCGTTGATCGTCTTGCCTCTCTGGCCGACAACCTCACCGATCTTCTCGGGATCGATCTGAAGAGATATGATCTTGGGAGCATACTCGTTAACTGTCGGTCTGGGAGCAGCTATAGCGGGCTTCATGCAGTTATCCATGATGTAGAGTCTTGCTTCACGGCATCTTGCGATAGCGCCTTCAACGATAGGTCTTGTAAGACCGTGGATCTTGATATCCATCTGGATCGCTGTGATACCCTCTGTTGTACCTGTTACCTTGAAGTCCATGTCTCCGAAGAAGTCCTCAAGACCCTGGATATCTGTAAGAAGTACGAAATCGTCATCTGTATCGCCTGTAACAAGACCGCAGCTGATACCTGCTACCATCTTCTTTATCGGTACGCCTGCAGCCATGAGTGACATGCAGCTTGCGCATGTTGAAGCCATTGATGTAGAACCGTTTGACTCGAATGTCTCAGATACGGTTCTGATCGCGTAAGGGAATTCCTCCTCTGAAGGAAGAACTGCGATAAGTGCACGCTCTGCTAAAGCACCGTGACCGATCTCACGACGTCCGGGTCCGCGGCTGACCTTTGTCTCACCTACAGAATATGCAGGGAAGTTGTACTGGTGCATATATCTCTTTGCTGTCTCGTTTGAATCAAGACCGTCGATCTTCTGCATCTCTGAAAGAGGTGCGAGAGTAGTTACGTTACAGATCTGTGTCTGTCCACGTGTGAACATTGCAGAACCGTGAACTCTCGGGATAAGATCAACTTCTGCTGCAAGAGGACGGATCTGTGTGATCTCACGTCCGTCGGGACGCTTGTGATCCTTTAAGATCATCTTTCTTACAGTCTTCTTCTGATACTGGTAAACTGCCTCGTCAAGAAGTGCAAGCCACTCTTCGTTCTCGGCAAATGCCTCTGTGAGCTTCTCCTTGATCTGGCGGATATTTTCTTCTCTGACCTGCTTTACATCTGTAAATACGGCTTCTTCCATCTGCTCGGGAGTTACGATCTCCTTCATTGCAGCAAAGAGCTCTTCAGGTATAGCACAGCTTGTGTACTCGTGCTTTGTCTTTCCTACTTCGGCAACCATCTGGTTGATGAACTTGATGATCTCCTGGTTAACTGCATGAGCCATGTAGATAGCCTCGATCATCTTCTCTTCAGGGATCTCGTTAGCACCGGCCTCGATCATGATAACCTTCTCGCTTGTTGAAGCAACTGTAAGGTTAAGATCTCCGCTCTTCCACTGCTCCTGGTTGGGGTTGATGATGAACTGTCCGTCTACCATACCAACCTGGGTTGTTGCACACGGTCCGTCAAAAGGTATGTCTGAGATCGATGTTGCGATAGCTGCACCGAGCATTGCTACAAGCTCGGGTCTGCACTCGGGATCAACGCTCATTACCATGTTGTTGAGTGTTACGTCATTACGGTAATCCTTGGGAAAGAGAGGTCTCATGGGACGATCGATAACACGGCTTGTAAGAATTGCGTTCTCGCTTGCCTTTCCTTCTCTCTTGTTGAATCCTCCGGGGATCTTTCCTACGGCATACATCTTCTCTTCATACTCTACTGAAAGAGGGAAGAAATCGATTCCGTCTCTGGGCTTCTCGCTTGCTGTAGCAGTTGAGAGGACGGTTGTGTCGCCATAGTGCATGAATGCGCATCCGTTTGCCTGTGCGCCTACTCTGCCTATATCTACGCTGAGTGTACGTCCGGCAAGTTCCATACTGAATGTCTTGTACATAATCTTCTCCTTTTCTGCCATTTAGGCTTATGCAGGTAGAAGACACCGAAACTACTGATCAAGCCACGTTGATACATGATCTGATCAGTGGTCTCGGGGGATAATCTTCTACCTTGGTTTTACTGATCACTATAACAAAAAGAAGGCGGAATCACAGCCGCCTTCTTAAGTTAAACTATTTTCTGATACCAAGCTTCTCAATGAGGGCTCTGTAACCGTCAAGGTCTGTCTTCTGAAGATAATTGAGCAGTCCACGTCTCTGACCGATCATCTTGTACATACCGCGTCTGCTGTGATGGTCCTTGGGATTCTCCTTTAAGTGCTCGGTAAGTTCAGCGATACGTGCTGAAAGAACAGCGATCTGAACTTCGGGTGAACCTGTGTCACCGGGTTTTCTGCCATACTCGTTGATGATAGCAGTCTTTTTCTCTTTTGAAATCATGATTTTTCTCCTTTTAAATCTCTTTAAATATTCACGTAATGCCAAGATCCGGCTGGAGTTTCCTAGATCCGAGCATACGCACGCAACACTGCAATTATATCATAGCAATCACTAAGTGTAAACAAGTTTTTCTAGTAGTCTTCCTCCATCCTGCTCTCTATTCCCGCAAGAGTGAATTCCGACCAGCTGTACTGGCTCATATATTCGCCTGAAAATGAATTTATCGCAGCAACATCGCCGTCTATCCATCTGTAGTAGTCACAGTCAAAGGCTTCGGGTACGATCGCTATCATTCCCTTCTTCTTTAAGATGACGCTGTCAAGATCCGCTTCCTTGAATACGCCACGCATGTCACCGACCAGGTTTCTTAGATAGTTTTCAAGGGAAGGCGTTACTTCCTTATCTTCCCACAGTGTCCCGAGTATCTCGCCGTTTGTTACATATGCTCCTCTTCTGTCTATAAGGTAGGCGATAAGCTCCTTGGTCTTGATATATCTGAAGGTGCAGGGCATGTTGTCGATATATACTTCGAAGTTTCCAAAGCACTGTGCACGAAGTCTCTTTCTTGATTCTGTCTGAACAGGTCTTCTTAGATCCTCAAGCTCTCTTCTTACATCGTCTTCGCTCGCAGGCTTCATGAGATAACCAGATGCATGCATCTTCATCGCCTGCATAGAGTATTCGGAATATGCCGTGAGAAAGACTATGTTTATGCCGGGCTTGATGACCTTCATGCGCTTGGCCAGCTCTATCCCGTCCATTCCTCTCATGTGTATGTCAAGGAAAGCCACATCGACCTCCTCGTTCTTTACATACTCAAGAGCCTCGTCGCAGTCGGTAAATCCCTCTACGGAGTCTATCTCATGCATTGCCTTTAACATGTCGACAAAATCTTCCAGTATGATCTTTTCGTCATCAACCGATATTACTCTCATATACCCCTCCTGGCATCTTTGCTTTCGGAATGATAATGGTAACGGTGGTTCCGTTGCCTACCCTGCTTCCTATGTTCATTGTTCCCTGGCACAGAGCCACTACTCTCTGTCTGGTGTTGTCGACACCGACGTGGCTTCTTCCCTCTTCAAGAGGCTTGCTCGTATCAAAGCCGACACCGTTATCCGTAACCTTTATCTCGTAGCAGTTTTGTGTCTCTATCGTTGATATCTCGATCTTTCCGCCTTCCTTTTTAGGCATGAGTCCGTGCTTCACGGCATTTTCGACTATTGTCTGAAGCATCAGAGGCGGACATTCAAAATTCGTTGTCTTTATATCAAACTCGATATCAAGAAGCTCTCCGAATCTCAGCTTCTCGATGTAAAGATAGCTCTTTACGTGATCGAGTTCCTTTTCAAAAGGTATGCATCCCTCTTCTGTGAGCGAATCCATGTTTGCCCGCAAAAACTTTGCAAAGTAATCGAGGGCGTTTCTTGCTTCCTTCGGGTCTTTGGTGCAAAGCGCCCTTATGGTGCCTATCGCATTGTAGAGGAAGTGCGGCTGGATCTGACCGAGCATCAGCTTGATCTTGTTCTGTACCAGCTCGTTTTCAAGTTCCTGGGCTCTTTTGGCCTTCTGATAGTTTTCAACGTTGCTCGAAACGAGCAGATAGTACTGGGCTACCGAGAATACCAAAAGACACACTTCTATGACTCTTACGATATATGCTCCCGTAATGACAAAATATATGATCTCTATGATGAATCCCGATACCAAAAGGATGAGTGTGTCAAACGCTATCCTGCTGTGGATCGGGATGACGAGTCCTTCCTTGTAGACATCCCTCAGTCCTATAAAGAGCATCACAAGAACCGCTATCACGAATGACATGAACATCCAGTCAAACTCAGTCAGGTTATCCTTTAATGCAAACCTTACCATATATATGGCAGTAAACGTTACCATCGTTACTATGATGGTATTCATTCGTCTCTGTGATTCCTCGATCGCCACGTATCTTTTCATGTAGCTTACCATGAAGATAACAAGCATCGCCTGAGTCAGAAAGTTCAGGAAATTCAAAAAATATATATTTCTTAAAAACAGTGTGATGTAGTTGTAATCCAGATAGCAGGTAAGTCCGCCCGATATCATCAGTATGCCGCAGCTTCTCAGACCCACAGAGTTGTAGTCCCTGACTCCCCTGAAGCATGCCCAGTAGATAAGGATGCTTATTCCCATGATGGTTATCGCGGGGCATACGAGCATATGCAGCATGTAATGACTAAGCATCTCACGTATCAGCTCATATCGGTCAGCCTGATACATCCTCTGCAGAAACTGTCTGAAATGTACGTTGTAGATATAGCTCTTGTCTGTAGAAAGCTCTATCTTTATATCATCGGTTGCCTTTACATTTACAGGTTCGAAATAGGCCCAGGTATCCTCACTGATATTCGTCTGATCAAAAACGATCTTTCCGTTTACGTATATCCTGACCTTCAAGCCCTGAATGAACATATATACAGGTCTCTTGTCGACAAGATCCTTGTTAAAGTGACCGAGTATTACTATGTCGTCATACTTTGAAGGCAGCACTAACGACTTTGGATTAAGCGTATAGTAGGTGTGTCCGCCGTCGTAGGTATATGAGCCTTCTATCTCAAGATTGTTGCAGTGAAACTCAAAGCCTCTTGTTTTGCCCTTATACAGAACAATACCGGTAACGATGATGAGTACCACCGTAAATGAGAAGAAAAAGATATTTAAAAATCTTTTGTCAAAATTCAACTTAATCATTTATAAACTGTCTGATGCTGTGTATTGTCCTGTATCCGACAGGAGATATCTTTATACCCTGCTTGGGGTTGGATGCATGTATTACCTGTCCGTTTCCGATATAGATGCCCACGTGGTTGACGGTTCCGCCCTTTGCATAGAATACAAGATCACCGGCTTTTGCATCTGCAAGGCTTACCTTTGTACCCATCTTTGACTGCGATACCGAAGAATGAGGCAGGCTTATGCCGTACTTCTTGTAGACCATCATCGTAAATCCTGAGCAGTCGGTTCCCTTTGTAAGGCTGGCTCCTCCCCAGACATACTTGTTGCCCAAGAATTCCTTTGCATACTGGCAAATATCGACTCTTACATCACTGACGCCTTCGCCGTACAAAAGCTCCGTCATGGTTATGGCTGTATCAAGCTCTTCCTCGACCACTGCATAGTCTGCGCTTATATAGGCTTCCTCGTCATCGAGAGATACCTTTATCCAGCCTTCGAGCTCCTCAAGAACTTCGAGTCTTTCGCCCTCTCCCATGGTCGTTATTATCTCGCTGTCAGTGTTGGGCTCGCTTCTGACTCTCAAGCCCCCTTCAGTAGCCTTGGCTGTTTTTGTAACGACTTCGTTTGCTCGAAGGATCGCCTTTGCACCGGTCAAGAGATAATCCGAATGCACGTAGCCTTCGACCGTTCCCGAAACGATATGAAACCATTCGCCGTCGGCTTCTATTATCTCGCAGCCGTTGTTGTTTGACATCTTTCCGACAAGCTTTGACTCGGTAGAGGGTGCCTCACGCACGTTAAGATGATTCTCCACGTTAGAAACGCCGAGATTTGAATATCCAAATGAAAGAGAAGTATCACCCGCTGCATCGAGGTACTCCTCCTCTGTCTTAATCGTATCTAGGATGGTTCCGATACCCGCAGAATTTACGTTATCGGCCATCTTTAGTCCCGTCGCATGTGAATCAAACGAAAATAACATGACAGCGATAAGACATATAAGAATTGTTCCTAAAAAATTTCTCACGTTAACCTTCTTGTTCGCTTTCCGAGATAGAGAACGCGATGTTTACCGCGTGGTCCGCTATCCTCTCCAATCCTGACAGGATATCCGAGTAGATCATGCCGGCATCGGGAGTACACTCGTTTTTCTTGAGTCTCTCGACATGAGCCTGCTGAAGCTCTCTTTCCATTTCATCTATCCTGTCTTCCAGATCGATTATATCCTGCATATGCTCTTCCTTTCCGTGAGCAAACATCTCAACGGAATAGCGATAGCAGTCATTGACCATATCGAGCATTCTGCCCATCTCGCCCATTGCTTCTCTTGAGAACTCGATGTTCTGTTCCTTTCTCTGAACAGCTGCATCGGCTATGTTCTCGGCATGGTCACCGACCCTTTCTATATCATTGGCCACATGGAACAGAGCACCGATGCTCTTTAAGTCTTCGATGGGAAGGGTGGTCTGGTTTATCTTGACCATGTAGCCCGTTATTGCCTTGTTAAGGAAGTTGATGTTCTTCTCGACCTCGTATACCTCGTCGATATCCTCCTGGTCGAGTGTGATCAGGGCGTTCATGGCCCTGTTGAGATTCTCTCCGGCAAGATCAGCCATACGTTCAAGCTCGTTAACGACTTCAACGACAGCGGTGGCCGGATTGAATACGACTTTGTTTCCGATATATTTAAGCGTGTAGCTCTCTCTGTAGCCTACCTTTACATCCTCGCCCGGTACGAGCGCATAGGTCATCTTTACTATGAGGTTTGACAGAGGCGAGAGCATGAGAACCTGCACGATCTTTATGATCGTATGAGAGTTAGCGACAAATCTTCCGTTGTCGCCTGAGATTCCGGATACGGCATTTACGAACCAGTCGCCTATGAACAGGAATGCCACAAAGAAGATAACGGTTCCGATCACGTTAAAGAGCAGATGAATAAGAGCCGCTCTCTTTGCGTTCTTTTTACCTGAAAGAGATGCTATCATAGCGGATGAACATGCACCGATGTTACATCCGAGTATTACGAACAGACATATCTTAAGATCCAGGAGTCCCTGGTTAGCCATTAAGAGGATGATGCTGACTGTTACGGATGAACTTTGAATAACACTTGTTACTACTGTACCGAGAAGTACTGCAAGGAAAGGATTGTTCATTCCTGCGAGTGCATCAACGACTGACTGAGATTCCTTTAATCCCGCCATGGAGCCGCTCATAAGTGAAAGACCCATGAAGAGTATTCCGAATCCGAGGACGATATCTCCTACCTTCTTTATCGTCTCGTTTTTCATGAACATTACGGCAAGCACTCCGGCAAGTACAAACAGGGGAGCTACCTTTGAAAGATTGAACGAAACGAGCTGTGAGGTGATCGTTGTACCGATGTTGGCACCAAAGATTACTCCCGCAGCCTGTGAAAGCTCCATCAGCCCCGCGTTAACAAAGCTGACAACCATTACGGTACATGCACTCGATGACTGTATGATACCGGTGAATACGACACCGACGATCGTACCCATGAGCTTGTTTTTCGTGAACATGGCGAGAATGCTTCTTAACTTGGCACCAGCGGCCTTTTCAATGCTCTCGCTCATTAAGGACATGCCGAAAAGGAAAAGGCCCAGTCCTCCGGCCAGTTCCAGTAAAATAGTAGAATTCATCTTATCCTCTTATGTATGAAAAATTTACGCATACATATTAATTTTGACTTATTTTGTCTGTATCGTCAAGTCTTATAGAAACATCTTAAACGGCACATGGCAGGCCTTAGCCCTGTCAAATGTATAAACCGCAGCGAATCTTCTGTTTTCAAGATATATCCTTAAAAACTCATCTTTTCTGTTAAGATCTATCATGTTTCCGTTTAAAACGCGCTTTTCATTCTCACCCGTAACTGTCACTGCTTCATAACATTCAAACACTTTGTCTACAGGAGTTACTATCTTTTCAAGCTCTCCTTCTTTTGCCATCTCTTCTATCTGAGAGAGCTTATATGCTTCTTCAATAATGAAGTTTCCCGATCTAGTCCTGATAAGCTTAGTCATCACGGCGCCGCATCCGAGCTTTTCGCCTATATCGTTGCACAGTGTCCTTATGTATGTGCCCTTGGAGCATGTGACTCTTATCCTTGCACTTATATCATCAATATCAAGTATGTCTATATCACTGATCTCAATGTCTCTGGGCTTTCTTTCTACCTCTATGCCCGCTCTTGCCATGTCGCAGAGTTTCCTTCCGTCCACCTTGAGAGCGGAATACATGGGAGGGATCTGTTTTATTCTGCCTTTAAATGAAAGGATCGCATCCCGAAACTCGTCTGTAGTTATGTTAACCTCGTTTGTCTTTAATACAGTTCCGGATATATCCTGGGTATCGGTAACTATCCCCAGTTTCATATCGGCGATATACTCCTTGGTCTTGTCGGTAAGCATATCGACAAGCTTTGTTGCAGACCCGATGCACACGGGAAGAACACCGGTCGCATCGGGATCTAGCGTCCCGGTATGGCCGATCTTTCTTATCTTTGTGATGCCTCTTAGCTTCGCAACGACATCGAAGGAGGTGTAACCCTCCTCCTTGTAAACATTTATTATTCCGTTAATCATTTTCCTTATACTGCTTTTCGATCTGCTTTGACAGGTTGTTGACCGCATCGTGGAAGGTACCCTCGAGTACGCATCCGGCAGCCCTTACATGTCCGCCTCCGCCAAAGTAAGTGGCGATGACGGAACAGTCTATCACTCCGTTTGATCTTAAGCTGACCTTGTATTTGAGAGGTTCAGTCTCATACATGAATACCGCACAGTCAACGCCCTTAGTGTATCTTAGCTGGTTGACTATACCGTCCATGTCCTTGCTCGTAACTCCGTAAAAATGCATGGTCTTCTGATCAAGATGACCGACTATGCATCTCTTGTCAAGGAAGAGAACGCTCTCAAGTATGGTCCTTCCCATTATCTGGTTCTGGACATATGTCTTCTGATAGAATGTCTCTTCAATGAGCTTTGGAAAATCAAATCCGTATTCTATCAGCTTTGCTGCTATCTTTAAGGTCTTTGGCGACACATTTGAATACTGGAAAACTCCGGTATCATGAACTATGCCAAGATATACGGCCTTTGCGATATCCGTATCGATCTTTGTTTCATCCATGCAGTCAAATACGAGCTCGCTCGCACTGCTGGCTGTAGGCACGATGTAGTTTATATCACCGTCGCCCGTATTTGTTATGTGATGATCGATGTTAATGCGCTTTTTTGCTCCTTCAAAAGCAGGAAGCGCATCACCGAGTCTTTCCGCATTGCAGTCAATGCACATGAAGATGTCATGCGCATGCTTTAGTCCGTCAGGCTTTTTTATCCTGTCAGTACCTTCAATGCAGTTAAAGACAGGTGAAAAGTCATCCAGATATACGTATATCTTTTTGTCGGGACAGTTCTTTATAAGATACAGATACATTGCCATGCAGGCGCCTATGCAGTCGCCGTCGGGCCTTATGTGTCCGGCTATCCCTATACTTTCTGCCGACTCAACCTCTTTTAAAATATCAATCATTGTCTGCTTTTTTCCTCATCGGCGCGAATGACCTCGTCTATCTTTTTAGACATGTCTACGCCATAAGCTATGGACTGATCAAGATAAAAGTGAATATCCGGAGTATTTCTTAAGTTAAGCTCTCTTGCAAGCCTGTTTCTTATAAAGCCGGCAGCGCTCTTTAATCCCTCGAGCGCCTCGGCTGCCTTTTCATCGTCACCAAGGACTGAAACATAGGCCTTGCAGTTTTTAAGATCGGGAGCTACCTCGACACTTACGATCGAAGTAAACTCGGGGATCCTCGGATCCTTGATCTCGCCTCTTATGACTTCTGCTAAGATCTTTTGGACTTCACCGTTTATCCTGGTATTTTTAATGCTGTTCTTTCTCATTTATCTTGGTACCTCTACCATTATATAAGCCTCTACGATATCAAGCTCCTGCATTGCATCGAACTTCTCGAATACGAGACCGCATTCGTAGCCTGCCTTGACTTCCTTGACATCATCCTTGAATCTCTTAAGGGAAGCAAGCTCGCCTTCGTAGATCTGCTCGCCTTCTCTGCTGATACGTATCTTGCAGCCTCTCTGGAAGATACCGTCAAGAACATATGAACCTGCGATGTTTCCGACTGCAGACGCCTTGAAGATCTGGCGAACCTCTGCATGACCGATGACTTTTTCTTCAAAGATCGGATCGAGCATTCCCTTCATTGCAGCTTCAACATCATCTATTGCCTGGTAGATAACCTTGTAGAGTCTTACATCAACGCCTTCTCTCTCGGCTGTTTCCTTTGCATTTGCATCAACACGAACATTGAATCCGATGATGATAGCATTACTTGCTGCAGCAAGGCTTACATCAGACTCGTTTACTGCACCTACGCCGCCGTGGATGCACTTAACGACAACTTCGTCGTTGCTCAGCTTGATAAGTGACTGCTTAACGGCCTCGACACTACCCTGAACGTCAGCCTTGACGATAAGGTTAAGCTCCTTAAGGTTGCCTTCCTTGATCTGGCTGAATACGTCATCAAGGCTCATCTTTGACTTGGTCTCTTCAAGCTTCTTAACCTTGTTCTGTGCCTTGTATGTATCTGCAAAGCTCTTTGCTGTCTTATCAGAATCGTGAGCGATGAATACCTCGCCTGCCTCGGGAACATCGTTAAGACCAAGGATCTCAACAGGTGTTGAAGGACCAGCCTCCTTTACACGTCTTCCCTTGTCATCAATCATTGCCCTAACCTTACCGTAGCATGCTCCGGCTGATACGAAGTCGCCTACCTTTAATGTACCCTTCTGCATAAGGATGGTCGCAACAGGACCTCTTCCCTTGTCAAGCTCTGCCTCTATTACAAGACCTCTTGCCTTTCTCTTCGGGTTAGCCTTAAGCTCAAGGATATCCGCTGTAAGAAGAACCATGTCGAGAAGTTCCTTGATGCCTTCGCCTGTCTTTGCACTTACGGGAGCAAATACCGTGCTTCCGCCCCAGTCTTCGGGGATGAGCTCGTACTCCGCAAGTTCCTGCTTAACCCTGTTAAGGTCGGCATTGGGCTTGTCTATCTTGTTAACGGCAACGATGATCTCGATGCCTGCAGCCTTTGCATGGTTTATGGCTTCAACAGTCTGAGGCATAACACCGTCGTCTGCTGCTACAACAAGGATCGCGATATCCGTAGCATTTGCACCTCTCATTCGCATAGCGGTGAATGCTTCATGTCCGGGTGTATCAAGGAAGGTGATCTTTCTTCCGCCCGCTTCAACCATGTATGCACCGATATGCTGAGTGATTCCGCCTGCTTCCTTGTCTGTTACATTTGTCTTACGTATAGCATCAAGAAGGGATGTCTTACCATGGTCAACGTGACCCATTACACAGATAACGGGTGCTCTTTCAACCATGTTTTCAGCCTTTTCCTCATCCTCTTTTAAAAGTTCCTCGATAACATCGACCTTGACTTCCTGTTCGCACATGATGTCGTAATCGATAGCTATGTTTTCAGCTTCCTCGTATGAGATCTCCTGGTTAACTGTGACCATCTGACCCTGAAGGAAGAGCTTCTTTACGATAACGGAAGGCTGCATCTTCATCTTTTCAGCGAGTTCCTTGATGGTTATAACCTCGGGAAGAGTGATCACCTTGATCTCCTCAACTACCTCTTCCTTCTTCTCGGGCTTGATGAATCTGCCGGCTTTGTTCTTGTTCTTTACTTCTTCCTCTTCGTAGATCGCATCCTTCTTGGATCTCTTGTCCTTGCCCATCTGGTTGCCGCGTCTGTTATCCTGCGGCTTTCCTGAGCCGCCCGGTGCGTCCATGAATGCACCCGGCTTGTTATCTCTGAATCTATCTGACGGCCTTCCATCTCTGTTCGCAGGGCGCTGATCACCCTGTGAATTCCTGTTAGGACGCTGATTAGGATTTTGATTATTATCCCTGCCTTTGTTACCTTGAGAAGCGCCTCTGTTTCCATTATCAAAGTTTCTGTTAGGCCTGCTCTCGGTCTGTTGTCCTCTTGTCTCATTGCGATCACCTCTTGTCTGACGATCCTTTGATGTGTCATGAGCTCTGTTAACATTTGTATCGCGCTCTGTCTTAACTTCAACAGGTGTCTCTCTTACAGGCTCGTTAACGCTCTTTTCTTCCTCTGCCTTTCTGGGAGGGAGCTTTTCCATTATCTTTCCCGTAGCCTTGTTTATCATCTGGTTGGGGCCAAGAACTACGTTTCTTGAAGGAACGGCCTGAGTGGGACGGGCTGACTGAGCCTGACCGGGACGAGCGTTTCTTCCAAGAGCGTTGCTTCCAGCTCCTACGATGATGACACTGCTCTTTTTCTTTTTCTTTAAGGGAGCTTCCCCGCTCTTTACTTCCTTTTTAGGTTCGCCAGCTGCAGCTTCCTTTACGGGTGCTTCTTGCTTGACTTCCTTCTTGGGAGCTTCTTCCTTCTTTTCGGGTGCTTCCTTTTTCTGAGGCTTGGGAGCAAACTTAGCCTTTATAGCCTCTATCTGCTCATCCTCTATGCTCTTTGTTGCACTCTTTACTTCAAAGCCTGTGCTCTGAAGGAATGCCACAATCTCGTTTTTATCAACATTTATCTCAGTTGCTAATTCTGATATCTTCATCTTAGCCATCTACTGTACTACCTCCTGCAACAGTTTATTTACGGAATCGGCAAAACCCTGATCCGTTATGGAAAGCGATGCGCGCATCTCTTTTCCCATGCTCTTTCCAAGTTCTTCCTTGGTCCCAAGATATGCAATGGGAACTTTGTAATATGAACACATATCGCCAAATTCTTTCTTTGTATTGTCTGACGCATCATCTGCCACGATAACCAGTTTTGCACTCCCGTCCTTGACGGATCTCTCCGTCATGAATTCGCCGCTTACCAAGTTTCGTGATCTGGTCGCCAGACCCAAAAGCGAAAGTATCTTCTTATTCGTCAACCTCTGTACTCTCCTCGTCGTACTCCTCATACTCCTCGTACTCGTCTTCGTACTCATCCTCGTCATCCATGTAGTCTTCGTAACGGAATCCGGGAGCATCCTTAGCCTGAGTCTCAGACTTGATATCGATCTTGTATCCTGTGAGTCTTGCTGCAAGACGTGCGTTCTGTCCTTCCTTACCGATGGCAAGTGAAAGCTGATAATCGGGAACTACAACCTTTGCTGTCTTTTCATCGGGATCTGCGAATACCGCAACGATCTTTGCGGGTGAAAGCGCATTCTGGATAAGGATACCGGGGTTCTCGTCCCAGCATACGATATCGATCTTCTCGCCCTTAAGCTCGTCAACGATGCTGTTAACTCTTGCTCCGTTGATACCTACGCAGGCACCGACCGGATCAACGTTAGGATTGTTGCTCCATACGGCGATCTTTGATCTGCTTCCTGCTTCACGTGCGATAGACTTGATCTCGACTGTTCCGTCCTTTATCTCTGTTACTTCAGATTCAAAGAGCTTTTTGACAAGCTCAGGATGTGTACGGCTTACAAGAATTCTCGGTCCTCTGTTTGTCTTCTTTACCTCTATTATGTAAACCTTGATACGCTCCGTAGGTCTGAAGTTTTCTGTCTTGACCTGTTCTGACTCGTTTAAGAGTGCATCAGCCTTGCCAAGGTTGATTGAGATGTTCTTTCCGATATATCTCTGAACGATACCTGTTGCGATATCCTTCTCCTTGCCGTAGTACTGATTATAGATAACGTCTCTTTCCTCTTCTCTGATCTTCTGTAAGATAACGTTCTTTGCATTCTGTGTTGCGATACGTCCGAATTCCTTTGACTTGATCTCAACATTTACAACATCGCCGACAGCTGCCTTCTTTGCAACAGTCTTTGCTTCGTCAAGAGTGATCTGAAGCATGGGATCCTCTACCTGATCCTCGCTCTCGACAACAGTCTTTTGTGCATAGCAGAGGAAATCTCCTGTCTCTCTGTCTATCTCTACCTTTACATTGTCTGCCTTGCCGAAGTGGTTCTTGCATGCAGTAAGGAGTGAATTCTCGATAGCCTCGAAAAGAGTCTCCTTGCTGATCTCCTTTTCCTTCTCAAGTGCATTTAAAGCTTCTATAAGTTCCTTATTCATCGTTTTTTGTATTATCCTCTCTTTCTGTTTATTATCATTGTTTTAAAAATCTATAGTCAGACTCGCTTTCGCGATCATATCTGCCGTAAAGTTCATGACTCCCGCATCGGTCTCGATCATGACCGTGCCATCCTTATAATCCTTCAGGATGCCCGTAAATTCCTTTAAGCCGTCTATGGGCTTGTAGGTCTTTATCTCGACCTCTTGACCCAGGCTGTTTAAATAATGCCTTTCCTTTTTAAGTGTCCTTCCCAGTCCCGGGCTGCTCACCTCGAGTATGTATGCCTCGCTTATGAAATCCTCTTTGTCAAGCTCGTCAGAAAGGGCCCTGCTTGCAGCCTCGCAGTCATCGATAGTAACACCGCCATCCTTGTCGATATATACTCTTAAGTAGTATTCCTCGCCTTCCTTTACAAACTCAACGTCGTAAATCTTAAGCGAGAGTCTGTCGGCAATGGGTGTCATCATCTTCTCGGTGCGGGCTTCATAATCCGCTTTTGACATATAACACATCCTTCCGTAATCCATAAAAAAGAGTGGACGCAAATCCACTCTAATCTAGTAAACATATTTAACAATGAATATCTTAACACTTCATGTGCCAAAAATCAACTGTTTTTGTAAGATCACTGTCTTACCTTTGAAACCTCGAGGATCTTGTTTCTCATCTGGTCCTCTATCCTTGCGAGCTCCTGCTCTGCCTCTGCTCTCTTTACTCTTCCCTCGTCCTGGATCTTCATGACTTCGTCGAGAGTATCGATGAGTGTCTGGTTTGTCTGTGTAAGAGTCTCGATATCCACGATACCTCTCTCGCTCTCTCTTGCTGTCTCGATAGAAGCGATCTTTAATGCCTCCGCATTCTTTCTAAGAAGCTCGTTTGTGGCATCGGTAACCTGACGCTGAGCCTTGGCTGCATCCTGTGAATGATCAAGTCCGATTGCTATAACCATCTGGCTCTTCCACAGAGGAATGGTGTTAACTATGGTAGACTGGATCTTCTCGCTCATTACCGTGTCATTGTTCTGGATGAGTCTTATCTGAGGAGCCATCTGCATTGAGATGTTTCTTGTAAGCTCGAGATCGTAGATCTTCTTTTCAAATCTGTCAACGAGTGAAGCATAGTCCTTTGCAGCCTGTGCATCCTCGGGAAGTCCGCTCTCCTCTGCCTTTGCAAGAAGCTTGGGAAGCTCAACGTTTCTTGCGTCTGCAAGCTTCTGCTTTCCTGCGAGTATGTAAAGAGTGAGCTCCTTGAAATACTTGAGGTTTGATTCATACATCTGGTCAAGCATCGCGATATCCTTAAGAAGGGTTACCTGATGGTTCTCCATGACCTTAACGATGTTGTTTACATTGGTCTCAGCCTTGTCATATCTTGCCTTTATTGACTGAACCTTGTTTGCTTCCTTTTTAAAGAATCCGAAGATTCCCTTTTCCTCTGTAACATCAAAGCTCTTAAGCTCTGAAACTACGTTTCCGAGGAGAGTTCCGATCTCGCCGAGATCCTTTGTTCTTACGCTCTTTAATGCAGTCTCGCTAAAATCAGAGATCTTCTTCTGAGCACCGGCGCCGTACTGCAGCACCATCTGGGAATCACGTATATCTATACTGTCCGCATAACTTGTAACGGTCTGCTTTTCTTCGTCTGTAAGCTCCACCTTCGCGCTTTCCGCGATCAATTCCATGTTATCAGTCATCACTGTACTCCTTTGATATATATTCAATATGATACATTATATCTCATTTACCACAGGAACTTCAACCTGTTCCTTTTGTTCGATGAGTATGTCATCTTCCTCTTCTTCATTAACAAATGAGGTTTCATTCAAAAGATCGGCATTGCCGCTGTTTGTCACAAATCTGTCATCGGCAAGACCTTCCTGCCTCAGCATTGTCTTTAGTACGTTAGCTTCAGCCTTTACATCCCATACGGAATTCTGGAACAGCTTGTTTAAAAGCTCAACGAATGCCTGATTGATGATATCGAGTGTCTTTTCGATCTCTGTCTTGGCAGCCTTTATATCCTCTCCGGGCTGGCTGACCTTGTCATACTCCTCATATGCTTCAACGAGCTTTATCATGGTAGGCAGATAGTAATCCATCAGCTTTCTGCAGTTAACCATCTGCTCGGGATGCTCTCTTACCCTGTCAAATATCTCTCCAAGCAGTCCTTCAAGTCTTGAAAGCTTTGCCGTGATCACTTCGCCGGGTATGTTGTTATTAAGCTGTCTTAATCTGTCGATGTACTGATTTCCCTTCATGATCATGACATCGAGCTCTGTCTGCTCGGCTGTCGTCATCTGGTTGTTCTTTACTCTCTCAAGATCTTCCTGCTCCTTGGCCTTTCTTCCGTTCTCGGCTAAAAGATACTGTTCATAGACTTCCTTTGAGACCATGAAGGTTGTTTCCTGCTCATCTAAAAAACCTTCGGGGAAGAATCCCTTCTTTAATATCTTCTTTATATTCTTTATTACTTTTTCTCTGCTCGCACCTGTTGAGTTGGCGATTGTATCAACGCTTTCATACTGCTTATCCTTGCAAAGATCCCTGTATCTTACGGCAGTGCTCCTTATGCTTATCTTTCCTATGCCCTTTATTATAGCCATTATGCCTGCGGCTAAAAACAGAGCGCCGAGCGATACGCCTACAGGATCAAGCTCTGTCAGCGAGCTGAAAAATCCGACCATTCCAATGACTGTGAAAGGCCATCCGAATATGATCTGGAATACGCCTGTAACACCGCCCTTGTCTATAAACTTTATCCTCTTTGCAGCCTTCTTTTTGAGCTGCTCTCTCTGAGCCTGGTGTCTTGCGATATCCATGGCTGCAGTATCACGATAAGGAGGCTTTGCATAAGTCGATGAAGTGAATCCTCTTGCAGCGCTTGAAGCTGTTCCTTTTGCTTCGCTCACCGCAGAATTGATCGTATCTCCGACGCCGTTTAAGACCTCTTTTACCGAATCGGTGATATCAAGATTAAGCCTGCTGAAATCCCCCGTTCTAAGCGCATCCAGTACAGACTCCTGTATCCTGTTCCCTATGTCGTTGTTAAATTGATTATTGTTTTGAGTACCCATTTAAAAACTCTCCCGCCTAAACTAGTCTTTATCTTATCACAAAGAAAAGATTTTGAGTATATTTTCATACAATATTTATGATTGTTTATAAACTGGTAATAACTGGGAGCTTTTACTTATTTGAAAGAATTGAAAAAAATACTTGCTTTTTTATATTTGAGCCTATATAATAAACAAGCGTGCTGACCAAAGCACATATGGCTGATTGGTCAAGAGGTTAAGACGCCGCCCTCTCACGGCGGAATCAGGGGTTCGATTCCCCTATCAGCTGCTCAAGAAGATGCGAAAGCATCTTTTTTTGTTTTAATAATATAAAATCATTATAAATGGCGGTCTGCAACCTGGCCGGCTGCCTTTATTATATACTGATACCTTGCCATTTCTTTTGAAAACTGATCAAACGAAGCCGTTACACAGTCTGTCTGCATCATCAGAAGATCAAACCACTCCATGTTTCCTTCATCTTCAAAGTCTTTCTTATATAAAAGAGCAGTTTCTCTCTTCTTTTTTAACAGTTCATAGCTTTCTTTTGTGATATCCTTGCATTCATAACTTATCCCGTTCTTAATCAGCGCTCTTGCAAGGACTGTAGTATTAATGTTCTTAGTCTTTGGCATGACATCGCCTTCCTGATAGCATACATACATCACGCCGTCTTTTTTTAGCCATGTCATGGCCTGCAAAAGAAACTTCTCCATATCGGGCGCAAAATACATTGAATCCATGGAGGTTATTACATCAAAGCTTTCTGTGGGATAATCAATCTCACCAATGAGACCCTGCCTGAAATCAGCGTTTGTCTTAAATAGTTTTTTTGCTGTATTTATGGCATTTATCGAATAGTCAAATCCGTGTATGAATGCTTCTGTTCTTTTCTGTAAATAGCCAAGCATCTTTCCGTTTCCGCATCCTATATCCAGGATATGGATATCCTTTCCTGACGGTATCAGGTCAAGTATCCTGTTTACCTGGTTTATATCACTGAATCCGTCCTGGGAAAGATCCTCTCCGAAAGCCTCTTTGCAAAACATTCTGAATGCATCGGATCTGTTCGTCATTTCGTAGAAATGCTCATATTCGTTGTAAAATAATAATTCCTTTTCGCTCATATATCTATCATATTACCTTTAATAACAGGTGTCACTTAATATTTGCCGGCAATACAAGAGTCCACAGTACTGACCGTGGACTCTTACTTTTGAATATTATCATATCAAAATTTCACATGCATAATGCACTATAAAGAATCTTACTCCTCTTTGCTGCTGTCTTCTTTATAAAGCCCCACTATGAGCTTATCACCGTCGGCTTCTTTAACAGTAGCTGCTCTCAGAGTTGCCATAAATGTCTGTCCGTATATGCATAATCTGTAAGTTATGCTGTAGACACCGTCTTTCTTTATGGTCCTTAAGATCTTGTTTCTGTCAAAGACCTTTAAGAAGGATTCATAATCATCCTTATGGATTATGCGTTTGCTCTCTTCAAAGCATCTGTTGAAGAAATCCTTTCCCTCCCTGGCAAATCCAAGGTTGTCGCAGAAGTCGTTTATACCCGACTCATAGTATGTCTCGTTCTCAAGGTTTACTGTATATATGCACAGATAGTTGCCTACAAGTGCTCCAAGTCTCGCACTTAAGATCTGCTCACGCCTTAACTTCTCAAGAGCCTCTCTCTGCTTCATCTGGGCATCGACATTGCTAAGTCCCACAATGATATGATCCTTGTCCTCACTCATCGGCATGGCTTTCATGCTGACATACTGCGGCTTGCCGTTCATGATGACTCGGTATGTCATTTCAAACCTTCCCTGTTCAGCGAGATTATTTAAGATATTCTCTTTTGTGAAATTCTCTGTAAAATAAGCCCTGTCAGACTTGTGCAGTATCTTAAACGACTCTTTCCTTCCTTCCCTGAAAAAGTCTTTTCCTCTTAACTTCTCATCAGCAAGACCGCTGGTCTTGTCAGAAGAATAGATGATATACTCATCTGTTCTTACATCCACATAGTAAAGTGAGAAATAATCTCCTGCGAGCGAGTTTACGATACTCGCATATGTTATTCCTTCGGTATCATCAGTTACGGACAGTACGGCCACAGCAACGCTTCTTGTGCCCTTGACAGGATTTACAGCGATCCTCCTCATAAGAGTATGGATGGTCGTATTGCTGTTTGGCAGTCTCTCATCCACATTGACACGGCCTCCGTTATTTGCGCACTGTATCATATATGACAGGAAATTCTTCTGGTGATGCTCAGGGATGGTATCAAATCTTTCAAATTCCTTTCCGATATTTCTCTCCAGAGATTTATCCGAGAAATCTCTGTAGCTTGGATTGGATCTGACGATCCTTACGGCATCATCCGTAAGTTCCATTATGACCATAGGAATACCGTCAAAGAAATTGTCAGCCTTTATCACTTCACTTCCTACCACCCAGTCAAGGTCATAGAGATTTATCTTTCCGATCGTATCGTAATACTCGGTTTCCTGCGGATTCTCAAAGCCGATCGCCTGTCCCTGCTCAAATCTTTCGAGTATCTGCTCAAGAGGCAGCGGCTTGGTATAATAATATCCCTGCAGTTTACAGCATCCAATATCGCTCAAAAATTCAACATGTTCTTTTGTTTCAACGCCTTCACATACCGTCTCGAGTCCGAGAGCGGTCGCCATTCTCATCAGTTCCGTCAGTATTACTTTACCGTTGACACCGTTATCCAGCTGATGCAAGAATCTCATGTCGAATTTGATAAGATCAAACTGAAGATCCTGCAAAACATCAAGAGACGAGTATCCGCTGCCGAAATCATCCATCCATACCTTGAATCCGAGCTGTCTGAATCTGTTTACCTGATTCTTCATGTATTCGAAATCCGAGGCAACGATACTCTCGGTGATCTCTATTGTCAAAAGACTGTGATCAACTCCGGCCTTGTCCATGCGCTTGCATATCTCATCCACGATGTCGCATTCTTCGAAATCGGTCCTTGAAAGATTAACAGACTGCGGCACTGCGTATAGATTCTTATCCTTGATGACTGAAAGCTTCTCTATTATCTGATCTACGACATACAGATCAAGCTTATAGATAAGATGCGCTTCCTCCAAAACTCCGATGAAATCCGCCGGTGACATAAAGCCCCTTACAGGATCTATCCATCTTGCAAGAGCCTCTTCGTCACATACTCTTCCGTTGGCTGCTCTGATTATGGGCTGATAATAAACCTTTATCCATTTTTCGGCTATTGCCCTGTCGATATTCGAGATGATATATTCACGTTTTTCCAGATCCTCCTGCAGCTCACGGTCATAATAACTGATACCGGATACAAAAGTATTCCTAATCATGTCACTGGCCACTTTTGCATTATCACTGGCAGTGATGATATCTATATCATTCGATTCGATCACAAACACACCGACTCTTACGGGAAGTGCCTGCAGATGGAAGCAGTCCCTCCATTCATCGAATATGGTCTGTATCCTGTCCTCGACATTCTCCCTTTCAGTAAAGACAACAAAATGATCCTGGACAAAACGGCTGCAGTTTCCGTTGGAGAAGTGGCTTTCAAGCAGACGCGCAAATGCTATCAGCTGGCTGTCACCTTCCACAAAACCGTACTTACGGTTATAGCTCTTCATTCCGCTCAGATCAAAGAAAAGAATAGCAGGTATCTTGCCATCCCTTATTATCCTGTTACAGCCGGCTTCAGCCAGTTCAAAGAAGCATGTCATGGTCGGAAGACCCGTAAGATGATCATACAGTCCGGTCGTCATGCTGCTGCTTCTTTTTATGGAATCCTTAAGCGCTTCTTTAAGCTCATCGGAATCAGTCTCGTTTCCGGAAAACTCTCCCTCATCCGTATACCATACCTGCGCGAGCTGAACTCCCGTATCGGTAACAAAATGTTCGCCTATGGCATGGACCATTATGTAGTCACCGCCGTCCGCTCTTTTTGTCCTGTACACTACATCATACTTTCCGCCCACAGAAGCAAAACGATAGGCAGCCTCCGATATACGTGCTATATCCGAGGGAAAAGTGGTACTGTACATGTTGTTATCCATTGCTTTATAGGCCTGGGATCTGTCTTTGAAATGAAAAAGCTTGCAAAAGCCGTCAGAAATAATAAGCGCGACTACGCGCTTGTCAATGAACTGATATATCGCGAATGGTATGACAGAACTCTCCAACAATTCACGATTTTTATTGTTGAACTCGTATCTCTCCATATTCCACCTTATAGACCTTACGGTCACCTTCACATTCCTATTCTAATTCTATAATACTTTTCATAGAATGTATACAGGAAAAGGCAAAAAGCGAAAATACGTTAAAATATGAGCTCTCAGATTGTATACAATATCTTTTTTTACAAAGGGAAAGACCATTTACGGGGGGCGCAAATGGTCTTGTAAAAGGGGGAGTATATAAATCCCGATTCTATGAACCGGAAACTTATATCAAATTGATATTGTGATCTTACACCTTTTATTGTAGCAAATCTTAAGTCAACTGTAAAATCAATTTTTTTCATCTATCATCTGCTCTGCAGACCATACGGTATGCTTAAGCAGAACTGATGTGGTGACGGTTCCGACACCACCCGGAACAGGCGTAGCTTTCGATGCCGAGCCCGAAACCGACTCATATTTTACATCACCGCACAACTTTCCGTCAACAACATTTATACCGACGTCAAATACTATCGCGCCCTCTGATACATACGAGTCATCTATCATGCCGGCAACACCTGCACATGCAACTATTATATCGGCCTGTCTGCACTCATTCTTTAGGTCTTTTGTCTTAGTATGGCAGATGGTAACGGTCGCATTCTTCTTAAGAAGCATCATGGCCATGGGTTTTCCAACTACCATGCTCCTGCCTACAACGACTACCTTTTTGCCTGTAAGATCTATTCCGTAGAAGTCCATCATCTCAATGACTGCTGACGGAGTGCAGGGCTCATGTCCAAGACCAGACTGGGTAAATGTATGTGCGATGTTAGTCAGACACATACAGTCGACATCCTTTCTCGGATCGACAAGCTCTACGATCTTCTTCTCGTCAAGATGCTTGGGAAGAGGTCTGAAAAGCAGGATCCCGTGGATGTCATCATCCCTGTTGCACTCTAATAGTAAATCGATTAACTCCTTTTCGTCAACCCCCTGTGGCAAAACCTTGCTCACAACCTTGGCATTAACTGAATCAAAGCGCTTCATAAGGCCGCGTTCATAGGAAAGATCGTCTTCTCTCTCCCCTACTCGGATCACAGCCAGTGTCGGAACGATTCCGTTTTTTGCAAGTGCTTCCATCCGCAGCGTAACATCTTCAGCGATGTGCTTTACTACGGGCATTCCTCTCATCTCTTCCATATCTTTTTATCACCTTTTAAAAACTAATAACGATTATAGCAAAAAAATATTTGATGTAAATCGCATTATTCTGCATTTTATTGTCAAAAATAAATATGTTACAGCAATATTTTACGGTAGGACTAGCTTATGAGTGTGCCTTCTATATCAGCATAAACATGCTGCATCCTTGCTGAGCCGTCCTCAACGAGCTTTCTGGCATGAGCGTTCATCTCACCCGCCACATCTCTATTCTTCATGGATTTCGTATTGATATAGATGTTTAGCACGCATCCCTTTAGTGCTGCCTCAAGGCAGGCTGCGGCAACAGCCACATCGCTTATCGCAAGTCTTGAACCCATAACAGCCAGATCCTCTATTATCGGAACAAGTGAATATATATCCTCGAGTATCTCCTTTGGTGCGGTCGCGGCATCAAAGAGAGCCTTTTCCATTATCTCTTCATATCCGGGTGTTTCCTTGTCAAGGGAATATGCCTTTGCAAGAGGAGCAAAAGCCTTTGCATCCTTTTCTATGTCTGCCTGCAGCAATTCGTTCTTTTCTTTAAGTAACACAAGATATTCATCGATCTTTTCCTGGTACTGTGCATACTTCTTCTTGCCTGTTGTCAGGTTTGATACCATGCTGCACAGCGAGCAGCTCACTGCAGCCACAAGTGCGCTCGCACCGCCCCCTCCGGGCGTTGGTTCCTTTGATGATAATGCATCCAAAAAGTCTTTCATATTAAATCTCCCTTTAATTTATTACATCATATAGTCGAATAATGATATCTGGTTGGTTTCGGGTATATCTCCAAGGATTCCTAATTCTCCGAGCTTGTCCGCTATCGTCGATGAAGCCTTGCTTCGCTGTCTGAAATCTTCCTTTGACAGGAAAGGATCTCCCTTTGCAGCCTCAACGATACCGATGGCAACGGATTCTCCAAGACCTGCTATCGAGGTAAGAGAAGCCATGATCTTTCCGTCTATTACCTGGAAGTGCGTCGGCTTAACAAGCTTAAGATCGATCGGCATGAATTCAAATCCTCTTGCATACATCTCCTGCACGCTCTTTAAGGCAGTCTCCGTATCCTTTTCGGTAGCGCTCTGCTTGCCCTTTCCTTCTTCCTTGGCATTCTTTATATCCTTTAGAGCCTTGTCCACCTTTTCTCTGCCGAAGCACATCATCTCGTAGTCAAAGCCCTTAGCTCTAATCGTAAAGTATGCCGTGTAATACTCAAGCGGATAATATATCTTGCAGTATGCTATTCTCCAGGCCATCATGACATAGGCTGCCGCATGGGCCTTCGGGAACATGTACTCTATCCTCTCGCAGGACCAGATGTACCAGTCGGGAACGTTATGCTCCTTCATCTCTTTCTTCCATTCATCCCAGCCTGCGCTCTTTTTCTTTGCGACCTTGCCCTTTCTTACATCCTCCATGATCTTGAATGCATGAGAGCTTTCAACTCCCATCTCGATCAGGTAGGTCATGATGTCATCTCTGGTACAGATCGCGGTCGAGATCGTTGCCGTGCCTTCCTTGATGAGGACTTCGGCATTTCCCTGCCATACGTTGGTTCCGTGTGATAGTCCCGATATCCT